>NZ_LT607567.1:0-175354 GCF_900095275.1 Pseudomonas sp. UMAB-40
GAGGAGATTCAAATGTCACTGTTAGAAATCAAGAATCTCAACGTTCGCTTTGGCGACAAGAACGCCGTACCGGTGGTCGATGGCCTCGACATTACCGTGGACAAGGGCGAAGTCCTGGCCATCGTTGGCGAGTCGGGTTCCGGCAAGTCCGTGACCATGATGGCGCTGATGGGCCTGATCGAACATCCGGGGATCGTCACCGCTGACGCGCTGAATTTCGACGGCAAGAACATGCTCAAGCTCAGCAACCGTCAGCGTCGGCAAATCGTCGGCAAAGACCTGGCCATGGTCTTCCAGGACCCGATGACCGCGCTGAACCCGAGCTACACCGTCGGCTTCCAGATTGAAGAAGTGCTGCGCCTGCACCTGAAAATGTCGGGCAAACAGGCCCGCGCACGCGCCATCGAACTGCTGGAAAAAGTGGAAATCCCGGGCGCAGCCAGCCGTATGGACGCTTACCCGCATCAGCTTTCCGGCGGTATGAGCCAGCGTGTTGCAATTGCCATGGCGATTGCCGGCGAACCGAAACTGTTGATCGCCGACGAACCGACCACCGCATTGGACGTGACGATTCAGGCGCAGATCATGGACCTGCTGCTGGCGTTGCAGAAAGAGCAGAACATGGGCCTGGTGCTGATCACGCACGACCTCGCAGTGGTGGCCGAAACCGCTCAGCGTGTGTGCGTGATGTACGCCGGCCAAGCGGTAGAAGTGGGACAAGTGCCTCAACTATTCGACATTCCGGCACACCCTTACAGCGAAGCCCTGCTCAAGGCGATTCCGGAACACAGCCTCGGCGCCACCCGCCTGGCCACGTTGCCGGGCATCGTTCCCGGTCGCTATGACCGTCCGCAGGGTTGCCTGCTGTCGCCGCGCTGCCCGTATGTGCAAGAAAGCTGCCGCGCACAACGTCCAGGCCTTGACCCGAAAAGCAACAGCCTCGCCCGCTGCTTCTACCCGCTGAATCAGGAGGTGGCGTAATGGCCGTCGTACTTACCGCCCGCGACCTGACCCGTCACTACGAAGTGTCCCGTGGCCTGTTCAAGGGCCATGCGACCGTGCGCGCCCTGAACGGTGTGTCGTTCGAACTGGAAGCCGGCAAGACCCTCGCCGTCGTAGGCGAATCGGGCTGCGGCAAATCCACCCTGGCCCGCGCCCTGACACTGATCGAAGAGCCGTCCTCCGGTTCCTTGAAAATCGCCGGCCAGGAAGTTGCCGGTGCCGACAAGGCTCAGCGCAAGCAGTTACGCAAAGACGTGCAGATGGTGTTCCAGAGCCCGTACGCGTCGTTGAACCCACGGCAGAAAGTCGGTGATCAACTGGCCGAGCCATTGCTGATCAACACCAGCCTGAGCGCGGCCGAACGTCGCGAGAAAGTCCAGGCAATGATGAAGCAGGTGGGCTTGCGTCCTGAGCACTATCAGCGTTATCCGCACATGTTCTCCGGCGGTCAGCGCCAGCGGATCGCCCTCGCTCGCGCGATGATGCTGCAACCGAAAGTGCTGGTCGCGGACGAACCGACCTCGGCGCTGGACGTGTCGATCCAGGCCCAGGTGCTGAACCTGTTCATGGATCTGCAGCAAGAGTTCAATACCGCCTACGTGTTCATCTCCCACAACCTGGCGGTGGTGCAACACGTCGCCGATGACGTGATGGTGATGTACCTCGGCCGCCCAGTGGAAATGGGTCCGAAGAACGACATCTACGAGCGTCCTCTGCACCCGTACACCCAGGCGCTGCTGTCGGCCACCCCGACCATTCACCCGGACCCGAACAAGCCGAAGATCAAAATTGTCGGCGAGTTGCCCAACCCGTTGAACCCGCCGTCGGGTTGCGCTTTCCACAAGCGCTGCCCGTATGCGACCGAACGCTGCAGCACCGAAGAGCCGGCCCTGCGCCTGCTCGACAGCCGTCAGGTGGCTTGCCACTACGCCGAGCAATTCCTCGACGGCGCCGCGTAACAAACTGTGGGAGCGAGCCTGCTCGCGATAGCGTTTTCTCAGTCGACTCAGATGTTGACTGGAATATCGCCTCGCGAGCAGGCTCGCTCCCACACGGATTTGCGAGCTGTTCACTAACCTCTTCTGCCCCGGCTGCGCATCAGTCTGGGAAGAAGGGGTTTTCTTTTGCCTGCGATTTACGTCTGGCTGTCGCCCTCATCATCGTCAGTGTCTGGCTCTTCAGTGGTCGAATCATCGTCGTCCGCACTGCCGCCCTGCCCCTGATCACCAGGCTCTGATTCGGATTTGGCAATCATCAACTCGCCCTGACCACCCTGCCCACTCGACGCTTGCGTATCGTGATCCTCGCACTCGGCCCAGACCGCCGAACTGCCGAGGGACAACATCACCACCACCTTCAACAGCAGTAAAACCCTTAGAAATCTGTTCATAGCCGATTCCATCCTTTCGCGGGTGAAACATAAGTGCCTGGCTGGCGCTGAGTGAAATCTAGTTCCGATCAGCCGGGTTCTCCAGATAGGACGCTAACGAATGGGCGGAAATGCCGTCCGGAGCCAGATTGGTTTCGAATAACCCTCATAATCGAATCAGCTAAGCGATGTGACGCGCGACGTTTGTGAGTCCAGTCCTTTCGAGGCGCCCAAACGTGTGGCCTGATAAATCAGCGGCGTGGACAACAAGGCCAGCGCAGCGCTGACCCACCAGACAATGTGCCCGCCGAAATGGCCATAGAGCTGACCGCCGAGTATCGGAGAAAGCAGCGCGCTCGCACTCCAGCACATGGAAAAAAGTCCAAAGTAATGCCCACTCCTTCCTGCGCACGCACGCTGCATAACCAATACGTTCAGAGTGGGCATGAAAAGAATTTCGCCAAGTGTCCAGACAACAGTCGAGAGGCAGATGTAAAACACCCCAGAACCCAACGGCAACATCCCAAGCCCACCGGCTAACAACAGGCTGCCTGCCAGTAGTTGCCGACGCGCCCCCCATTGCTCACTCCAATGAGATAACGGAATTTGCAGCACCACCACCAGTACTGCATTGAGTGCAAATTGCCATCCGATGACTTCAGTACCCAACCGGTAGTAGTCGAGCAAATAGTTGCCCAGCATGCTGTAGACCGGCTCGAAGGCAAGGCCGAGCAAGACAGAAGCCGCCAACAACCAGAGGAATGGTTTATCTCGATAAGGTACGCATGCACCCGAAACCGAATCAGGAGTCTGATCCGGCATCAGAGTTTCTCGATGAAATGTCGCCCGAACAAACCAGATCAAAGCCAACAGCGTCATGGCCGCACTGATAAAAAACACCCAGCGAAAATCAGCCTGCGCCAAGACGCCACCCACAACCCCGGCTACAGCCATGCCCAAGTTACTGGCAACACGACTCAATGACTGCGCGCGAGGCCGCTGCGTAACCCGGCAATACTCCATAATCAAGCGTTGATGAAGAGTACGAATTGCACCATCGAGTGCTCCGCTGAAAAGCAACAAACCAGCCAGCAATGGCACCTCAACGACTAGCCCCAACAAACCCAATATCCATACCGAGGCAAAAAACAACGCGGCGGTGAGGCGTGCCGTGGAGAAATACTCACTGAGCAGCCCGCCCCCCATTGACCCCATCAGCAAACCGGCCCCGTATCCGGATAACAACCAGCCTACGGTTTCAATCGCCAGCCCCAGTTCCTGACGCAGGTATAACGCCATGAACAGCTTGACCATGGCGCTCAACCGACTGATGAAGATCAACGCAGCAAGCATCCAGGCCATAGGACAGAAATATCCATCAAGCCGGGTCAGGAGGAAGAGCCGACTAGCCATGCCATTGGTCCAGGTTATGGCTCACTTGGCTGGAAATGCCTTTTGAAGCGAAGGGAATGTCCGAACGGATCTCGTGGCCTGCATCGTAGAAGTACTGCGCTTGCAGCCGGCCCTCGGCATCAAGGCCGACAACAGGGTTATTGATCAGAAATTGCCGGGCTGAAGCACCAAGCTTGTGCGCTCGAATCAGTAACCGCCATTGACCGAATGCGTTGTCAGGAACTACGGCCTTAGCCCCAAAGCGTTTCTTGTACTGAAACGTTCCTTTGCTCAAAAATGGTTCGCAGCCCTGGAAGTCGACGCAATCGATGTTCGACTGATGAGATGCCCACTCCAGGATCGCGTGATAGACATAATTCTGCGCTCCATTAACCCGGTAAATTGCTGCGCCATCCCTCACTCCGATCAACCGTGCATTCAAGGTGCGTGTCGACTCATCAACTTGAGAAACACTTCCCGCCACCCAGTCACCCTTTAAACAAACCCGAAACAACACTCCCTGCTTGAACAATTCCAGATACGCCGATTGCTCGGGCACGCTACGGGCAAAGCGCCCGTAACGGGCGCGCATGGTCGGGACATGCATGGAACGATAAAAGGCAAAGAAGTCTTCATCCTTAAGTGACACATCGAAACCAAACCCTTGTCCGACCAATTGAACACGGCGCTTGTTTTCCCGATGGGACAGTTCCCTCTGCACATACTCCCAATCAGAGGACACATCGACTTTCTGGTGAAGCCTGCTGAGTCCGACAATATCGCCGGGGCGCTGGCATTGTTGGACGACTTCCAGTGGCGCCATCAACAGGCTCGTGTCGGGTTGATTCTGGTTTAGAAAACACTCAAGTTGTTTCCATTCCAGAGTGCCTTCTTGCTCTACAGTCGAATGTTCGAAAAAAGATTGATCCACAAAAGGGGCGATATAGATCAGCCCTTCACTCACTCCAACATAAACAAGACGCGCCATTTCTCCAGCCTTGGAGTTGCCCCTGTAAACGCGGAAATGGCAGGGTATTTTCTGAGTGATGGAAAGGTCAGCGCTCATGAGTTACAACGACCACGCAGGATCTCCATCATCTCTTCTGCACCGTCAATGAATGACAGTCCTTCGATGGGCATGGCTTCATCATCACTCTGACAGTAGGAGCCGGATGCATGAATGGTGCAGCCGTCCATGCCCACCAGCAACTCTCGGTCAATTGCATTCAGGCATCCGGTGAGAGCCATCACCAATGACCACTCCTTCAGATCCCGAGGATCCGCGGGCAATCTCACGGGTGTACTCGCTAGCAACTGGACACATTCGCTGTAGCGTTGCATGCACTCATAAAGCGACACGACAATTCCCGAGCCACCATTGGCCCTGACCAATCCGGTCATTTCCACGGCGGTAGGCGGAAGGTGCGTGTAAAAAGTGGGTTCAAGGATCTCATCGGGGTTCCAGGTCGCTGAAGGAAAATGCGCAGACTCCGATTGAACCCATAAGCCGTTGGATTCCTGTGTATAGCCTGGCGTGGAAGCACCCTCGAAGTTTCCGTCGAGTAAATGCAAAACCATGTCACTGGTGGCCAGATGCTGAACCAGTAGAAATGAAGGGGTAGAAACGTGTTTGTTGTGGCGTTTCAACACCTCTACACCCGAGCAGTATCCAAGAAGGCCATAGGCACTAGACACGGCATGCACATGGACGGTTTTTCGATCAGTGTCCCAGGCATCACCCTGTTCGAAATCAAAAAATGCTCGGGCCTGGTCAGAAAACCGATAATTCTCTAGCCGAAGGGAATGCCATAACTTCAACTCACCCAATGGACTGCGACTGAAAAGCTCCTTGAAGTGCTGCCCAACCACCTTCACTGCCTCCGGCGACTCGGCATCAAGGACGAATATAGGGTTCAGCGCACGCAGCCGAGGGTCATCGTAAAGTTCGGTTCTACGCAATTTCCCGATCGTCTGTGCAGGCGTCAATGTGACAATGCGCAATTGTTCTGGATGAACAAGTTTGGCTTTCAATGCACGCAAAACTGCATCACGCAATGCAATGGCTTTGTTGCCGGAAGAAGGGGAAAACAACAGGATGCTGTCGCCGGTGTCCTGAATATGGCGAATGGCACGAGCGACGATCAGCGTCGAAGCAAATGTCTTTGTCGTTTGAGTATTTGCGTTTTGTCTCAAATCGAACAACCGCAGTGGCATCCCACAGTAACGGCCTAACTCAAAAAACTGCGCAGTTGCGACGGAAAGAAATGCCTGCATTCGAGCATCCAGTGCAGGCAATTTCATGGATGGCTCAAATGCGTCACCACAGCTGACTTCAAAATCAGCTGCACTGCTGACAATCAGATCGTAGTACCGCTCGATAATAGAAACGGGAATTTGAGCTCCTTGTGTTGCCTGTACCGCGGTGTTGGTATTCATCACATCCATTTGTCTCGCGCTCCTGCTCGTGGAAAGTCGCTGCTTGCGAAATGTCCTCCGAACGCTAGACGTCAACGATTGCGTTGTCGCGGGAAACAGTCCCGGTAATGAAAAAGCAGAGTCAAGCTACGAAATCAGGAAAAAAGACCTACAGGAAAGCCTTACCCGATCATCGATTCGAACCCGTTTAATGGTCAAAAAAAAGCCCACTGTGTTCACAGTGGGCTTTGGGGTGTTATCGCTCAGCGTTTAGTGATGCTCACGCGTCGCACGGAATTTCACATCCGGCCAGCGCTCTTCCATCAACGCCAGGTTGACCCGTGTCGGCGCCAGGTAGGTCAGGTGACCACCGCCATCGACCGCCAGGTTTTCCACGGCCTTGACCCGGAACTCCTCGAGCTTCTTCTTATCGTCGCAATCGATCCAGCGCGCGGAGTACACAGTGATCGGCTCGTAAGAGCACTCGACCTTGTATTCCTCTTTCAAGCGGCTGGCGACCACATCAAACTGCAGCACACCGACGGCGCCGAGGATGATGTCGTTGCTGCGCTCGGGGAAGAACACCTGGGTGGCGCCCTCTTCCGCCAGCTGCTGCAAGCCTTGACGCAGTTGCTTGGATTTCAGCGGGTCACGCAGGCGCACGCGACGGAACAGTTCCGGGGCGAAGTGCGGGATGCCGGTGAAGCCCAGGACTTCGCCTTCGGTGAAGGTGTCGCCGATCTGGATGGTGCCGTGGTTGTGCAGGCCGATGATGTCGCCGGCAAACGCTTCTTCCAGTTGCTCGCGCTCGGAGGAGAAGAAGGTCAGCGCGTCGCCGATCCGCACGTCCTTGCCAGTGCGCACGTGGCGCATCTTCATGCCTTTTTCGTACTTGCCGGAGCAGATCCGCATGAAGGCGATACGGTCGCGGTGTTTAGGGTCCATGTTTGCCTGGATCTTGAACACGAAGCCGGCGAATTTCTCTTCGACTGGCTCGACGGTACGCTCGTTGGCAACACGCGCCAGCGGTTTCGGTGCCCAGTTGACCACGGCGTCGAGCACGTGATCGACACCGAAGTTGCCCAAGGCAGTCCCGAAGAACACCGGGGTCAGTTGGCCGTCGAGGAATTCCTGTTGATTGAATTCGTGACAGGCGCCCTGCACCAGTTCCAGCTGATCGACAAAGCGATCGTATTCGTCGCCCAAGTGCGCGCGAGCCTCGTCGGAATCGAGCTTCTCGATGATTTTGACATCGGTGCGCTCGTGGCCGTGGCCAGCGGTGTACACGATGATGTAATCGTCGGCGAGGTGATAAACGCCTTTGAAGTCGCGGTAGCAACCGATCGGCCAGGTGATCGGCGCGGCCTTGATCTTCAGGACTGCTTCGATTTCGTCGAGCAGTTCGATCGGGTCGCGGATATCACGGTCGAGTTTGTTGATGAAGCTGACAATCGGCGTATCCCGCAGACGGCAGACGTCCATCAGCGCGATGGTCCGAGGCTCAACACCTTTACCGCCGTCGAGGACCATCAAGGCCGAGTCCACCGCCGTCAGGGTGCGGTAGGTATCTTCGGAGAAGTCTTCGTGGCCCGGGGTGTCGAGCAGGTTGATCATGTGGTCGCGGTACGGGAACTGCATGACCGACGTGGTAATCGAGATACCTCGCTGCTTTTCCATTTCCATCCAGTCGGAGGTGGCATGGCGGTCGGACTTGCGAGACTTCACCGTGCCAGCAATCGCAATCGCCTTGCCCATCAGCAAGAGTTTCTCGGTGATGGTGGTTTTACCGGCATCGGGGTGGGAAATAATGGCGAAAGTGCGGCGTTTCGCGACTTCGGCGGCCTGTTTGGTCATGGGAAATCGCCTGGCAGGTGATTCAAAAAAGGGCGGCGAGTATAGCGCAAACCGAGCGTTACGGACCACCGCTCGCCCTGTCGCCCATGGCGATTAACGGGACCGTTGGGAGATCAAGGGTGGCTAATTGCTGCTAATTATGGAACCTTTTAAAAGGTGCAGACGTCCACTCCCCTGTTACGGCACTCGTACCAGGGGCTGATAAATCAGCAAGTTAGCCTGACGAGGCTGCGCTTATGGCTCGATCTCATGCGGTTTTACCAGCATGAAGAGCTGCTTCTCGCGAACGTCGATATCCCGGCAGCCAGTGATGGCATTGCCACAAAGGACTGCGTTCGCCGACCAAGAAAAAAAAGGAGTCCGCCTGTGGCTATTCGCTATGGCAAGGGGCTTATAGGAGGTGCGGTTGTCGTCGCACTTCTGGCCCTGCTGGTCCACTGGATTGGCATCAACACGATCGAACATTACCGCGACGATTTGTTGTTTTACCTGCAAGCTCACCTGATTCTCGTCCTTGTTTCCATGCTGGCCGCCCTCGTTGTGGGCATCCCCGCCGGTATCTTCCTCAGCCGCCCGACCATGGTGGGCCGCGCTGAACGCTTCATGCAGATCTTCAACATCGGCAACACCGTGCCGCCTCTCGCCGTACTGGCCATCGCCCTGGGGATTCTGGGCATCGGCAGCGGCCCCGCGATCTTCGCCCTGTTCCTCGCCTCGCTGTTGCCGATCGTGCGCAATACCTATGAAGGCCTGAAAAACG
Organism: Pseudomonas sp. UMAB-40; assembly: GCF_900095275.1. NCBI lineage: Bacteria > Pseudomonadati > Pseudomonadota > Gammaproteobacteria > Pseudomonadales > Pseudomonadaceae > Pseudomonas > Pseudomonas sp. UMAB-40. The sequence continues at coordinate 8,793 of NZ_LT607567.1, forward strand.
TTCAGGGTTCGCTGAAGGAAGCGGCCGTCGGCATCGGCATGACACCGACTCAGGTGCTGTGGCGGGTCGAACTGCCGAACGCCGTGCCGATCATCATCGGTGGTGTGCGCGTGGCCTTGGCGATCAACGTCGGGACGGCACCGCTGGCGTTTCTGATCGGAGCCAACAGCCTGGGCAGCCTGATTTTCCCCGGCATCGCCCTGAACAATCAGCCGCAACTGCTGCTCGGCGCGGCCTGCACCGCCCTGCTGGCCTTGCTGCTCGACGGTCTGGTGACACTCGCCAGCCGCCTCTGGCTCGAACGCGGCTTGCGCCCGTCTTAAGCCTCGGCAAAGGAATAAACATGAAGAAATTAAGCTTTCTAATAGGCTGCGTCCTGCTGTTCTCGGGAATCGCCCAAGCCGCTGAAAAACCGGTGATCCGCATCGGCGCCCGGGTGTTCACCGAACAAACCCTGCTGGCGGAAATCACCTCCCAGTACCTGCGCACCAAGGGTTACGACACCCAGGTGACCGGCGGTCTGGGCAGTAACCTGGCCCGCAGCGCCCACGAAAGTGGCCAGTTGGACCTGATGTGGGAATACACCGGCGTTTCGCTGGTGGCTTACAACCATGTCACCGAAAAACTCGACAGCGCCCAGTCCTACGCCAAGGTGAAAGAACTCGACGCGAAAAAAGGCCTGATCTGGCTGACCCCGTCGAAATTCAGCAACACCTACGCCCTGGCCCTGCCGGAAAGCACCGCGAAGGCCTACCCGCAGATCAACACCATCAGCGAGCTGAACACGGTGCTGCAAGCTGAGGCGAAGACCGATCATCTGGTCGCCCTGGACACCGAGTTCGCCAACCGTTCCGACGGTCTGGACGGCATGGTCGACCTCTACGGCATGAACCTGACCCGCAAAAACATCCGGCAGATGGACGCCGGGCTGGTCTACACCGCCCTGCGCAACGGCCAGGTGTTTGCCGGCCTGGTCTACACCACCGACGGTCGTTTGAATGCCTTCAAGCTCAAACTGCTTGAAGACGACAAGCACTACTTCCCGGACTACACCGCCGCGCCTGTGGTGCGTCAGGATTACCTCGACGCCCATCCAAAACTGGCGGAAGAAATAAAGCCGCTGGCTGAACTGTTCGACGACGCCACCATGCGCGAGCTCAATGCGCGGGTCGATGTCGATCACGAAAGCCCTTCATCCGTTGCCGCCGATTTCCTGCGCCAGCATCCAATGCTTTCTGTCCATTAAGGCCGAGGAGAAAAAGACATGGAATTTCTGAACGCCTTTTCCCATCTCGACTGGCCGCTGGTGCTGCACCTGACCTGGCAGCACATCACCCTGGTCGGCATCGCCGTGACCCTGGCGATTCTGGTCGGTGTGCCGCTCGGCATCCTGATGACACGTTTCCCGACACTCGCCGGCCCGTTGCAAGCCAGTGCCACGGTGTTGCTGACCGTGCCGTCGATTGCACTGTTCGGCCTGTTGCTGCCGTTCTACTCCAAATTCGGCCAGGGCCTTGGCCCGATGCCAGCGATCACGGCAGTGTTTTTGTACTCGCTGCTGCCGATCATGCGTAACACCTACCTTGCCCTGACCGGCGTTGAACCGGGCATTCGCGAAGCCGCGCGCGGCATCGGCATGACCTTCGGCCAGCGCCTGCGCATGGTCGAACTGCCGATCGCGGTGCCTGTGATCCTGGCCGGTGTGCGCACCGCCGTGGTCATGAACATCGGTGTCATGACCATCGCCGCGACCATCGGCGCCGGTGGCCTCGGTGTACTTATTCTCGCTTCAATCAGCCGCAGCGACATGTCGATGCTGATCGTCGGCGCCGTGCTGGTCAGTCTCCTGGCCATCTTCGCCGACCTGCTTCTGCAATGGCTGCAACGCACGCTGACTCCAAAAGGACTCCTGAAATGATCGAACTTCAAAACCTCAGCAAGACCTTCCAAAGCAACGGCAAAGACGTAAAAGCCGTGGACTCGGTAAGCCTGACCGTCAATGAAGGCGAGATCTGTGTGTTCCTCGGGCCATCGGGCTGCGGCAAAAGCACCACGCTGAAGATGATCAACCGCCTGATCAAGCCGACCTCGGGCAAGATCCTGATCAACGGCGAAGACACCACCGACCTCGACGCGGTGACCCTGCGTCGCAACATCGGATATGTGATCCAGCAAATCGGCCTGTTCCCGAACATGACCATCGAGGAAAACATCACCATCGTTCCGCGCCTGCTGGGCTGGGACAAACAGAAATGCCACGACCGCGCCCGCGAGTTGATGAGCATGATCAAGCTCGAACCCAAGCAGTACCTGAATCGCTACCCGCGTGAATTGTCCGGTGGTCAGCAGCAGCGGATCGGCGTGATTCGCGCACTGGCGGCCGATGCGCCGTTGCTGTTGATGGACGAACCGTTTGGCGCGGTCGACCCGATCAACCGCGAGATGATCCAGAACGAGTTCTTCGAGATGCAACGAGCGCTGAACAAGACCGTGATCATGGTCAGCCACGACATCGACGAAGCCATCAAGCTGGGCGACAAGATCGCAATCTTCCGCGCCGGCAAGCTGTTGCAGATCGATCACCCGGACACCCTGCTCGCCCACCCGGCGGATGACTTTGTCAGCAACTTCGTCGGCCAGGACAGCACGCTCAAGCGTCTGTTGCTGGTGAAAGCCGAAGACGCAGCGGACAACGCGCCGTCGGTCAGCCCGGAAACCCCGGTGGCCGAAGCCCTGGAGTTGATGGACGAACTGGACCGTCGTTATGTGGTGGTCACTGACGGTGAGAACAAGGCGCTGGGTTATGTACGACGTCGCGACTTGCACCGTCAGACCGGTACGTGCGCGCAATACCTGCGCGAGTTCAACGCCACGGCGGCGTATGACGAGCATTTGCGCATCCTGCTGTCGCGCATGTACGAGTTCAACCGCTCGTGGTTGCCGGTAATGGATGCCGAGCGGGTGTTCCTGGGGGAAGTGACGCAGGAATCGATTGCCGAATACCTGAGTTCCGGTAAGTCCCGTGGCGGCAAGACCAGCATTGTTTCGCCGGCCGAGACTGCGGTCGCCTGATCTGACGCCTTCGCGAGCAAGCCCGCTCCCACATTGGATCTGTGCATCAACACAAATCCCCTGTGGGAGCGGGCTTGCTCGCGAATGGCAGCACCACAAATCCCCCAGAAACACCTCAAATATCCCTGTAAAGGGAACATCACACTGTCATGCAGGTCGGTTACATCAGTAACTGTCGGGGACCGCACGACGGAAGCGTGCAAAAACGCGACATTTTTTGTTGATCTCAAGCCCCTCACGCCCTAAAGTTCGCGCCGAACGTCCATGCTGGAAACGATCCATCCGGCTCAAGTACTGACGACGAGACAGCAAGGCCAAGGGAAGCACCGCCTCCCGTGGCCTTTTTGCTTTCGGCGACATGCCTTGGGAAGTAGGCGAACCAAAGTGGGGATACGGAGGACGTTCATTTGCACCCATTGTTAATTTCAGTTTGCCAGTAGGAGTTCCCAGCATGTCGATCAACGTCGAAGACTATTTCGCGCGCGATACCTTCAACAAAATGAAGGCCTTCGCCGACAAACAAGAAACCCCGTTCGTGGTGATCGACACCGCGATGATCAGCCAGGCCTATGACGACCTGCGCGCCGGTTTCGAATTCGCCAAGGTCTACTACGCGGTCAAGGCCAACCCGGCCGTCGAAATCATCGACTTGCTCAAAGAGAAAGGCTCGAACTTCGACATCGCGTCGATCTACGAGCTCGACAAAGTGATGAACCAGGGCGTTGGCCCGGATCGCATCAGCTACGGCAACACCATCAAGAAATCCAAGGACATTCGCTACTTCTACGAGAAGGGCGTGCGTCTGTATGCCACCGACTCCGAAGCCGACCTGCGCAACATTGCCAAGGCTGCACCGGGTTCGAAAGTCTACGTGCGCATCCTCACCGAAGGCTCGACCACGGCTGACTGGCCTCTGTCGCGCAAATTCGGCTGCCAGACCGACATGGCCATGGACCTGCTGATCCTCGCCCGTGACCTGGGCCTGGTGCCTTACGGCATCTCGTTCCACGTCGGTTCGCAACAGCGCGACATCAGCGTCTGGGACGCGGCGATCGCCAAGGTCAAAGTGATCTTCGAACGCCTGAAAGAAGAAGACGGCATCCACCTCAAGCTGATCAACATGGGCGGCGGCTTCCCGGCCAACTACATCACCCGCACCAACAGCCTGGAAACCTACGCCGAAGAAATCATCCGTTTCCTCAAGGAAGACTTCGGTGATGACCTGCCGGAAATCATTCTGGAGCCGGGTCGTTCGTTGATCGCCAACGCCGGCATTCTGGTCAGCGAAGTGGTGCTGGTTGCGCGCAAATCCCGTACCGCGGTCGAGCGCTGGGTGTACACGGATGTGGGCAAGTTCTCCGGCCTGATCGAAACCATGGACGAAGCCATCAAGTTCCCGATCTGGACCGAGAAGAAAGGCGAGATGGAAGAAGTGGTCATCGCCGGCCCGACCTGCGACAGCGCCGACATCATGTATGAAAACTACAAGTACGGTCTGCCATTGAACCTGGCGATCGGCGACCGATTGTACTGGCTGTCGACCGGTGCCTACACCACCAGTTACAGCGCGGTTGAGTTCAATGGCTTCCCGCCGCTGAAGTCGTTTTACGTGTAAAACGCTGCACGCAGAAATCAAAAAGCCCATGACGTGTCATGGGCTTTTTTGTGTCCGGCTGATCGTTCCCGCTCTGCGTGGAAACGATCATCCAAGAGTGAGCTCCCGAACACGCTGTTGATACTCGGTGGTCAGCCCGCGAATTCTCGGATCGGTCGACGTCGATAAGGTCTGACTCGCCACCCGCAGGAAATTCAGATTGCCACCGTCCAGGGCCTTGCGTAACCAGACCAGCGCCTCGTCGATCTTGCCGCCATCCGCCAACACAGCGGCATAACTGAACTGCCCACGAAAATCCCCGCCGAGCGCCGAACGTCGATACCACTCACACGCAGCTTGCGGATCTGCCGGACAAACCCGCCCTTCTTCCAGATATCGCCCCAGCAGATTCATCGATTTCGCATGGCCCAGTTCGGCCGCCTGTCGATACAAACTCAGTGCTTGGCGCTGGTTTACGGCAACTCCGCGCCCGGTCGCCAGCAGATTGGCGTAGTTGTACATCGCCCAATCCAGCCCTGCGTCGGCGGCGATTCGATAATGCTGCGCGGCAACCGAAGCATCCTCCGCACACCCCCAGCCATGTTCATGACAACGACCGAGCATGTTGCGCGCCATCAAGTGCCCGCCCTGAGCCGCAATCGCGAACCAGCGTAGCGCCAGCGCCTGATCCATCGCGATGCCCTGGCCGTCGAGCAGGATCTGCCCGAGCAAGGCCTGAGCGTCGAGCACGCCTTCTCCGGCAGCGATCAGAATCGCCTGGGCTGCGCGAGCGGGGCTTTCTTCCAGCATGGCTTTGAGCGAATCACCGTCGAGGACTTCCTCGCGGCGCAATTGAAAACTCATACGTCGACCCAGCGACGCAACAGGTTGTGATACGTGCCCGTGAGACGGATCAGCGACGGGTGATCGGGCATGTCCTGAGTCAATTGCTGGATCGCCCCGTCCATCTCGAACAGCAACGCACGCTGACTGTCTTCGCGCACCAGGCTTTGGGTCCAGAAGAACGACGCATAGCGGGTGCCGCGGGTGACGGCGTTGACCTTGTGCAGGCTGGTGCCGGGATACAAAACCATGTCGCCGGCCGGCAACTTCACGCGCTGGGTGCCGAAGGTGTCCTGGATTTCCAGTTCGCCGCCGTCATAGTCTTCTGGTTCGCTGAAGAACAGCGTCGCCGACAGATCGGTGCGAACCCGCTCGATACCGCCCTTGGGCTGACGCACGGCGTTGTCGATATGGAAGTCGAAACTGCCGCCCGCCGTGTAACAGTTCAGCAACGGAGGAAACACCTTGTGCGGCAACGCTGCGGACATGAACAGCGGATTTTTCCACAGCCGCTCCAGCATCGCCGCGCCCACTTCCTTGGCCAGCGGATGACCTTCAGGCAGCTGCAAGTTGTGCTTGGCTTTGGCCGACTGGTAGCCGGCGGTGATTTTGCCATCGGCCCAATCCACCTGCTCCAAAGCATCGCGGATGCGCTGCACTTCTTCTTTCGCGAACACGCCGGGAATGTGCAGCAGCATGGGATCACACCTGAACGTAAGGAGCCGGCAATGGTATTGATTCTTATTGACTGTGTAAAACCCCCACGACGAACGAATCATCAAAAACCGTAAGGTTAAATTGTAAAGAATGTAAATTCCTCGCGAATAGTAACGTTTCGCAATTGATACAAATACGCGTCTACCCTATATTCCGCGGCCTCAAATCCTTGGGGAGGGGAATTCAAATGTCACGCCAACACTCACATTTACCGGTCAGTTCACCGCGTTTGCTCGCGTCTGCAATTGGCGTGGCGATCACGGCCGGTTCTGCCGGCCACATGGTTTTCGCAGCCGAAAAGGCCGACGAAAAAGCGCCGGGCAATGCGATCTCCCTGGGGGCGACCTCCATCACTGGCGAAGCCCAGGATGCGACGTCCTACAACGTCGAAAAAGCCTCCTCGCCCAAGTACACCGCACCGCTGGTGGACACACCGCGCTCGGTCACCGTCATCCCGCAGCAAGTGCTCAAGGACACCGGCGCCCTCAATATGCAGGATGCGCTGCGCACCGTTCCGGGCATCACCTTTGGTGCCGGTGAAGGTGGCAACCCACAAGGCGATCGTCCGTTCATTCGTGGTTTCGACGCTCAGGGCGATACCTATCTGGACGGCGTGCGCGACACCGGATCACAGAGCCGCGAGATCTTCGCCGTAGAATCCATCGAAGTCAGCAAAGGCCCGAACTCGGCCATTGGCGGACGTGGCGCAGCGGGCGGCAGCATTAACCTGGTGAGCAAAAAGGCTCACTTGGGCGATTCGTTCGACGGTGGTTTTACCTGGGGCTCGGACCAGACCCAGCGTTACACCCTGGACGGCAACTACCAGTTCACCGACACCGCCGCTGGCCGTCTGAACCTGATGAGCCACGAAAGCAACGTCGCCGGCCGTGACAGCGTCGATTACGACCGTTGGGGCATCGCACCGTCGCTGGCGTTTGGCCTGGGCACCGACACCCGGGTCAACCTCGATTACTACCACCTGGAAAGCAATGACACGCCGGACTCGGGCATTCCGTACACCATTCCTGTCGCAGGCTCGGCCGCCCGTACCAAGGCGAACCCCGACAAACCGAACGACGGCGGCGACAGCAGCAACTTCTACGGCTTGAACGATCGCGACTTCCGCAAGGGCCGCACCGACACGGCCACCTTCGCCATCGAGCACGACCTGACCGACGCGCTGACCGTCAAGAACACCTTGCGCCACGGCAGCAGCATGCAGGATTACATCCTCACCCAGCCGGACGACAGCAAGGGCAACGTCAATAACGGCAGCGTCTGGCGTCGGGCCAACACCCGCGTCAGCAACACTGAGACCACCACGAACCAGACCGATCTGTTTGGTGACGTCTACATCGCCGGCTTCAAGAACAGCTTCGCCACCGGCATCGAGTTGAGCCGCGAGGAAAGCCAGAAATCCTCGTACAACGTCAACGTCGACACCACTCCGAGAACGGCGGCTTCGACCACCAACTGCTCCCCGGCATTGATCGGCGCGCCAAGCGGCTACAACTGCACCTCGCTGGCCAACCCAAACCCGAACGACCCGTGGAACGGCGCGATCTCGCGTAACTACGCCGGCACCGACACCCAGGCCAACACCTACGCGCTGTACGTGTTCGACACCCTGGAATTGTCCGAGCAATGGCTGGTGAATATGGGCCTGCGTTACGACCATTTCGACACCAAGTACAAAACCTACAACGCTTCCAGCGTGACCACGTCCAAAGGGGATGACGTCAGCGAGTTCGTGACCGGGCAGTTCGGCGTGGTCTACAAACCGGCCGAAAACGGCAGCATCTACGCGTCCTACGCCACCTCCGCCACGCCACCGGGCAACACTTTGGGCGAAGGTCAGGAAGGCAACCCGTTGGGCGGCACTCCGGATCGCAACGGCAACCTGCTGAGCAGCGATATGGAGCCGGAAACCACCAAGAACTACGAAATCGGTACCAAGTGGGATCTGCTGAACGATCGTCTGTCGCTGACCGCCGATATCTTCCGCACCGAGAAAGAAAACGCCCGGGTTCAGGTCGACACCACGTCCTATGAAAACGCCGGTAAAACCCGCGTCCAGGGTATCGAACTGTCGGCCACCGGCAAGATCACCGAAAAATGGCAAGTCTTCGCCGGTTACGCCTACATGGACAGCGAGCAGGTCGATGGTGGTGATTTGCCAGCCAACAAAGCCAACAACGGCAACGAACTGCCAAACACCCCGAAAAACAGCGCCAGCCTGTGGACGACCTATCAGGTCACGCCGAAGCTGACCATCGGTGGCGGTGCGTTCTATGTTGACGATGTATTCGGTAGCGTGGCCAACACCACCATGGTGGATTCCTACGTTCGTTACGACGCAATGGCTGCCTACAAGCTGAGCAAAAACGTCGACCTGCAACTGAACGTGCAGAACCTGACCGACGAAACCTACTACGACAAAGCCTTCTCGACCCACTTCGCCAACCAGGCGGCGGGCCGCACGGCATTGCTGAGCACCAACTTCCACTTCTGATTGCCAGCCACACCGCAATCCCTGTGGGTGAAGGCTGAAATCAGGACCAGGCCCCGTTCATCCACATGAACGGGGCTTTTGTACGTAAAAAAGAATGTTTCTCAGCAACCCACGGCATAATGCGCGCCGTGATGATATTTCGAACGAACAAGGCGAGCGACGTGTTGAAGAAAACCCTGTTCCAGTTGCACTGGTTTTTCGGCATCAGTGCCGGGCTGGTCCTGGCCCTGATGGGCATCACCGGGGCGATGGTATCGTTTGAGGATGAAATCCTCAGCGTGCTCAATCCTTCCGTGTTGCAGGTCGAGAAGCAGGTTGCCGGCGTCCTGCCGCCCGCCGAACTGGTGGAAAAAATCGAGGGCGCCTCCGGCAAGAAAGTCGCGATGCTCTGGGTCGAGACCGACAGCGGCAACGCCGCGCGGGTGAGTTTCACCCCGCCACCGGGCGAACGCCGGGGCGAGATGCGCTACTTCGATCCGTACACCGCCGAGTTCATGGGTGAAGCCACCGGCCAGGACTTCTTCGGCCTGATGCTGCAACTGCACCGCTTCCTCGCCATGGGCGATACCGGGCGGCAGATCACCGGCGCCTGCACGCTGATCCTGGTGTTTTTCTGCCTGTCCGGCCTGTACCTGCGCTGGCCGCGCCAATGGAAAAGCTGGCGCGCCTGGCTGACCCTCGACTGGAAGAAAAAGGGCCGCAGTTTCAACTGGGACCTGCACTCGGTGGCCGGCACCTGGTGCCTGGTGTTTTACCTCCTGTCCGCGCTGACCGGGTTGTCCTGGTCCTATGAGTGGTACAACAAGGGCCTGACCCAATTGCTTTCCGACGCGCCGCAAAACGAGCGCGTTCGCGGCGGTCGAGGTCCTGCGCCAAGCGGCCCGGCGCCCACCGCCGATTACGCCGCCATGTGGAGCAGCATCTACAGCGCCGCAGGCCCGGCACTCAGCGCCTATAACATCCGCATGCCGCCCGTGGCCGGCCAACCGGCGACGGTCTTCTACCTGTTGAACACCTCGCCCCATGACCGTGCACTGAACCAGATCAGCCTCGATCCGGCGACCGGCCTGGTCAAACGGCATGACCGTTACAGCGACAAGAGCCTCAAGGCGCAATTGCTGACCAGCATTTACGCGCTGCACGTCGGCAGCTACTTCGGCATCGTCGGGCGGATCATCCTGACCCTTACCGCGCTGAGCATGCCGCTGTTCTTCGTCACTGGCTGGTTGTTGTACCTGGACCGTCGCCGCAAGAAAAAGCAGATCAGGGACGCCCGCAAAGACTTCGCGCAAACGGGCAGCAATGCACCCGCCTGGTTGATCGGTTTCGCCAGCCAGAGCGGCTTTGCCGAGCAACTGGCGTGGCAGACCGCCGGGCAATTGCAGGCGGCCGGCCTGCCGGTGAAGGTTCAGCCACTGGCGAATGTCAGCGAACAGGATTTGCGTGAATCCAGCAATGCGTTGTTCGTGGTCAGTACCTTTGGCGACGGCGAAGCACCGGACAGCGCCCGCGGTTTCGAGCGCAAAGTGCTGGGCCGGGCATTGAGCCTGGAGAGCCTGAACTACGCGGTGCTCGGCCTCGGCGACCGCCAATATCAACACTTCTGCGGCTTCGCCCGACGCTTGCACACCTGGCTCGGCGAGCATGGCGGCAAGACCTTGTTCGCGCCGGTGGAAGTCGACAGCGGCGACCCTTACGCCCTGCGTCACTGGCAGCAGCAACTCGGTCTGCTGACCGGGCAAGCGCCGGTCGACACCTGGCAAGCGCCAAGCTACGACAACTGGACCCTGTCCCGTCGCGAGCTGATGAACCCGGACAGCAGCGGCTCGCCAGTGTATTTGCTGGGCCTCACCGCCCCGACCACCAGCAGCTGGCTGGCCGGGGATCTGGTGGAAGTCCTGCCACGCAATTGCCCGTGGGCGATCGAGCATTTCCTTGATGGCCTGGGCATTGAAGGCCGGGCGATGGTGACCTTCGATGGCCTGTCGCAACCGTTGGAGCAAGCCCTCGCCAGCCGACAACTGCCCGAGAACCGGGCGCATCTGGTCGGCCTGCACGCGCAAGCGCTGGTCGACGCCCTGGTGCCCTTGGCCATGCGTGAATACTCCATCGCCTCGATCGCCGCTGACGGCATGCTCGAACTGATCGTGCGTCAGGAACTTCACCCCGACGGCAGCCTCGGCATCGGCTCCGGCTGGTTGACCGAACACGCGCCGGTAGGCGACACCATCAGCCTGCGGGTGCGGCGCAACAGTGGTTTCCACCTGCCGACCGAGCCAGTACCGATGATCCTGCTGGGCAACGGCACCGGGCTCGCCGGGCTGCGCAGTCTGCTCAAGGCGCGCATTGCCGATGGGCAGCAACGGCATTGGTTGCTGTTCGGTGAGCGTCATCGGGAATACGACTACCTGTGCCGCGATGAGCTTGAGGAGTGGCTGACGTCAGGTGATCTGGAGCGACTGGACCTGGCGTTCTCGCGGGACCAGGCAGAGAAGATTTATGTGCAGGATCGACTGCGCGAGTCGGCCGATCTATTGAAGCAATGGTTGGCCGACGGTGCCGTCATCTACATCTGCGGCAGCTTGCAGGGAATGGCTTCAGGCGTGGATCACGTACTCAACGAAGTGCTCGGGATTGAAGAAGTCGACCGCCTGATCGAACTGGGCCGCTACCGCCGCGACGTCTACTGAAAGAGCCCCCTCACCCTAGCCCTCTCCCAGAGGGATAGGGGTCTGACCGAGGTGTCTCACGTTATACATCGACCTGAAAAATCGAGTCGAGCTCAGGTTTTGAATCCAACGCAAATCGGCTCCCTTTCCCCCTCTCCCCCGTGGGGAGAGGGCTGGGGTGAGGGGTGGTTCTATAACCGAAGTACAAAACTCCGGCTAAAGTAAAACCTCCATCCCCCTTCACACGGACGTGAAGCATGCCCACCCGCACCTCCTCCAACCTACGCCAATTCGCTCGTCACCTTCGCGCCAATCAGACCGACTGCCAGCTCATGCTCTGGCAAAAACTCCGATCCCGGCAACTCGCCAATCTGAAGTTTCGACGGCAGTTTCCATGTCCACCTTATGTCCTGGATTTTTATTGCATTGAGCTGAAGTTGGCCATCGAGCTGGATGGTGGTCAGCATTATGAGACGGCGGGAAAAATCCACGATCGGAGGCGAACGCGTTACCTTCAGGCGCTAGGTATTGAAGTTGTGCGATTCAGCAATCTGGAGGTTATTGAGCGGATGAGTGATGTGTTAGAGCAAATCCTGAGGTTTGCTGCGAATCACAGCCCTCACCCTAACCCTCTCCCAGAGGGCGAGGGGACTGACCGTGAGTTTCTTTAGAAATTCTGCGACCTGAAATTCCGAGTCGAACTCACGTTTCGAATCCAATGGAGATCGGCCCCCTTTCCCCCTCTCCCCTTTGGGGAGAGGGCTGGGGTGAGGGGTGGATCTATCAGACAGGCTGTAACTTCTGCTCAAACACCGCCACCCCATCCAAATCCCGCAACACCACACTCATCTCCCCCGTCTGCCCGTCAATATTCACCTCGCCAAAAAACTGAAACCCGGCAAACGGCGAGGTGTTCTGCGCCAATGGGGCCTTCTCGAAAACCACTTCGGGTCCGAACGTCTTGTCCAGCGGATTAGGCCCGAAGCTCCCGGCATTCAACGGCCCGGCCACAAATTCCCAGAACGGTTCGAAGTCCTGGAATGCGGCGCGGTCCGGGTGGTAATGATGCGCGGCGCAGTAATGCACATCTGCCGTCAGGAACACGTAGTTGCGCACCTGCTGCGCCCGTAAAAAGCCCAAGAGTTCTGCGATTTCCAGTTCACGTCCCTGAGCCGGTCCGGGATCACCGTTGGCCACTGCTTCCCAACGCGCCACACCCGGGCGGACCTCTCCGTCGGGGACGCCGAGACCGATCGGCATGTCGGCGGCGATGACTTTCCATTGGGCAGTGGAGGCTTTCAATGAAGCCTTGAGCCAGTCGAGTTGCTCACGACCGAGAAACGGTTTGGCGGCGCCAAGATTGTCGTCATTGGCTTCGCGATAGCTGCGCATGTCCAGCACGAACACATCGAGCATCGGCCCATAACCGAGCTGGCGATAAATTCGCCCGCCGCCGTCCGCACTCTGCAAACGCATGGGCGCATATTCCAGCCACGCTTGCCGGGCGCGACCGACAAGGCTGTGGATATCTTTGCGCTTGTAGCGCTCATCCAACTGCTTGCCCGGCGACCAGTTGTTCACCACTTCGTGGTCGTCCCACTGCCAGATCTGCGGGACTTCGGCGTTGAAGCGGCGGACGTTCTCGTCCATCAAGTTGTAGCGGTAGTTGCCGCGATAATCGTCCAGTGTCTCGGCGACTTTGCTCTTGGCTTCGCTGGTGATATTGCGCCACACGCGTCCGCTTTCGGTGGTCAGCTGCGCGGGCACCGGGCCATCGGCGTAGATGGTGTCGCCGCTGTGGATAAAGAAGTCGGGCAGGCGCAGACGCATGGCTTCGTAGATGCGCATGCCGCCGATGTCCGGGTTGATGCCGAAGCCCTGGCCGACGGTGTCGCCGCTCCAGACGAAACGGATGTCGCGCCGGGTTTGCGGCACGCTGCGCAAATGACCGAACCAGGGTTCGCTGTCGACACCGCTTTGGGCGTCTTCGAAATACACGCGATAGAAAATCGCCTGATCGGCCGGCAGGCCCGTGAGTTCCACCCGCGCGGTGAAATCGCTGCGCGCATCAGCCAATGGCGAGACGAATCGGCGTGGGTTGCCAAACAGGCTGCGCGTGTCCCATTCCACCACCATCCGCGCCGGACGGTCGCTGCGACTCCAGATCATCGCCCGGTCGCCCATCAGATCGCCGGACTGCACGCCATCGGTGAGTTGCGGACGGTCCTTGACCGAGGCGATGACGGCCGGTGCCAGGCCGGGAAGCAAAAGCCCGGCGCCGACGGCTTGCATGACACGGCGGCGGCCGAGATCGAATTCGCTCATGGTGTTCTCCCTGAAAAGGAAAACTAAAGCACGTGCGCATGAAACCGGTGTGACACCAAAATCTGCCAACACCACTGCTCCCTTGTGGCAGCGAGCTTGCTCGCTCCCACAGGTTTTGCGGTGTGTCAGGCCTTGGCGGGTTCCAGTGCCATCTCAACGACTTCAGGTCGTTTGAGCAGCGCGTACGCCACTGCCGTCAACAAACTCCCCGCCACAATCGCCAGCAGATACAACAGCGCATGGTTGATCGCATTCGGAATCGCCAGCACAAACAACCCACCGTGCGGCGCCATCAGTTTGCAGCCGAAATACATCGACAACGCACCGGTCAATGCGCCACCGGCAATGCTCGCCGGAATCACCCGCAGCGGGTCTTTCGCGGCAAACGGAATCGCGCCTTCGGAGATGAAACACAGCCCCAACACCAGCGCCGCTTTACCGGCCTCGCGCTCGGTCTGGGCAAACTTGCGCCGTGCGATAAACGTGGCGATGCCCAAGCCAATCGGCGGCACCATGCCGGCGGCCATGGTCGCGGCCATCGGTGCATAACTTTGCGAGGCCAGCAGCCCGACCGAGAACGCATACGCGGCTTTGTTGATCGGCCCGCCAAGGTCGACGCACATCATCCCGCCGAGCAGCACTCCCAGCAGAATCGCGTTGGTGGTGCCCATGCTGTCGAGGAAGTGCGTGAGCCCCTCGAGCATCCCCGCCACCGGTTTGCCGACGATGTAAATCATCACCAGGCCAGTGAACAAGCTCGCCAGCAACGGGATGATCAGGATCGGTTTCAGCGCCTCGAGACTCTGCGGCAGACGCGCGTAACGATTGATCGCCTGCGCCGCATAACCGGCGATAAAACCGGCAATGATCCCGCCGATAAAACCGGCGCCCAGGGTGCTCGCCAGCAGGCCACCGATCATCCCCGGCGCCAGGCCCGGGCGGTCGGCGATCGAGTAGGCGATGTAACCCGCCAGCAACGGCACCATCAACTTGAACGCAGTCTCACCGCCGATCTGCATCAGTGCGGCGGCGAGCGTGCCTTCCTCCTTGAACGCGGTGATGCCAAACACGAACGACAGGGCGATCATCAGACCGCCCGCCACCACCATCGGCAGCATGAACGACACGCCCGTGAGCAGGTGTTTATAGACGCCGGTCTTCTCTTGTTTGGCCGGGCCTTTGGCGCCGGTCGAAGCGGTTTCCTGCTTGCCTTCGGCCAGCGCTTTATTCAGCGTCGCCTCGGCTTGCTTCAACGCAATGCCAGTACCGCAACGGTAGATTTTCTTGCCGGCAAAACGCTCGGTGGCGACTTCGATATCGCAGGCCAGCAGCACCACATCAGCATCGGCAATCGCCGCAGCGCTGAGTGGGTTGCGCGCACCGACCGAGCCTTGGGTTTCCACTTGCAGGTCGTAGCCCAAGCGCTTGGCCGCTTGCTGCAAGGCTTCGGCAGCCATAAAGGTGTGAGCGACACCGGTCGGACACGCCGTGATCGCCACCAGGCGTGGCGCGTTTTGAACGGTGGCAGCAGGTTGCTCGACGGCTTCGGGCGCGACATACACCTGAGCTTCTTCAGCCCCGCGTCGCAGCACCGCTTCGACATCCTGCAGGGCATGCGCGGGTGTGCTCTGGAACACTTTCTTGCCGACAAATCGCGACATATCCACCGGCGCACTGGTGACCAGCAGCACCCACTCGGCCGCTTCAATCTTGGCCGCCGACAGCTGACGTTCCGGATGCGCGGCATCGACCACTTCGACGCTGGTGCTCCAGCCCTGACGCTGGGCCGCTGCATCGAGCAACCGGGCGCACAGCACACTGGTGACCATGCCGTTCGGGCAGGCCGTAACAATGGCTAACTTCATGACAAACCCTCTTATTGTTCTGTCAGGGTGCGGATGCGCACGCCCTGTTCGAGCCGCGCCAACTGCGTGGCATCGCCAATTCCGAAACCGATCTGCGTGACCGCCATCGCGGCAATCGCCGTGGCGGTGCGTAGGGTTTGTTCAGGCGTGTCGGCGCTGAGCAAACCGTGGAGCATGCCGGCCAGCAACGAATCACCCGCGCCCACGGTGCTAACAACGCTGACCTTGGGCGGCGTGGCGTGCATCGCCGCGCCGACACTGAACCAGTTCACGCCATCGGCCCCGTGGGAGATCACCACATGCTCGATGCCTTGAGCGTGCAAACGGCTCGCTGCTTCGGCCTGTGCCGCCACCGATATCACCTCGCAGCCCAGCGCGTCGGCCAGCTCCTCGGTGTTCGGCTTGATCAGCCACGGGCCAGCCTTGAGTGCAGCACGCAAGGCTTCGCCGCTGGTGTCGAGGGCGACGTTCAGACCGAGGCTTTTCAAACGCTCAATCAACGCCTGCAGCCACTGAGGACTGATCCCTTGCGGCAGGCTGCCGGCCACGACGACCGCGTCATGACCGGGCGCAATCTGCTCGAGTCGATCCAGCAAGGCCTGCTGCGCTGCCGCATTGACCATCGGCCCCGGGCCGTTGATGTCGGTGATGCGCCCATCGTTTTCCGCCAGTTTGATGTTGCTGCGCGTCTCACCGGGCACCCGGATGAACGCATCGACAAAACCACGTTTGGCGAACAGGGTCTCAAACGCTTGAAGGTTGTCCTCACCGAGGAAACCGCTGACCGTCACCTGATGCCCGAGGTCGGCCAGCACCTGCGCCACGTTCACGCCTTTACCGGCGGCGTGGGTGTGCATTTCGTCGCTGCGATTGACTTGGCCGGGCTCGAGACGCGGCAGTTGCACCGTCAAGTCCAGCGCCGGGTTGAGCGTCAGGGTCAGTATCTTGGCCATTACAGGGCCTCCACTAATGCGCGCACTTCATTGGCGCTGCCCACGGTCAGGGCCTGTTGGGCGAGAATTCTGGTTTGGCTCAGGCTGAGTTCGCGGATGCGCGCCTTGACCTCGGCAATGCTGCGACCGGACACGCTGAGTTCGTCCACACCGAGACCGACCAGCACCGGCACCGCCAGCGGGTCGGCCGCCAACTCGCCGCACACCCCAACCCACTTGCCGTTGGCATGGGCCGCGCGCACGGTGATGTCGATCAGTTGCAGCACCGCCGGGTGCAAGCCGTCAGCCTGGGCCGACAAGGTTGGGTGACCCCGGTCGATGGCCAGGGTGTACTGGGTCAGGTCATTGGTGCCGACGCTGAAGAAGTCGACTTCCTTGGCCAGCACCGGCGCCAGCAACGCCGCCGATGGCACTTCGATCATGATCCCCAGTTGCAGATCGGCAACGGGGATTTCCAGACGCAGACGTTCAGTCATGTCCCGTGCCTGGCGCCACTCATCGACGCTGCCGACCATGGGGAACATGATCCGCAGCGGGCGGTTGTCCGCCGCACGGAGCAAGGCGCGTAATTGCGCTTCCATGATCTGCGGACGCTGCAAGGTCAGGCGAATGCCACGCACGCCGAGGAACGGGTTTTCTTCTTTCGCAATCGGCCAGTACGGCAGCGGTTTGTCGCCCCCGACGTCGAGGGTGCGAACCACCAGAGGACGACCGGCCAGGCCATCGAGGACGCGACGGTATTCGACTTCTTGAGTGGCCTCGTCTGGCGCCTGGGAATGGGCCATGAAAATCAGTTCGGTGCGCAGCAAGCCAATGCCTTCGGCGCCCTGCTCCACCGCGCTGGTCACACCGGCACTTTCGCCGATGTTGGCGAACACTTCGACCGCGTGACCGTCGGTGGTCAGCGCCGGTTGATGGCGTTGTTCGGCGGCGGCTTTCAGACGTTGCTCGCGGGTGTCGCGTTCTTCGGTGGCGCGCTGCAAGGTTGCTGCGTCGGCGTCCACATGCAGGCGACCGCGTTGGCCATCAATCAGCAACGGCGTGCCCGGCGCCAGCAGCAACACCGCTGCACCGGCACCGACCAAGGCTGGAATGCCCAGCGCCCGGGCGACAATCGCGCTGTGAGCGGTCGCGCCGCCACGGGCCGTGAGAATGCCGGCCACACGGGTCGGATCGAGACGGGCAACGTCGGACGGGCCGACTTCGTCCATCACCAGAATGTACGGCTGATCGGGTTCACTCGGGGTCTCGACGCCGCTGAGTTGCGCCAGTACCCGACGGCCAATGTCGCGCAAGTCGGCAGCCCGTTCGGCGAGCAAGGCGTCCTGGAGCGACTCCTGTTGTTTGGCCGCTGCTTCGATCACCGCCATCCACGCCGCTTCGGCGCTTTCGCCTTGCTTGAGGCGGGTGTCGACTTCATCGGTCAGTTCCGGGTCGTCGAGCATTTCCTGGTGAGTGATGAAAATCTCGCGAATGGCTTTGGATTTGCTTCGTTCGATCAGGCCTTCGATGTCGCGGCGCACGTGCGCCAACCCCTGCTTGAGACGCTCGCGCTCGATGGCGGCGGACTCGCCACGCAGCGGGTAATCGATGGTTTGCAGCACTTGAATGTGCGCCGGTCCGATGGCGATGCCCGGTGCAGCGGCAATCGCCTGGACCAGGCTGCCGGACGCTGGCGCAAGGAGCACTTCGGCGACATCGGCAAACACCTCGCGCTGCTGGCTCACGGCGGGCAACGGCTCGACTTCTTCGCCCAGGCCTTCTTCGATGGCGGCCAGCAGGGCTGGCAAGGCATCAGCGGCGATGCTCGGTTCAGCGACAAACTCCAGCACCTGACCGCGCCGGGCGCCGAGGCTGAGCAGTTTGCTCAAGCTCTTCACCGACACGGCGCTGTCCTGGCCATCGACGATGCGCACGCGGATTTCGCCTTCAAAACTTTTCGCCAACTGCGCGAGGATCTTCGCCGGGCGGGCATGCAAACCGTGGGCGTTGGCCAACGCAATGCGCGCGCTCGGCCAATCCGCTGGCAGTTCACCGCCCAGCACTTCGAGGACTTTACGGCTGCTGGTGGCGCGACCCAGTTCATGGCCACGGCCCTCGATCAGCAGCGCACACAGGCGTTCGAGCAAGGCCTGATGCGCCTCGCCAAGACTGGCCAGGCAGAACAGGCCACTGAGGGGCTGACCGAGGTAGCGCATCGGTTTGTCCGGCGTGACGAAAGCCAGGCCCGGACGCTTAACCGTTTGTTCGCTGTGCAGCCACCACAAGCCATCGCCCAACGGCAACGCTTCGACTTGCTGCAAAACAGCGGAGAAACCGTTGCTCACGCAATCGGCCTGACGCAGCAAGCGCGCACCGCGCCATACAAGTTCTTCGAAGTCATCGGCGGAGACACCGAGGCCGATCATTTGTGCATCCAGCGCCAGTTCTTGCGGCGCGCCTTGCAGCAGTTTCAACAAGGCTTCGGCGGAACTGGCGCGACGCAGGGCCTGGCCGAGGTCGGTTTCACCGAGGGCGCGGGTCAGCAGTTGCAGCAGTCGCAAGTGCTCATCGGATTTGGCGGCGATACCGATCGCCAGGTAAACGATCTGGCCATCGCCCCAGTCCACGCCTTCGGGGAATTGCATCAGCCGCACGCCGGTGGAAAACACCAGATCGCGGGTTTCCGGCGTACCGTGGGGGATGGCAATACCTTGACCGAGAAAGGTCGAGCCCTGGGCTTCCCGTGCCTGCAAACCGGCAAGATAACCCTCGGCCACCAGGCCATCGGTGACCAGATGCCGAGCCAGCAATTGCAAGGCTTCGGACTTATCCACAGCCGACTGGCCCATGGATATCTGCTCTATGGTGAGCTCGAGCATGCTTTCTCCTTTTTGGCGTCTGTTGGCGCCAGGTATTGTTTTGAATGATTCAGCTTAGGCGCTTAGTCATCATTTTTGGCGGTTTCGCGGCAGAACCGGCCAAATGCGCTTATAACCTAGAAAATACGCCTGCTGAAACGTTTAATCTAGAATGATTGGCACGTTACTCGATAATGTCCCATCCTTGAAGTCCAACTTGTCGGATGCGTTCAGACCATGGTCGTCTGCCCGAATCGGTTAGGATTGGCGAAAATGTCGGCCGAAAAACAAGGAAAGCCCGCGTTGAAACTCAGTGATATCGCACAATTGGCCGGTGTGTCCGTTACCACCGCCAGTTATGTCATTAATGGCAAGGCCGAACAGCAACGGATCAGCAGTGCCACCGTCGAGCGCGTTCGTGCGGTCGTCGAACAGCATGGTTTTACCCCCAACCCTCAAGCGGCCGGGCTGCGCAGTCGGCACACCCGTACCCTGGGCTTCATTCTGCCGGACCTGGAAAACCCCAGTTACGCACGAATCGCCAAACTGCTCGAGCAAGGCGCCCGGGCGCGCGGTTATCAATTGCTGATCGCCAGCTCCGACGATGCGCCGGACAGCGAACGGCAATTGCTGCAACTGTTCCGCGCACGGCGCTGCGATGCGCTGATCGTCGCCAGTTGCCTGCCGGCCGGTGATGACAGTTATCGTCAATTGCAGGCCAAAGGTATTCCGATCATCGCCATCGACCGGGTGATGGAGCCTGAGCATTTCTGTTCGGTGATCAGCGATGATCGCGAGGCCAGCCTGCAACTGACCCGCAGCCTGCTCGACCCGCTGCCCAAGCAAATCGCGCTGATCGGCGCCCGTCCCGAACTGAGCATCAGCCAGGAACGCGCCGCCGGGTTCAAGGAAGCGTTGAGCGGGTTCAAAGGCGAGGTGCTGATCGAGCACGGCGAGTCGTTCAGCCGCGAGTGCGGCAAGCAGTTGATGGAAGAATTGCTGCAGCGCCTGGGGCATTTGCCGGATGCGCTGGTGACCACGTCCTACGTGCTGCTTCAAGGCGTGTTTGATGCCTTGCACGACTTCCCGCTGAAAACCCGTCCGCTGCGCCTCGGCACCTTCGGCGACACGCAGTTGCTGGACTTCCTGCCGCTGCCGGTCAACGCCATGGCCCAGCAGCATCAACTGATTGCCGACAAGGCGCTGGCGCTGGCGCTGGCCGCTATCGAGCAATCCGATTACCAACCCGGCGTGCAAGCCATCGCGCGGACCTTCAAGCAGCGTATTCGCCAGGACTGAACCGTGGAGCTGATCGACAGCCACACTCATCTGGATTTTCCGGACTTCGACGAGGACCGCACGGCGCTGCTCGCCGAAAGCCGCGCCCTCGGGGTGCGGCGGATGGTGGTGCTGGGGGTTTATCAGGGCAATTGGCAGCGGGTCTGGGACCTGGTGCAAAGCGATCCCGACCTGCATGCGGCGCTCGGTTTGCACCCGGTGTACCTGGACCAGCATCGCCCTGACGATTTACTCGAACTCGGTGACTGGCTGACCCGCCTGGCGGGTCATCGGCAATTGTGTGCCGTGGGTGAGATCGGCCTGGATTACTTCATCGAAACCCTCAACCGTGAGCGCCAGCAGGCCTTGTTCGACGCGCAACTGCAACTGGCGGTGGACTTCAATCTTCCAGTGCTGATTCATGTGCGGCGCAGCCATGCCGCGGTGATTGCCACACTCAAACGGTTTCGCTTGAAACGCGCGGGCATCATTCATGCCTTCGCCGGCAGCAAGGAAGAGGCCCGAGAATACATCAAGCTCGGTTTTAAACTCGGCCTGGGCGGCGCCGCGACCTGGCCGCAGGCGTTGCGCATGCACCGCGTCCTCGCCGAATTGCCCCTGGAGTCGGTGGTGCTGGAAACCGATTCACCGGACATGGCGCCCGCCATGTTTCCCGGTCAACGCAACAGCCCGGCGCACCTGCCGGCGATCTGCTCGGCACTGGCCGGGATCATGTCGATCAGCCCTGAGCAACTGGCCACCGCCAGCACGGCCAATGCCTGTGAGTTGTTCCGCTGGTAGTCAGTCGCCGTGGGCCTTGGCGGCTTCCAGGATCAGCGTCACGTGTTGTTTGTGCCGAGTGAACTGCACGACACCGAAGTAGAGCAGAATCGCAATCAGCGAAAAATTCAGCTGTTCGACCACGCTGAGTATGCCGACCCACTCCATCACCAGCGCCACCAATAACGCGGTGCACACCGTCACCAGCGTACTGGCCCGCAGCATGGCCAGGGAGTCAACGGACTTCAAGCGCCGGATCTGTTTCGGGTCATTCAACTGCAGGGCTTTGTGGCAGTGGGAACAGGCGAACGATTCCTTGATTGCGATGGCGTTGAGTTGCCAGGGTTCAAGCACCAGAGTGCTTCCACAATGTGCGCAATGCCCCTGGATTCCACTTATTGCGACAGACATAACCGTGCGTCCTCAGGCCAAGTCAGAGTGTTTGATCTTCCTTCATTGAAGACCAAAAACCAGAGCCTAGAGAAAAACAGGACAGTGCTGACCGAATGAGGGAATAAGTACTACAGATTGGGCGCAAAAACCTGTGGGAGCGAGCCAGCTCCCACATTTGATCCATTGGGGCCATCAGACCCGGAACGCGCTGATCAGTTGTTTGAGTTCCACCACCTGGGCCGACAACGCTCGGCTGGCATCTTCGGTCTGGTGCGCACCTTCAGCGGTGCGTTCACCCGCGCGGTTGATCTCGACAATGTTCTGGTCGATGTCGTGGGCCACGGCGGTCTGCTGCTCCACCGCGGCCGCGATCTGTTGGTTCTGGTCGACGATCATGCCGACGGCGCCGAGGATGTTTTCCAGCGCCTGCTGGACCTTTTCCGACTGCCCGACGGTGCCATCGGCCACCTGATGGCTGACGCCCATGGCTTTCACCGCCGCGCCGACACCATTTTGGAGCTTGGTGATCATCTGCTCGATTTCTTCGGTCGATTGCTGGGTACGCTTGGCCAGGGTCCGCACCTCATCGGCCACCACCGCAAAACCCCGTCCCTGCTCACCGGCCCGAGCGGCTTCGATCGCCGCGTTGAGCGCCAGCAGGTTAGTCTGCTCGGCAATGCTCTTGATCACTTCCAGCACGCGGCTGATGGATTGGCTGTCGCTGGCCAATTGGTTGATCACCCGCACCGACTGATCGATCTCACTGGCCAGTTGCGCGATGCTGCCCTGCTGGGACGCCACCAGGCCGCGACCGCTGATGGTCTCGTCGTTGACGCTGTGAGCACTGCTGACCGCCGCCGCGGCACTGCGCGCCACCTCTAGGGAGGTGGCCGACATCTGATTCATGGCCGTGGCGACCTGCTCGATCTGCGAGCGCTGCCCCGCCACCGCCTGGTTGCTTTGGGCAGAGACACTTTCGACTTGCCCGGCCTGGCGCTCGACCTCATTCACGGTCTGGCCTACGCGCTCGATCAGGTCATGGATTTTCTTCACGGTGCCGTTGAACACCTCGCCCAGCTCGCCCAACTCATCGCGGCTTTCGGCGCGGAAGGTGACGGTCATGTCGCCCGCCGCCACTTTGTCCAGCGTCGCGCCCAGGCGTTTGAGGGTGGTGCGGGTCGAGGCGTAGAAGCCGCCGTAGAGGTAAAAAATCAACACAAACACCACCGACAGCGCCACGGCCTGCAAGACCATGTGGGTGCGGTTCTGCTCCAGTCGCTGCTGCAACTGGGTGCCGAGGAACGTCAGGGTCGCTTCGTTGAGTTGGTAGGTCTGGTCCATCAGGCCGGTGACCTGATCGTAAAAAGCCTGCCACGGCGCATCGAGGGTGTCGGCCATCACCACCTGCTCTTCGAACAGCTCACTGGCCTTTTTCAGCGAGGCTTTGCTGCTCTCGGCCTGGGCGGTCAGGGTGTCACGCGCCGCTTTGCTGGAGCCCAATGCATCATTGAGCTTCAGACCGTATTCGCCCTGGAGCTTTTCGATCTGCGCCAGCAGTTCATCGAACCGGGTGCTCGACGACGAATTCAGAAAACCTTGCCCAAGCGAATAGGAACCCATCGCCCGGCCGTCGCCCAGGATCTGCGTCACGGGCGGAGTGACGTTGGTAATGAGCTCGCTGAGCTGACGCATGTCGCTCTGGGTGTCGCGGGTCAGGCCGGCCTGACTGGCGATGATCTGGCTGAAAATCTGCGCGCTGCCGAGCAACTTGCCGATCATCCCGCTTTTGCTTTGCAGGGAGTTTTCCGCTTGCTGGGCCTTGAACGCCGCGATCATTTCATCGCGCTTGCCATCGAACACCGTGATCTGCTCCGGATCAGTGGTCATCGCCGTCAGCCCTTGCAGGCGGGCCAGAACACTTTGCTCCAGGGTGCTGATCTTCGTCTCGACATTGCCGGCCTTGCCGGACTGGCCAAGGGTGACGTTGATTTGCACCAGGTTGTTCAGGGTTTCCAGATCACGCCGCAGGGTCAGGCTGCTGCCGAGCAGGTTGAGGCTTTGCAGCTCGACTTGTGTGCCCTGGAATTCACGATAAGAATCGCGGACCAGATAGAAGTTGGTCACCAGCATCGGCACGAGGAACAGCACACTGATCAGGCTGAACTTCATGCCGAAGCTCAGGCGATTCATCAGCGCGACGGCGGGATAGAGCAAGCTCTTCACTGGAAGTCTCCCTTTTGATTCTTATTTTTATTGGCAGGCGCAGGTCGACGGCAGATAGCCACTATTCAGCGCTATCTCTGTATAGCTTAAATCGGCTGGGGGTTTTGTAACTTAAGGTTAACGGCAGATCGCCGGTCTTGAGATCGATGATCCTTCTTGTGGCGAGGGAGCTTGCTCCCGCTCGTCTGCGAAGCAGACGCAATGCAGACGAGCGGCTTTTCCTGACATATTCGCGTGGCCGTTTGAGGGCGCTGCGCGCCCAGCGGGAGCAAGCTCCCTCGCCACAATAACGTTCACGTCAGACAGCTGTTGGGTTACGGGAGGACCGTCCACAACGCAAAACCTGCATACCAGAGTACCGCCGCCCGCAGCAGCAATTCCCAGATCCGGTCCAGGCTGTTGATGCCATCCGGTCCGACGACCGGTGCAGGAATTTCGCCTGCCACCAAGCCGACTTTCTCGATCAACTGGGCAGCGCTGATGTTCCAGTTCAACAGTTCATGCAGCATGACGCGGCTGACCGCGACAAAGTTTCCGACCAGCGCGAAACTGGCCGCCAACAGACGCACCGGCACCCAATCAAACGCATGACGCAACTGTGCAGCTCGCTCGACCACTGCAGGGTTCTGCCCGTGTTCTTCGGCCAGCGCCAGCAACCGGTAGCTCAGTGCGGCGACCGGGCCCAGCACGAAGTACCAGAAAATTACCGCAAAAAAGCTCTGGTAAGCCTCCCACAGCAAATGGCCTTCGACCCGCTCAAGCAGTTGCTCGCCGCTATCGGCGCAGATGTCCACGTCGCGCTTCGCCACATGGGCGGCGGCTTGCAGGTCTTCCCGGCGCCAGGCATCGCGAAACGGTCCCAGGCCGGCCAGCAAATCGCCGCGACCCAGACTGTAAATCACCACCAGCAGGTGCACCGGCAACGCCAGCAACCCGTAGGCCACCGGTTCCAGCACCACCAACAACAAACCCAGCAGCGCCACCGGCAACAACACCAGCACCACCAATATCAGCCATGGCCGATTGATCAGGCGCGGACTGACTTCAAGCTTGTTCAGTTCACGCACCCAACCGCCGTCACGTTGGACCCGATGGCGCAGGGCCGAGAACTTCTCGATCCAGACGGCCAAAAGCAACACCAGAAAACTCATTGTTGTTCCTCTTTTGCCAGGGCGGCGCGATAGCGCGCCCAGTCGAACGCAGGTCCCGGATCCGTCTTGCGTCCCGGTGCGATGTCGCTATGCCCACAGATGCGCTGCGCGCTGATCGCCGTAAACGTGCTTTGCAGTTGCCGGGTCAGCGTCGTCAATGCTTGATACTGAGCGTCCTCGAACGGCAGATCATCCGTGCCTTCGAGCTCGATACCCACGGAAAAATCGTTACAGGTGTCCCGCCCCTCGAAACTCGAGACACCGGCGTGCCAGGCGCGCTCAAGACAAGAGACAAACTGAGTGACGGTGCCGTCACGCTCGATCAGAAAGTGCGCAGACACCCGCAGGTCAGCAATCCCTGCAAAATAGGGATGCTCCGTGACATCCAGACGATTCTGGAAAAATTCCTGCACCTTGCCGGTGGCGAACTGCGCTGGCGGCAGGCTGATGTTGTGGATCACCAGCAGGGAAATTTCGCCCGAGGGGCGCGCATTGAAGTTGGGCGAGGGGCATACACGCACGCCCTGACACCAACCGCTCGCGGGGTCCAACTGCATACAGGTTCCTTCAACGACGACTGTGTTGGCGCCCAGTATGCCGCGATAGGCCCTCGGGGCGCGATCACTTGCCGCGATTGAGACGCCGCAGATTGCCCAGCACCGACTCCAGGGCCCGGTCGAACAGCAAGGTATCGTCCAGCGCCCGCACCGCGCCACGGCGAAATTCCAGGGCCAGACCGGTGCGGCTGCGCTCCAGCACTTTCATTCCTGTGCGGTCGACAAAGATGTATTTTCCGGTGGAATCGATGATCGCGGTCAGCTTGCAACGCAGGGTGTTTTCATCGTCTTCCTGAAACTCGACCCAGCAGCCCGGACGCAGTTGATCGACCTGAAGCAAACCGGCATCGTCCACCGGCAACCGTACTGATACCACATCGGTCGGGCCTTCGTCGGCGGTGTGCAGCACGATTTGCTGCAGCACTTCGACCATCACCGTCGGCTCGACAGGTTGTTCAGCCGCCTGGCCCGGGCGCTCGAACAATTGAACGTGCAAGGTTTCCAGTTCACTGAAAAACTCACTGGTGGCGAACGGATCAAATGCCGAGCTGCTCAGCCCGTCGCGCAAGGCCTTCAGCAACCCCGGCACCAGCGCCAACAACCGCAGGCCGGCATCGGGCTCCTCATGGCGCTGCACGCTCCAGATCAATTGCTCCATGGTCTGCACATCCGCATGCCATTCCGCCGACGCATCACCGTGTTTGAGGCAGGTCAACAACAGCACTTTGCTCCAGGCCTCCTGCACGAAGACCACCACACCTTGGGGCAGCACTTTGCCCAATAACGCCTGATTCAGCGCCTGTTCGACACGCTGGCGCGCCAGTTCGGTCCTGGCGCGGCCCTCTTCGGCGTCACGGGTGCGTTGTTCCAGCAATTCACTGCGGCGGCGCTCGTCACTGGTGAACGCGAGAAAATCCGCGAGCAACTCGGAAAAGATGGCCGGGTCGTCAACAAAGTCGTTCAACAGACGCTGCACCACTTGCCCGATGCGCAGGTACAGGCTGTCACGTTCGTGGTCATCGCACTCGCCCCAGCCCATCGCGGCGGCAGCAATTTCGTTGAGCAGACGCCGGGCCGGGTGGCTAGCGCGGCTGAAGAAGCTCTTGTCGAGCACCGCAACCTTGAGCATCGGGATCTGCAACCGACCAATCAGCGCCTTGAGGGAATCCGGCAGGTTGCGGTCATCAAGGATGCATTCGAAGAGCATGGCGATCAGGTTGATCACGTCTTCGTCAGCCACGCCGACCACACGCGACTTGCCGCTTTTGACGCTGACCCGGGTCAGCAGTTGTTCAAGCTGGTTACGCAGATCGAAGTCGTCCTGGGTAGCCAGCGCCGGCACGTATTGCTGCAAATGCGAGAGCAGGCGCAACAGGTCTCGGGTGGAAATAGGCTGGGTCTGGGCACTGGCCTCGAGGGTGGGTGCGACGCTGCCGCGCACGTGCAACAGCAGCTCCTGCAACGCGGCAAAGACTTCCTGCACGCCATCGTCGATCGGCGTATCACCCGAGTGGATGCCGACCTCGATCGGTTCGGCATGGGCGCTGGCGGCCGCATGATCGATGGCACGTCGCATCGGCGCAGGCTTGAGGTCGGGCAACACGCCGGTTGCGATGAGCAGTTGATTGGCTTCGGCGTACAACTGATCAGCGCTACTGAGCACGTAGCGGTCGAACAGTTTGAGAATGATCAGCTTGACCTTGATCTCCACCCCCAGGTTGCGCCAGGCCTGCAAGAAATACTCGCAGAGCCGCGCCGGTCCCAGCGGGTTGTGTTTATTGTCCAGCGTCTTGCCCAGCAAAGCACTGAGTCGGGCTGTCAGTTGGTCGAGGGCGAACCCGTCGCGGTTCAGCACTTTGCTGACCATGGCTTCCACCGCGACGCTGCGCTCCAGATCGTCATTGGGCAATGTATCGGGTTCAAACGCCAATGCCTGAGGCATGGACGCCTGGGGGCTGTCGTACTGCGAGAGGCTGACGAACGCCTCGAAGAATTGTTCGAGAAAACCGCGCTCGATGCTTTTTCGCTTGAGTCGCAAGTCGCGCATGGCTTCGAAAAAGAGGTTCTGCTCGACATCGTTGCGGGCCCGATCAGCCATTTCGAACAGCGTGTCGTCGGCGTTATCAAACAGTGCTTGCAAGCCGTGCCTGAGCTGTTGAGTGGCCTTGTCGCGAACCTGAAGCAGAATCACAGGCAGGCGGGCGAGCGGCGATTGCGTCGCCTGATCGGTAGCCGCCTTGTGCAAAGGCACTACATTCCCGTCGTTGTGCATCCAAGCCTCCTGAAACGGTGATTCTGCGAATAGTCGTGAACCCAAAAACACGTCAAAGCCATGACGTCAAAAGCAAGGCGGATTATCTTGCAAAAGCGCCCCCGTGTGCCAGCGGACTCTGTGCTTCGTATTGAAATAGACGCATTGGGAAGACGCTGACTTAGTGCCGATGACTCAAGGGAATCGACCAAATGCAGGTTTGCAGATGAGGGGAACGCCTCTGATGCCTTGGGTTGCCTCGCGCCATGGCCCTATAATCGGGCCACTTTGTTTGTGGAGCCCGTTATGCCGAATCTACGTCTCGCCGATTTGACCGCCGAAATCGAAGCCAACGTGCGCCGTGCGTTGCTCGAAGACATCGGCAGCGGCGACATCACCGCACAGCTGATCCCGGCCGAACGCCTGGCTAAAGCCACCATCATCACCCGCGACGCTGCGGTCATTGCCGGCACCGCATGGGTCGATGCCGTTTTCCGGCAACTCGATCCACGGGTCGCGGTGCATTGGCAGGTGCGCGACGGCGAACGGGTGAAACCCAATCAAGCGCTGTTCCACCTCGAAGGCCCGGCACGCTCGCTGCTGACCGGCGAACGCTGCGCACTGAATTTCCTGCAATTGCTCTCGGGCGTGGCCACCCGCGCGCAATACCTGGCGGATTTTGTCGGCGAGACCCAGGTGAAGCTGCTCGACACCCGTAAAACCCTGCCGGGCCTGCGTCTGGCGCAGAAGTACGCCGTGACCTGCGGCGGTTGCCATAACCACCGCATCGGCTTGTACGACGCCTTCCTGATCAAGGAAAACCACATCGCCGCCTGCGGTGGCATTCCTCAGGCCATTAACGCTGCGCACAAGATCGCCCCGGGCAAGCCGGTCGAGATTGAAGTGGAGAGCCTGGAGGAATTGAAAGAAGCCCTGGCGGCGGGTGCAGACATCATCATGCTCGATGAGCTGAGCCTGGATGACATGCGTGAAGCCGTGCGTCTGAACGCGGGCAAGGCGAAACTGGAAGCCAGCGGTGGTATCAACGAAAACACGCTGCTGCCGATCGCGGAAACCGGGGTGGATTACATTTCGATTGGTGCGATGACCAAGGATGTGAAGGCTGTCGACCTGTCGATGCGTCTGAGCCTCTGAGAATGAAAAACGCCAGCCTCAATGAGGCTGGCGTTTTTGTCAGACCACCAGATTGTTCATCTCGCAGTACTCTTCCCACTCGACGCCCAACACCTCGGCCGCCTCCTTGTGCAGCACCAGGCGCGCAGCCTCGAACTCTTCAGGGGTCGAGGTGTACTTGAGCGTCAGCTCCCACGGCTGCAAGCCCTGGGATTCCGCCTCATCCTCGAACGCCCACTGGATCTGGTCTTTCTGATCGTCGGCTGGCAGGTCCTTGATCTCGTCCGCTAGCTGGGGCGTATCAAGCAGGTACTTTTTAAGCGCTTCTTCGTGTCTGGCTTCTTGGGTCAATTCTTTAACGGTCATGGCGTTCTCGCTGATCTGGGGAATGGAAGATGGATCTGGATCATCAAGGATCTCTCTGACGCAAAAAACCGTGTGAAGCCCGGTTTGTCTGGCCTTCAGAACCATTCGGGGATCATCTGAAAACTGCAAAGTGGTACGTGTGCAACGTCCGAATATAGGACGTTTGGTCGACGATTTATATGGACTTTTACATCAAATCTACAAAAAAACCGTTGATCGGGCTTTCTGAAAATTTTCCTTCTCTACCCAGGAACAACGTTCAAAAGGTAAAGTCATAGCGATGTGCCATCTAGGCACGTCACAAGGAACCCGTGATGCGCAATTTTTCCAAGCTTTCGTCCATCCTGTCTGCAACTGGCATGGCCGCCCTTCTTCTCGGCACCCTGGCATTACCCGATTCGGCTCAAGCAGGTCTGGAGTACAAATCCGACAGCGCAAACTCTTCTGATAAATTTCTCGTTTACCACAACTATTACGGCACAGACGTGATGGTCAGATCCGGTATCAGTATTGATGACGTGGAAAAATTACAAAGACTGGTTAAAAGCGATACGGCAGATCTGGAAGATCTGAAGAAAACCGTCAGTGCACAGGCACGGCTCATCGAAGAATTCAAAAAGGACACGGGTTCCAGTTCAATCTCGAATGCCAGCGAAGTGGACAAACTCAAGCGCACCGTCAGTGACCAGGAAACGGCGCTGAAGAACCTCGCCAAGGCCATGGACGAGTTCAAACGCAACAGTGGTTCGAGCTCCAGTTCCAGCGCCAGCGAAATGAACAACCTGAAACGCACGGTCAGCGAACAGAACACGGGCTTGGTAAACCTTGCCAAGGCCGTGGACGAACTCAAACGCAACAGCAGCTCGAATTCCAGCTCCAGTTCCAGCGAAGTCAGCGACCTCAAGCGCACGGTCAGCGAACAGGACAACGGACTGAAAAAGCTCGCCAGCCAAATGGACGATCTAAAGCGCAGCAGCAGCTCGAATTCCAGCTCAAGCTCAAGCTCCAGCGAAGTGAGTGATCTGAAACGCACGGTGAGCGAACAGGAAAACGGCCTGAAAAAGCTCGCCAGTCAGATGGACGATCTAAAGCGCAGCAGCAGCTCGAACTCCAGTTCAAGTTCAAGTTCAAGCTCCAGCGAAGTGAACGACCTCAAACGTACCGTCAACGAACAGGAAAACGACCTGAAAAGGCTTGCCAGCCAAGTGGAAGACCTCAAGCGCAGCGCCGGGTCGAGTTCCAGCTCGAGCTCCAGCGATCTGTCCAGCCTTAAGCGGGAAGTCAGCGATCAGGACAATCAACTCGATCAGCTCAAACGCACTGTGGAAGATCTGAGCAGAAAGGTGAAATAAGAGGGAATGGTGCCCGAGACAGGAACCACACCTAACGGAAAAACCTCAATGTTCATTGGCTAAAAACAAAATCAACAAAGACCAATGGACTATTCAGTGTACTTTTTAAAGATCGCTGGGGCGATGAACGACCGCCGTCAGGCACCCAGTATATGTCGAACGTCCTTTTCTATAGAAGGCAACCGTCAGTGACGGCCCTTAACACCCTCCCGCTTCTGTAACTGCCTTTCACCGCGTAAGATGCGCGCCCAAGAAGGCACGCCCCTAAACATGGAGTTGATCAGCAATGTTCCCATCATCCCAAACGGCCAGCCCCGCGCCGATCAAAAGCACATCCCGTGCATTCAGCATCAAAGGGGTGATGGCTATTGCGATCATTGGTCTGTTGAGTGCCTGCGCACAGCTGCCGAAAACGGATAGGCCGGCAGCGCCTCTATCTGTCACCGATCAAATAACACAGTCATGCGAACTGTTGCCTGAGACCGTCACCAGCGAAAAGCTGATCGGGACTTTCAAGGTAAAAAACACAATTCCGGGGTGGATTGAATTTCCTGGCCGATCCGAAGACAAGCTATTCGACTTTGACACCCTGTACAAAATCGATAACGGCACTGAATCTTCTTTGTTTCGGGTCAGCGAAAAGAACTTCATTAATGGTTCTATGTACCTGGGCCGGCTGACATGGCAGAGCAACAAGGCATTAGATCCATCTGGGAAATACAAATTTTACGCTGTTAGCGTTGACAAGAATAAACCAGGCAAGACCATGACCATGGTCGGTGACTCTATAACCTGGTGGAGTAACGGCCGGTATTTGCGCTGCCTGCTTTCCAAGCAGACTTCGGGGATCAATTTCATCGGGCCGCATACCGATTCATTTGGGTTTGGTCACGCCGGTGAAGGCGGAAACAACACGTTTGAAATTCTTGGCAGGCTCGATGCCGTACAGCGATCTGACTACTATTTTCTTCTCGCGGGAACAAATGATTGGACGCTTGCTACGCCCGAGCAGTCGTTCGAAAACATAAAGAAAATTGCAAAGTCGCTTTCGGAAAAAGGAGGCTCAGTTATCGTGTCGACCTTGCTGCCGCGATTGGACAAGAATGACAGCAGAAACCAAGTTCTAAATAGACTTCTGCTGTCGTGGAATGGCGACGGGTGCAAGTGCAAAGTTATTGATCTTTACTCAGAGTTCAGCAACATCAAAGACTACAAGACAATGTATTGGGATGAAGGAATCCACCCAACAATCATTGGCTATAAATACATTGCTGAAATACTTGCACCTAAGTTGCAGCAGGCAGTTGACTCGAAAGAGCTTCATGCCTCGTCGACAGAAAGCAAGTAGTTACGCTTGCTTCTCGGCAACGAAGAACGACCCCTCCACCACCGACGCGGTCACAATTGTTCCGTTGACCGCGCCGTTGACTAGGGTTGAAGTGAAGTTGTTGATCACACCGGCCCCAGTTATCGAGAGAACGTCAGACGACGCCCTGACCTCGGCACCTGGGTAGAACTTTGCAGGCAGCGTGCACAGCGATAGCGAACCCGATGAGATGTTCCCGCCGCCAGTGGCAGTGATCCCAAGGCTGTAGAGCAGCCCCCCATTCACACGAGAAACACTCGATACATCCCCTGCCTTGTTCTTCAGCGTGCCAGCCAACTTCACTGGGAATGGCATGTCATTGAGCAGTGCACTGCGCTTTGAAGTGACCGACAGTCCAAGCGCACGTGCGATCTGGGTAAAGATCATTTCGTTACCCTTGAAGTTCGGGTGAGCGTTATCAGCAAACAGGCGCAGCGAGGTAATCAGCTCTGATGCAGCTGGCGTGGTATCCACAATCACCGCACCACTCGGTGAAAACTTGTCGGGGAACGGGATATAGATCCCCTTCGTTTCCTTGGCAATGCGCTTGAGCTGGGTGCGTACCTTAGATGTCGTTGCGCTGTACCAGCAGAAGTCGCTAACCACAACCAGGCATTTCTGGTTGTTCGCGTACTGAATAATCCAGTTAACGCGGGTCAGAAAGTTGTTGTAATAGGTCGTGTTTGTTTCAGCGAGCGAGTCATTAAAACCGAGAGCCAGGACCATCGCGGCGCAGTTTGTGGCAGCGATAATCCCCGCTTCGGTCATTGTCGCCAATTGACGACCGCTGATTGAGTGGTTGCATACATTCATCAACGCGAAGTGTTCGTCGGGGTTGCCGACTATTTTTTGATAGCGGACAACAGGTTGCAACTCAGTTGGCAGCGCGTCTTTCTTGGTTAGGCGTATAACGACTTCACCTTGGCCGCCATCGCTCACAATCAAAGGGCTTTGAAGGTTGTACGTTTTAGTCGCAAACGCTGTGTTGAGCTCTGCAACAATCGCCCCGTTTACCGACACGTCAAACTTTCCGCCACCAGGTTGGCCAACGTAATAGATGGTGACGATGTTGTTAATCGCCGGGATCGTAATTTCCATATAGGCGGTGTTGTTGGTCGACGATACCGTCTTGCCATTGATTGCATCGCCTGCCGCTGCGCCAGTGTTGCCGATTGGCCAGTTGTAAATACCAGTCGAACCAACGAGCGGGCCCCAATCACCGAACCACGTCACAGTGTGCAGTTGATCGGTCTGATATGCCGGCACCGGGTTGAACAGAGCATCAGTCGGAATGGCTCCCAGGTTCTTCGAGCCAAACTGATTGTTGATCGCCTTGGCCAACAGCGCCGGCCAGCCATTGGTGTAAACGTTGCCCTGGTACGCGCCAGCGCTGATTGAATCCCCAATGATGTTCACCCCGTGGCCAAGGTTCAGCACATTGCTGGAACGAGACATCAGCGGCTGGGCGGCGTTGATGACGGGTATTGCGTTGAAGGTTTCGGTGATTGCTGCTGCGTTGGCAGCGATCCCCGCCGTGTGTGCGTCGAGGAGCATGCCAACAGTCTGTATCGTGCCGAGCGGGTTGTAATGGCCGATCCCCTGCGAGCCCATCAGAACGTTGGTGTAGCTCGACAAGGACTGGACAGAGCGCGCAACCCCGTCCGGGTAGACGAACATCACGTTAGCGGCGTTGTTGAGCGGCCCGGTGAAGTCATCAAGCAGGCCGGCGATATAGCGCTCGTTGTAATACTTCGTCACGGCGTCCTGAGCGTCCGTTGGGTCCGCGAGACTGGTGATACGGCGATTCTCTGCGTAGAAATAATCGCGCCCAAACGGCCGGGTGAGCGCCCGCTTGAAAATTGAGAACCCTTGCTGAATCAACATCGTCAGCCGATCGAACACATCCTCATGCGTCTCAGCCAGAAACTTGCCCTGGTTGCGCAAGGATGTTTGCTGGAAGGCTTCCATCTCCCTTGAAACGATCAGCTGCCCAGGCCCCGCAAGCGTAGAGACGGTGACGATACTTCCGCCCGCCTCATTACCCGCGCCATTGACCGTGTACTGCGTCCCCAGCATCAAAACGCTACTCACACCGGTCGGGTTGATGTACGTGACAACCAGATCCTCGTTCGCCAAGAACTTGAAGAAGAACGGGAAATTTGTCGTTACCCCGTTGGTAGCAAACTCAGCAACGCTATTAAGAGTTGGTACGGTCACTTGTGTGACTCCTTTTCTTGAGGCGAAAAAAAGCCCGCTTAACGCGGGCTTCGATGGGGATGGGTTGTGTCAGCGGGCGATTCCTAGCGGGTCGGCATAGCTCTGCGATGGGCGTACCAGGAACTGCTGGCCGTTCTCTTTCTGGATGCGCTGTTCGGTTCGGCGCAGTGAGCCGGGGTTCAACGCCTCCTGGACCGAATAAAGGAACAGGTGATCCATGGCAATGCGGGTGTAGAAGAGGTTGAGGAATGGGGTGTTGTTCTGGGCCAGGCGCATTGCCGACGCTGCAGCATCATCACCGGAGCGGACTTTGCTCCAGAGGTCGACGGCGCTGGCGGCGGTACCGAGTGTGGGTCCGGCCAGAGTTTCCAGCGGCTTGTTGCCGAAGCGGCTGACCTCTCCAAACATAAAGTCGCCGAAGATGCCGAAGCCACCGCCCTGCACCATGGCCGCTACCCACGTTTTCGGATCGTCGACCGGGCGCGGCTCGCGACCTTTGGCGATGTCCTTGGACGCCATCGACAGATAGCCAAAGGCTGTTGTCCACAACAGCAGCTGGGCAAGCCCGAGCTTTTCGCCGTTGCCATTGCGCAGGGCGGCCATCAGATCCTTGCTTCCCCGGTAGCCCTCACCCAGCGGGGTTGGCGCGTACCCACGGCCGTACAGCTCGCGGCCCAGCGTCTTCTGCATGTATGCGGCCGGGAAGCTTTTGAACTGGGTCAGGAAGCGGTTGAGGTCACCCATCATCGTGCCCGGGCGGGTGCCTTGGTTCATGATCGATCGTGTACGGGCATCTGGCTCAAGAACCGCATAGCTGACCCGGTCGTTCACGTAGGCGCGCAGACTGCGGTCCAGGCCTTCGCGGGTTTCACGGATAGCCGAATCAGAAACCTTGCGGCCTTGAGATGCCAGGTAATCCCCGATGCGTTCGGCTGGGATATCCCCGATGCCGTCGGCGGTCAGGTAATCCCGGCCGTCAGCCATCTTGGTGTCCATGCTGCGCAACAGGTCCCACTTGCCGGCATCGATGTCGTAGAGCCCCAGCGTGCGGCGAAACCCTGCGTCCATCGTGCCCCACGCCCTGCCCTTATTCTGCGCAAGGTTGTGGGCCATCATCAGCCCGGCGCTGGCCTTGTTGGCATCGGTCCACCACGAAAGGCCATTGAGCTTGAAGAACAGCGACATACCCCGGCTCATCTTGCCGCCCACCGAATCGTCGGCCGAGAATCGGCGCATGATCTCCCCGCGCATCGAGTCGGCGTAAACGCCAAAGCTCGACAGGATCTCGCGTTGTTCCAGACTGCCGCGCCCTTTGGCGAGCCCCGCGGTCATTTCACCCAGCGAGCCGAGGAAGTTCTTGCCCTGGTACCGCATTTCACTGGCGGCCACAGGCAGGTCCGTGAAGCTCGACAGTAGCGCGCCACCCAGCTTTGACAGCGACTGCCACGCCCGAACGTTGGCGGCGATCCGCGCCTGCGTAGCGTTACCGGGAATTCTGGTCGCGCCGCTCACCTCGGCAAAACGATTCGCCAGCATCGTCTGCCGGGCAGTGTTGAAGTTGGTCAGCGCGGCGGGGTCGCCGGATTTGCGGACGTCCTCGGCAATGATGTCCATCGCCATGTTCAGGTTCGCTTCTGGATTGGTACCGAGGCGGCGCATCAGCGCTGTGTTCTGGCCAGACAGATCGAGGCCGCGCAACACTGCCTCGCGCAAGTTGCCGGTCCCGTATTGCGTGTTGTATTCGTGCCAGGCCACACCGTCCTTAAAGTGCAGCACCCGTTCCTGACTGATTTTCTTGGCGATGTTGGCCGGCCCGCGAAAGCCATTTGGTTTGGTATCGCCGGCGGCCTTCAGGTGGTCGCCAGTTACCAGGCCATCAAAAACCCCGCGCAGGAAGCTGGCTTCGTTGGCCACCCCGTCAAAGGTTTTCGGATCAAGGCGCGGCAGAATGTCTTCAACCCACTTGTCGAACCCAGCCGAGCCAATTTTCTCGCTGTCATGGCTCTGGCGGGCGATGTACCCGGGCAGGTTGCCAATGTTGGCGCCGGCCCGGTTCGCATCGATGCGCGCCGCTTCCTGGTACTTCTGAATAATCTTGGCGATATCGACCACTTGGTCGTTGAGCTTCGAGGTGTCCAGGTCGTTGCCGATCTTCCACAAAGCGTCGGCGATATCGACGTCAGCACTACCCTTGGCCAATATGGCGGTCAGGTCCTTGCGTTCCAGATCGTGGATTAGGCCGCCGATGTAGGCATCCCCCAGCGACTTCTGTTCGGCAGCAACGGACAGGCGCGACCCTTGGCGCGCAAGGTTGGTACCGACCAGCAGCGATTCAATGCCCAGGTCTGGCCGGTCGGCAAAGCTGCCACGCACAAAAGAAACAATCTCCCCACGACGACGCAGGTTGATCAGCGCATTACGTCGCTCGATCAAAGCCGCCTGCCTTGCCTGCTTGCCGAGTTCATCAGCAGCCCGCAACGTCGCCTGCTCCATGCCCAAGGCGCCCTCCCTGGCCATTATCTCTTTCGCGCGTCCGCGCAACAGTTCGAAAATCTCCGAAATCTCTTGGTCTTCAAGGTCGCCGGCGGCGGCCCGTACAGCATCTATGCAGGGAGTCATTGCCCGTTCCTTATGTCGCACACGGCAGCGGCGCGGTATGCCTTCGTATAACGTTCGGCCCGTTCAGCCTGGGCGATGGCCAGATCTGTTTCTTCGCGACCGGCAGCAAGTACGGCGGCGCGTTCGTTTTCCGGCAGTTGCTCGAGCATTTCCTTTACCAGGGCTTCATCCTCATCAAATGCTTGTTGCGCCGATTCCAGATCGTCTTGGCCTTGGGCCTTTACCTCACCATCGACGCGCAGGCTTTCCGATTGCCCTTGAGGATCCACGCTGCGGGTGGTCGGGCGCTTGACGTATTCCAGCGCCGCACCCGACTTTCCGGGGGCTTCAAGGTCAAAAAGAGAATTGACGTCGATATCGCGCCCGCTCACGGCTTGAGCCACGGCGCTGCGTAATGCGCTGTCGCGCACGGTCCAGTCTGCCGACTCGGCGGTTTCCCGGGCGGTGCGCACGGCAGCACCCAACGGCCGCTGCTGATACCCCGCCATGATCTGCTTGGCGCGGGCTTCGATCTGCGGGCGCAGGCGCTCCGGCACCTCGCCGCGCTCGATCAGGCCAAGGTCACGCCGATCAAACTCGCCGGTGCGGTTGCGCTCGATCTGGGTATCAATTTCGGCCTGACGCGTGCGGATCTGCTCGCGGTCGGTGGCGATCGATTCCCGCGCTGCGCGCTCTGCCTGCTTGCGGCTCATGCGCTGGCCTTGAAAGTCCTTCGCCCGCTCACGAAAAGTCGCGTCCAGATTCATGTCACGCTGTACCAGGCCGACGCGCTCAGCCTTCAGGTCGGCCACATTGCCCACGCGCTCACCAGTCAGTGTCGGGCGTATCTCATCAAGCGCCTGGCGCTGGGCGTTGCGTGACAGGGATGCCCCGTCTTCTTCAAGGTGGCGGGCCAGCGACATACGCAGGGCTGCGTCCGGGTCCTGATCGAATACACGCTCGAAGTCAGCAGCGCGCAGCGACTGAACAGGCGCGGCCTGCCGATCAGCAGCGTTCAGAACCGTCCCCGCCGGCGGTGCTTCGGTGGCCAGATTACGACGCAGCGCATCGGATACAGCCCCGCCAACGGTGTGCAGTCCGCCACCGAGGATCCCGCCAAGCGCAATGTTGGCCAACGAATCGGAAAGGCCGTATTCGGTCTGGTCCAATCCAGCCGCCAGCAGTGGCAGCGGTTCAATGATCGCCGCGCCCACAGCCCCCTCAACTGCGCCAACGCCCGCACGGACACCCGCACGCCCCAATGGGCCAGCGGCGCGCCCCAGCAACGCCGCATATCGAGCCTCACCCACCACCGGAACGAATGCCGAAGCGATGTTAAGCGGATCCAGCAACGAAGCGGCAAGGCTTGCAGCAATCTGGGTACCGAACGAACCACCGTTCGCCCGGGCCATGACTTGTTGACGGGCAGCCTGCTCGCGGTGCCGATCGACAAGGATGTCCAGCGCGCCTTCGCGGATGCCCTGTTCGGGGATCTTGATGTCAAGTCCCATGCCAGCAACGCGATCACGCGCGGCCTGTGCTTCGAGCAGTGGCGTGTCAGGCTCATTGCGCGGCGGTACCAGAATTGATTCCGTGTCACCGGTGAGCCTCAGGCCTTCCTGTGCCTGGTTGAGAGATTCAGTGCGAACGATCGAGCTTGACGGGTTGGTGGCAAAAGCCCCACCGAACGAAGCGTCAAACACTTCGCCCGACTCTGCCGGGATGTCCAGCATCGTGCGCCGATCGAGAACCTGTGCGTCACCCGCGAAGATGGTCAATTGTAAATCCCCATGCTTGGTGCCCCAGATTTGGACGGCGCGCTAATGCCCTTCTGTTGCAGTTCGGCCCAGCTTTTAACGACCGGCTTGCCGTCCTTGCCGCGAACCCGGTACCCGTTCAGTGTCAGCGCCAGACCACTTTCATCATTGGTCGGCACCCACTGGCCACCGGCCTGCAATGCTTCGTACAGCTGGGTAGCATTCTGTTCGTCGGTAACGCCCTTGAGCCCAGGCAGCCCCATCAGTTCGTCAGGCTTGAGAGTGCGCAAGGCCTGCTCGGCGCCGCGGCTGACCGCGTTGGTGTCCAGGGTTTTCGGCACGCGGTAGGTGCCGAAGAAGTCGTATTTATCGTTGACCATCCCGTCGACAACCTTCTGCGCGGCGTCCTTTGGGCTTGCGCCCTGAAGCACGTAGGACGTTGCAGTGCGAACGGCGGCCTTGTGCATGGTGCTGAGGGTATTGATACCGCCAGCTTGCCCCTGCAAAGACTCCGCGAACGGAAGCATTGCCTGTTGCACCGCTTGGCCGACCTCATCCTTTTGGCCCTTCTGCAAGCCTGAGTACAGGTCTGCGTCTTTTATCGTGGCCACTGACGCCATGCGCTCAGCGATGTCCTTCGGCAGATTGGTGGCAATTACTTGGGCTTCGGCCGGCAGCTTGTTACCGACCTGCTGCAACACGGCCGGGAAGTTCTTGCCCCACAGTTGCGCCTGCTGCTCGATCAGCGTGGCTGCGTTTTCCCCGCCTTCAACCTGTTGATTGAACTGTGCCGCGAATTGATCAGCGGCCGCCTTCGGCAGGAGTTGCGGTTGAATGACCCCAAGGCGCTCCTGCTCTGCAACGGTTGCGGTGGCGTAAGCCTGATAAGCCTCTGGTGTCCCGGCGTCCTGCGCTGCTGCGAAAGCCTGCTGAACGACGGGGCTGTACTTGGCGACATAGGCGGCCGGGTCGGTCTGCTGCTGCTTGAGCAGGCCTACACCAACGGATGTCAGGTGCTGGTAAAGCTGGGAATCTTCCTTGAAGCCTTTACCCACAGTAGGCACGCCGTCGCCGCCGTACTGCTTGGCCTGCTGTTCGTGCAATGACTCAGCGTAGGCGGTGGCATCTTCCGGGTTGTCGAACTTGCCCAAGTGCTTTCCGGTTTTCTGGTAGGACTTGATTGCTTCCTCGTTGCTGAGGATCTTGCCGTCATCACTGACAGTCGGAATCAAAACCTCCTGACCATCAAAGTTCGCCGATATCGATCGCACTGTACTGATCGACCCATCGGCATTCTTCACAGTCGGCCGGGCATTGAGGTCAATGTTGCCCTGTTCCAACATGCCGGCGGCCTTGTCACCAAAGAAGGATCCCGCCGCCGTCCTGGTCGGATTGAATTTATCCAGAATCGCTTGGCGCTCTTGTGGGTCGGCGGTGGCAAATTCGCGAATAGCAGGCGCGATGGCCTGCACCTTGGAGAAATTCTCATAAGCGTCAGCGGCCTTGTCCTTGCCATAGGCGGCGTCAAAGTCGGCACGGGATGGCGGGTTTTGGAAGTCCAAACCCTGCGAATAGGCGGCGCTGGCATCCTG
Source organism: Pseudomonas sp. UMAB-40 (assembly GCF_900095275.1). NCBI lineage: Bacteria > Pseudomonadati > Pseudomonadota > Gammaproteobacteria > Pseudomonadales > Pseudomonadaceae > Pseudomonas > Pseudomonas sp. UMAB-40. Next base: position 49,198 of record NZ_LT607567.1, read on the forward strand.
CACGCGGCTGCTCAACTCCATGCGGTTGATGGCCTGCATCTGCCGCGCCTCGACCTGGCGCTGACGGGCTTCCGCTTCCAGCCGGCGGAAACCCTGGTCAATCCCGCTGCTGGCACGGATCTGGTCTTCGGCGGTCATCGTGTCTTTGAACGAGTCGAAGTAACCCTTGGCCTTGGCCGGGTCGTCGACCAACATCCGCTGAATGACGGCCGTCGACATGCCGCTATTGGTCTTAAGACGCTCAGCCTGTGCCGCCTCAGGGGAAAGCCCCAGCCGCTCGGCGCGACTGGCCAGAACGGCGTCGATCTTCTGCCGATAACCCTGAACCTTGGCCGGGTCCTGGTAATCCAGCGCAGCGCCTTGCATCGAGGTTTCGAGCTGGCCCTTTTCGACTTCGCCGTAATAGTTCTGCCGCTCGCTGTATTCGTACCGGTTCAGGTCATTGGAGAGCGAGTTGCGGCGGCTGGCCACGATCTGGGCATAGCGCGACCGCTGCTGATCGTTGGTCAGGTTCTTGGCGATCTCGGCTTGGGTCTGCTCGAACTGATCCAGCGTCTGGTTGGTGACGTCGAGGGCGTTCTTGCCCTTGCGGGTGAACACGCCGCCGTTCTCGTCGTACATGGCCTTCTGTTGCCACTTGGTCAGCTGGTTGTCAGCGTCCATCAGCAACGCGGTATCGGCCTTCTCCCGCTCTTTGTTGACCAGGATCTGGGCGCCACGCTGGAAGCTCTGCAAGCCGTCAGCGATGGCCGAGTTATCAGGGGCAACGCCGCGCAGCTCAACCGCACGAACAGGCTGCTGGCCGACCTGAGCCGTGTCGTATGTCGGTACCCGAGGCATTTAGCGACCTCCCGCGAATGAGCCGAAAGCGCTGCCGAAGCCGCCGAGAATTGACCCCGTAGCCTTGTTGCCGGCATTGGTGAGGACCTGTTGTGCGTTGCTACGGTCCTGCTGTGCCTGGATCTTGTAGCCGTAAGCCTCCCGCGCCGCGTTGTTCTGGATCGTCAGGGCATCCAGCTCGCCGATCATGGCGGTGTCGTCTTGGAGCTGCGCAGCGCTGCCACTGTTGACGTCGATACCATTGGCAGCCTGAACACTCTTTTGGGTGCCAACCGCCTGCCCAGTTCGAACACGCTGCCAGTCCGCTGTCGTGTCGCCGGCGTTGAGTGTTTCTTGGGCGGTCTGGTCCTTCAGTGCCGCGTTCCCGGTCAGCATGTTCGCGTTGTAGGCGCCTTCCTGCTTGGCGTTTTGCGCGCCCATCATGCCGCCGACCATGGCGACGGCGACTGGTATCAATGCCATCCAGCACATATTCAAATCTCTCTATTCAATGTGAAGGGGTGGAACGGGAAGCGCCGATATCCGTAAGGAACGGCCGGGCCGAAGGTGAAGCCGAGCCACTTGAGCCAGCGAATGGCGGCCGTGTTGCGGGCATCGACGTAATTCATCAGGTGGTGATGGCGGGTCAACATGCCCTGAACCTCGGGCTTGCAGACTTTCAGGAACGCCCGGGCGTGGCGCTCGACGTGGACGGTACTGATCAACCACGGCACGCCGACAGAGCCGAGAATGCTGTACGTGGCATCCCCAAACACCGCAACCACCAGGCCGTCGACGACAATCTTTTTGGCGTTGAGGCTGCCGGTGATCGCTTCGACCAGGGCCTTTTCCATCGGGATTCCCAGCGCCTCGGTTATCTCGTCAATATCGGCCTGGCGCACGATGGGCAGGATTTGCGCTACGTCTTCAGCCGTTACCGGCAACACTTCAGCGGCCACCGATGGTCACCTCTGGAATGACGGCCAGCACGGTCAGCGGCAGCGGGTCTGACTGGCGAATGAACACCCGGCCCTTGCCCTGCCAATCGTTGGAGATGGCGATAGCGGTTTGCCCAGTCAGCAGATCAAGCGGCTGCTCGTAGGTGTCCCGCTCTGTCTTTTCCTCGTACAGGGAATTTTTGTCTTTGCCGGCGAAAATGCCGCGCGACTCCTCAACAACGACCGTCAGCGACGTGACGGCAATCTTCTTATCGAGAACCGTTTCATTGGCATTTTTCAGCTCAATGTTGAGCGTTTCCATGTCGGAGTTGTACGGTAGGCCTACGTGCACAATGCCGGCTTCTTCCTGCAACTCGACGGACCCGGCCACCACCACACGCTGCGGGTGGACGCTGCCATCAGTCAGGATTGAAACCGTCTTGCCTTCCAGATGGCCGAGGCCGGACAGGGTCTTCACCTGAAGGGCCCAGGTGGACACGGCGACACCACGGAGCGATGCGGGACAGGCCACCAAAAGCTTGACGGATACAAGGCTGGTGGTTGGGGCGCTCACCACCTCAACGCGAACGATATCGGTACTGGTGTCACCATTCGCGTCTGTGATCACGCGCTTAAGCGAGTAGTGGCGCCCGATGCTGCCGAAGGTGAAAGGCGTGTGGCCGACAGCTGTCATCGTCACGACTTCTGGATATTCCCAGGTAGTGCCACCCGATAGCGTCATGGTTTTCAGTGGGTCAGCGTTTCGGCCGTCGTAGGTCAGGCCACAGTCGACGAAGAAAGCATCCTCGATCGAGAGAATCTGGCGCGTCGCCATGCGCTCGACGTATCGCTTTATCACGCCGTTGATGCTCCGGCGCACCACCATGTACAGGGCGTCTTCTTGCCCCTCAGGGATGCAGGCGATGGATTCGACAAAGCCGTCAGTGTCGTGCCAGTGCCAGCCAACAAGCTGCTGTTCAGGCAAATAGGTGAGCCCCAGCAGCTTCCCGTCGTCGCGCACGTACCAAACAATCGAGTCCGGAATCTTCTGATATGCCACGTCGGTCAGCTTGTGCCCACGGAACAGGTGGGCGCTGAACAGCGTCAGGTCGCCAGCGACAAAGCCGTCAGCTTCGAGCGAGTAGCCGAACGACGACACACGGCTGCCGCGCGCCTGGAGGTACACAGCGTTGTTACCGACAACCACTGGCGGGACCAGCGACGAACCGTCATACCCCTTTTGTCGCGCCTGAATGGTTTTAGCTGTCAGCCCCGTGTCGCCGCCGGAGAAAGTCCACTCACCACCAGAGGTGAGCCCCAGCAGGCTATCCAGCCCCACCAGGTGGCGCATGCGGTTCACCTCTTTGCTGGCAATGGTGAAGGTGATAGCGTCGTCGTCTTTGTTCGGGATCGAAAACCCGAAGTTCTTGAACAGCCCTGTTTTGCTCATCCACACGGTTTGTGGATTGGCGTTGCTGCCACCGAAGGCCAGGCGCTGCTGGTAGTAGCCAACGGCGCCCGGGTAGTTGTTGACGCCTACGAACGGATCGTTGCCATTCGGTGGCGTGTCGGTCTTCACGGCGGTGATGTTGCGGTCGGTGAACGTCAGTGCGGTGGCGCGACCGATGAAACCGTAGATACCAGCCCCGGCGTTGTCCTTGTAGACGATGTAATACGTGGCGCCTGGTACTGCTGGCCACACGATGGTTGCCGATGCCGTGTCCGCAAACACCGTCGCCGTGTTCGACGTGACAGGCAACGACTCGTCCAGGCTGTTGCCGTCATCAAGAACCGCTGTTACCTGGTAACGCCAGATCTGGGTGACGCCCGTGCCGGCCGTGGGCGTAGCGGTCGCTGATGCAGGGGCGGCGATGCGCGGCGCAAGGCTGATTTCCGATGTGATCCAGTTGTCATGCGCCAGCCGGCCCAGCTCGCGAGGCTTGTAGCTTGGGTGTGCGAACGTCATCAGATCGGCTGATTGGGTGAAGTTCAGCTGCGGCAAATCGTACTGGGTGTAGGGCATTGCCAGCTGATACGGCAGGCCAACGAACGGGCCGCCACCGAACACGATCTGCCCGCCATCCTTGATGACCCGTAGCACCAGGTCACCAAACTGCAAAATGTAAGTCTGTTCGTCGTTGAACTGAAACGGGATCAGGCGATTGAACTTGGTCGAATCGGCAACCTCGCACACCAACCTGGTGCCAGGGCGGTTACGCACGCCGCCGTAGGGCATGACCATGAAGTTGCGGCAAAGCTTGAGCCCGGTGTAATAGCGGGCGATATCGCTGCGGGCACTGGCGGATGGCGACAGCTCGCCGGCGGCGAAGGTTGGCTGCAATACACTACTCATGAGCGCACCAACACGAATTCAGATTCAGGTTCTGGATCGTCCTGAGATTCTTCGAAGGCAGAGGCCTCAGCCTTGGTCATTGCCCGCTGATATTGCTGGTCGGCGTACTGCTGGAGCTCTGGCTTTGAACTCAGCGGCAACGCCAGATCCATCGCGATGCGCCAAGCAAACGCGTCCGCAAATAGAGCGTCGAAGAACGTGGCGTCTTCAACCCTGAACGTGAAGCGCACACCAGCCTCTGGCTGATTGGTGTGGATAACTCGACCGCCAGCGTCGTAGCCGATCTTGTAGGGGATCTGCTGATCAGCTGTAAGCGGTCCGCGCTGGCCCGGCAGGATGATTTCGCGGACTTTCAGGCAGTCAGCAGGGTACCGATAGCGGTACGCCCAGCCCGGCGCAGGGCTCCCGATGTCAGCCAGGGTGACGATCGACTCAGCAAACGGCCACGGGAATTCAGTCAGCACCAGTTCGCGCAACGTCCTATAAAACACGCTGCAGAGTTCTGCCGCCTTGCTTTTCTCAGTGAACGACACGATTGGCTGAGTGTATGCAACACGTGAAAGCGCGACGTTGCAGATCTCGATATCGCTAGACATTCGGGAACCTCAGAAATGAGAAAGGGCCCCGAAGGGCCCTTAGATTGGTGCGGTTGGATCAGGCGTCTGGCAGTCCGTTGCCGCCGTCACCGCCATCTTCCAGATGGTCATCGTCCTTGAGCAGTGGCAAGCCACCAGCATTCAGACGGGCGGCTTCCGCTTCCGCCTCGGCCTTGTTACCCGCAAATGACCCAACCAACACGCCCGCCGCATCCTTGACGACGAACTTGCCAGCGGCCCCACGTGCAGCCACGTAACCATCTTCCAGATGGTCATCGTCCTTGCCAGTTGCTGGCGCAGCCACAGCCTTGTTGCTGACCAGTTTGAGGTTGGAGCCTGGGCCGTCGATCTCCAGAACGACAGTTTCACCAGGCTCATAGAGTCGACCGTTGATAAACGAACGCTCCAGCACTTCATAGCGCTTAGGCATTGGTCTGCACTCCAGCAACCACGCCAGCAGTTACCTTGCCCAGTGTTGGGGCGGTGCCGGTCACGGTGTAGTTGAGGCGCAGGAAACGTTCAGTTTTCTGCGGCAAGGTGATGACCGGAGTCTGGTAACCCAGCTTAAGGTCGGCCAACGGGACAACGACCGAATACAAGGACCGTGGCGAGGCGAACCCCGAGTTGTCATCGGTCTGCAACTCAATGGTCAGACTAGTCAGGGTGTTGAACGCTTCAACGACCTGGATCAGCAGCGGGATATCGCCGGCTCGGCCAACGTCCTTGTTGTCGCCGCGGTCAATGGTGTTCGTCGATACAGCGGAGGCAGTAATTGCCTGGGCTGCCGAGAACTGCAGCTTTGCGTCAAAAAGCATGATGTCTTCTCCGTGAAGGGGAAAACCACGCAGTCGTTAGACTACGCGGGCTTCGGTGTTGAGCAGCGCGTCGACACGCTTGATTGGCATGCCCAGGAACTCAGGGATCTTCTTCCCGGCGTATTCGCCCAGAGTCAGGTTGACGTTCTTGGAGTTCATCGCTTGCAGGTGCAGGAAGGTCTGCATGGTGCGGTTGGCGTAGATGATGGTCCGGCCTTCGCCTTGGTCCGGGTTGTCGAGCTGGTAGTAAGCCTTAATCATCAGTTCGATGATCTTGGCGCCAGTTGCCGCATCGCTGGTCAGGGTTGTGACATCGATGTTCGCGATACGCGCGTTGGCACGCCAGTCACGAACCGACATGCCGATATCCCACTTGAAGTGGTCGCGGTAAGCTTGGAACTCAAGACCGTTCTCGTCGAGCACGGTGTCCTCACCCAGGTTGCGGTGAACGAAGCCCGCCACGCTGCCTTTCGGATACAGCAGGTGCGTGGTCATTTCACCCCAGGTGACAAACCAGATAGACGCGTTGGTCGAACCGGTACCGCCGGCGTCGATGATGTTGGCGCCGGAGTCGGCCGACTTGTCGTTGTAGCGCGGCGACAAGCCCAGAAACGCTTCAGGCTCCGAACCGGTGTTGCCGTAAAACATGTAACGCGAGGCCTTGTTGTTGAAGCCTTGCAACTTGGCGATGTTCTCCGACACGCGGAAAGCGTCAGCGTTGCCGCTCAGGTCAGCCAGCGCCTTATCAACCTTGCCGTAGTCTTCCATCATGCCGGTGGTGTCCAGCACAGGCACAGTGGTCGATTTGGTTGGCTGCACGCCTTTGTTGAATAGGCGCCATGTCGGTTCAGGGATACCCGAACGCATGGTGGTTTTGTGTTTGGAGCCGTCGTTGCACTCCTGGTATTCAGCATCCATGAGGACGTCGTTTCGCTTAGCCATTAGCTCGACGATCTTCATGATCTTTTTCTGGCTGTCTTCCCTGCTGAACTTATCGATCAGGGTCGGCATGGTGGAAGTGAGAATGCCCATCTGTTGTCTCTCCTACGATTTATCAGGGCCTTACTTGAAGGCGTCGATGATGCTCATTTCTTTTGGTGCGTCTTGCTGGTTGCCCGGCAAGACGAACTTGTCTTCCGAGATGGCTTGGCTGACGCGGTGGCAGAACTTGAAAAGCGCCGGGTTGTTGCCCAAGCCGGTGGTGTTGAGCAGGTTTTTCAAACCCTCATCACCAAATGCCTGGATGACTTTGACCGCGCTCTCTACGCTCTTTTCGTATTTCTCCCCGCCCAGCTCAGGGTCATTTTTCACCGCTGCCGCCCAATCTTCCTTTTGCTTGGTTACGGCGGCCTGGTATTCCTCAGCCTGTTTGGTGGCCAACTTCGTTTGGAAGTCGATCAGCTGCTGGGCCTTTTCCTGCGAAATATTCAGCTCCTTGGCGAGTCCTTTGAATTCGCCAAGCACCTCGGCGTCCATGTCCATGCCTTCGGGCAGCTTGAAGTCGGTGTAAGCCTCAGGCGCGCCCTGTGGCTCGTCTTTCTTGCCCTCATCCTTGGGCTTTCCGTCTTCTGGTTTTGCGGGATCTCCGGGCTTAGCTGGCGGCTCACCTTCGGGTTTAGGGTCAGTGGCTGCTGGTGCTGCTGGAGGGGTCAACAGGGTGGAATCTGGTGCGGGGGCTGCTGGTGCAGCCGCTGGCGTTGCTGGTGCCGCACCGCCCGATGGGGCGCCGTCAGCTGTGGCTTCGTTCATCAGGACGCGACCCATCAGTTTCATCATCAAGGTGCTCAATTGGATTCATCCTCTACAGGCTTGGGGGCGTTCTCGGAGGCCATGACCGGGAACATCGCCGGACACAGGTCGTTTGTTTCGCCCAAAAGAAAAAGGCCAACATTTCGTTGGCCTTCGTTGAAGTTCATCACCCCGCCGTGGGGGTTGAATGAGGGTTGGAACACCTTGCAATGCCCCATCAGGCGCCACATGAAACGCCGGCCTCGATGGTCATTCATGAGCCATCGGAAGTCGGCGACCTCCTGTTGGCGTGCGGTCTGCTTGGCTTTTTCGTCCTGTTCACGTAAAGCGTCCAGGTCTTCGAGGTCGTCCATCACACCGCCCCCGCCAGCTGCGTCAGGGCGTTATTGCCACTGGTATCGGTCTCGCTGAGCATCTGTGCCCCTTGAATGACGCTGCCCAACTGCTGCTGCATCTCAGCCTGTTGCTGCTGCTGTGCACGCTGCTTGCGGATTTCAGAAACCATGTCGTCGGCGCGTACCAGGGTTGGCGGTGTGCCGATAAGTTCGAAGTACTGCCGCATCGCTTCGTCAGCGTCGAGCAGGTCCAGCGCGTTGATGCTTTGTGTCGTGGTGGCAACCTGGCCGGCGAAGCCAATGGCGCGTTCGATGCTCGATACGCCGATAGCCTTCTGTGCTTGGGCGAGGATGCTGGTGAACTCGACACGCAGGTCCAGGTTCTGCAATTCCTTTGGCGGAGGTGGAATCAACGGAGCCCCAGGCAAAAGCCCCGTCCAACGTGGAATTGACTGCTCAATCATCTGACTGAAGATCATGTCGACCAGTGGGTCGAGCAGGTCATCTGTCTGGCGCTCCAAGGTGGGGCCCAGCATCAGCAGCTTCTCTTCTTTGCGGGTCGCGATCTCGTAAGCTGTCCGGACGCTGTCCATTTGACTGATCATCAGGAACAAGTCGACGAAGAAGGCCGTGTCGATGATGTCGCTGTCGGCCTGAATCTCGCTCCGCAACGCAGCGAACCAAGCAGGCTGAGTTTCAAACAGGGGGGCAAACTTGGCACCTACCTGCATGTCGTTCAGGTAGGTGATGCTGCCCGGCAGGATCGAGGCGCGCTGATTCTTGAGGCTTGCTGGTGCCCCCATTGGGGGCCGCACACCCTTCTCCAGCAGTTCGGCTTTGCGCCGCTCCATCAACTGCACAGCCTTGTTCGTGCCAATGCTAAGAGAACCCGGCCCTGTGCCGTAAACATCCTCACCCTCAACATCCCAGCGAGGAGCAAAGCACGGGAACGTCTTAAATCCTGACTTGCGCAACACGCTGTCTTTATCGCTTCCCTTCTCCCAATACACAGAGCGGAACGGCATGTTCCCGTTGTCTTTGCGCCCTGGCTCCCGACTGTCATTCGGCTCAATGGCGTGAACGACATCAACCCACGCTTCAGGATTACTGCTCAACAAGGTCTTTACCGTTTGGCTCAGGCTGTCCTTGCTGTATTGCTGTTCCATCTGACGCGCAGTTAGACGCAGATCCCGATAAAGCGTATCGACCTGGTTGTCGCTGTTGTTCGCCAGCATGTAGGTGCCAACGGCCATCGGGTGAAAACGCAGCAGATCGTTGTCGTGCGGTAGCGCAATCATCGGCGCCGTGCCGAATATGCCTTCCATGGCGTAGCGGTTTGGCAAAACGCTATAGAGATTCGTCCTGGCCATGACCTCACGCATGGCCTTCTCAACCGCATAAATCCATTCCTTTACAGGCGCATAGCTCATCAATCCCGGATCAGGGGTGCCGAACTTGACCCACTGCGAGGCCGGGTTTGTCATGCCTGTGTGCATGCCTGCGCCAAGCGTTCTGGCGGCGAATCGGCCGGTTGGGTTGATGATCTTCTGATCGCGGCGCTTGCCGTTGTTGGTATCTGAGCTGTTCTCACGGACAGAGCGCGGGCTGAAGTACTCACCGAGTTCGCGCCACTCAGGCAGCCAATTACTGTCGCGCTCAGCCTTCAGGCGGGTGTAGCGCTTTTCGAGCTGATCGCGCAGGGAGTCGGCCAACTTACACCCCCAACAGCGTTTTCTGGCTGGTGTTGGCACCGCCCAGAACACCAGTCGAACCAGTCAGGATGGTGCCGTTCTGGCCTGACTGCGCCAGACGGCGACGGCGTTCAGCGTCAACAGCGGCCTGCACTGAGTCGCTGCTGGTGGTCGCGGCCGTTGGATTGGCGGTTGTGCCAGAACCTGATGCAGCCTTGGCCGCCTCTTTCTCGCGGTCGGCCTTGCCCAGGAACCCGGTGTTTTCGCCGGTCAGGTTGGGCAGGCCCATACCTTCAAGGATCACGTCCCCGCCGCGCAGCGGGTCCAGGTCAATGGCCTTGTTCATCAGTTTCTTAATGCTTTTGCCGCACATGTCATGCCTCCGCATATGGGTCGTAATCAGATTCCAGGCCGTTGTTGCTGGATCCGGATTTTCCGTAGTCGTTGTATTGGCTCTTCATCACCGGCATGGCATAGGTGAGCGCCAAAGCGTCGGCGTCATCCGGGGAGATACCGAGGCGCTTCTTGATGTCGTCCTTCTTCTCCAGCGCGATCTGGTCGCTGGCGTTGTGCGTGTACATGGGTGAGGTCAGCTCGGCTTCGAGCTCTTCGTTGCTGTCGATGGCCAAGCCTGCACGCAATGCCTCGCGCATCTGCCACCACATGTACGTCCGCATGTTCGCGTAATGCCGGTCAGGCGCTGCGCTGGCGAAGTTCACGTCGATGATCACAATGCCGGGCATCAGGCGGCGCAGCTGGTCAGCCACAGGGCCGCCAACGCCGGTGGCATCAACAAACACCGCGTCCGGCCGGTGCTCCTGCACCACCGTGCAGACCTTGGCGATGAACACTGTGGTGTTGCGGGTCTCACTGCCGGGGATCTTGATCGCCGGTATCGATCGCGAGTCGAGCCCGCGGCGGAACCTGATCACGTTGCTGTCTGCACCGCCCCGGGCAATGTCGATGCCGCAGACCATGGCGTCGTCCATGCCGAACACCGGGTCGCGCTTCATGGCATCAGCCACCCAGTCGGTCGGGATCAGTTGCAATTCGGAAGCCCTCGGGAACATGCCGCGCACACGGATGCGGAAGAAGTCACTGTCTTCTCCGTAGTCCGCTTGCCACTTGGCGATTTGCGTCTTGTTGGTGCCGTCAACCGTGCGGCTGTCGACCTGGCGGTGTGTCCACCGGTGTTTGTAACGGGTGAAGCACGCCCGGAACCGGCCGGTGTTCTTGGTCGGGTTGCCGAACGCTGCCCAGATGATTTCGGTGTTTTCGTCGGTCAGTGCACCTTCAGCCACTTCCCACACCAGGTCAGCGATGGCCGATGCCTCGTCGAAGATCAGTAACAGGCGCTTGCCTTCGTTGTGCAGACCGGCGAATGCCTCGGTGTTGCTCTCCGACCAAGGCACGGCGTCGATGCGCCAGTTCTTTTCGTGCTCTGGATCCGTGCTGATCAGCGCCGTAGCGGTCAGGCGAAACCAGTGAGCCGTGATCGACAGGCGATTCCACTTCGCAACCTCGGGCCAGGTCTTGGTCCTGAGCTGCGTTTCGGTGTTGGCCGTAACCACGCCGCGCGTGTCTATGGACGTGTCGAGCGCCCACTTGATGATCCAGGACACGAGCGCCGATTTGCCAATACCGTGGCCGCTGGCAACCGCTTCGTGGATGACGTCTCCCAGATCCTTGGCGCCTGCTCTGATCTTCTTGCCGATCGAGTCCAAGACATCGATCTGCCATTGACGCGGGCCTGACTTGTTCGCCAGCTCGGTACCTGGCTCGCCCCATGGGAACGCGTACCAGACATAACCCAGCGGGTCATCGGCAAACGAAAGAATGTCCTCAACCAGCAGGTCTTCCGCATCAACCTTTGCTGGCGCGTTCACGGGCTTTGGCCATCCGTTCAGAGAGCGAGACGTTGACATCAACGCTCACCTGGTCGCGGAAGGCGTTCACATTGACGTGCTTGCCGAGCAGTTCAAGGTTCTTCACCTTGTCCGGCCACTTGATCTTCTTCATCAGACCGACCAGGTCGCGTTCCTTGCCAACACCCTCGAACATCTCGGCGATATCGAAACCCGACAGCGACTGGCGCCACACCTTGGGCCACTTCGAAAGCGGCTTGATGGACATGTCGTCTTCCAGGATGTCGAGCAGGTCCATCTGGTCGATCTCGGTCAGACGGCTCAACACGTAGTCGGCGTCCACCTTCGTGCGTTCGTTGCGGGCCTCCATGGCCGCTTTGATAGCTGCTGCGATGTCCGGACGCTGCATCAGTTGCCAGGCCTGATCCTTGGCCCCGCGCTTGCTGTACCCCGCCCGAATGGCTGCCTGCGTAGCATTGAGGTCAACCAGGTACTCGATGACGAATGCCTGTTGCTTCGCTGTCAGGGCCATAGGGACTCACTTACTCGGGCTGCGTGTCTGGCGCAGACTCAGGGGTTGGTTCGGTTGGTAGTGTTGTGGCTGCCGGAACTTCTGACGCCGGTTCGGCAGCCACGACCTCACGCACCCATAGGTAGCGCGAGAAGCCCGCTACGACCTTGTCGCCGTTCTTGAACAGCAGGCGGATGCCGTCGACACAGAACTCAACCGTGTCAGCGGTGACTGCGATGTTCTCTTCGTAGGTGCGGACGTTGAACGTAGGCATGACTCAGTTTCCTTTCAGGCAAACGCGGTTGACGTAGTCCTGCAGCCCGTTCAAGGCGCGGATAGCTTCGTCGCCGTCGGTGGTGATGGCGACAACTCGTTCAGCAGTCGCGGGGTCAATGTCGGCTCGCGCTTCTGCATCAACCACGCGGGCGGCGCCGGCGGTGGTTCGCACAGTGGCAGCGGGACAGGTGGCCTTGATGGACAGCCGGCGAGCGCCAGAAGCGACATCAGCACGAAGCTGGTTAGTAACGGCTTTAGCATCGGTCATGGCCTTTGTGTGTTCGGTGTCGAGGGTGGCCAGCAGCTTCTGGGTGTTGCGCCGGGACTGGGCCGCCGCTTCAAGGGTGGTGATCGTGTCGCCCAGCGTGCCGATGGTGGTCTCGGCCGTGGACAACTGGTCGGACTGGCGCCCGATGTACTGCCAGCCGAATAGAATCGCTACCGCACACACGGCAAGGGCAATGAGCAGGTAGCGATTCATGGTGGCTTACTCGGTCGGTGCTTGAGCTGGCAGAGTTTGCTGATGCAGGCGCTGTTTCAGTTCATAGCCCATGAGCGGCCAGATCTTCTGTTCAGCGTTCTGCCGCGCGATCTTGCGGCCAATCTCGGCGTCGAAGTTATCGGGACTGGCGCAAGCCGATTCGCCGGTGACGGTGAAGCCGTTCTTCAGCGTGATGACGCAGAAGGTCAGCAAGCTCAAAGACTTCATGTCTTGTTTCGACTCTTCGGTGACACCAAAGCCGGTGCTTGCGAATTCACCTACAACGCCGTCCAGGGCGGTGAAGTACACAACTCGATCGATATTCGCTTGTAGATCGTAGGGAGTGATGCGGGGAGCTGTCAGGCCCTTCGCCTGAATTTCTTGCTCAATCGTTTTATCGTTCACGGGGATTGCCTCGGGTGGGGAAAGGATCAAGCCAACGCTTTCAGCGCGACCTGGTACAGCGCCAGCCGCTCAGCAGCACCGTGCGGCACACGTCCGCGCCGTCCGGTGTTGATCAAGCTGCCGATGTTCTGGATGTCGCCGATATCGGCAAGGGCGTTCAGGTTCCGGCTGACCCAGTACCAGGCCGCTGACAGCGCGGCGCCCTTTGGTGCCTCCAGCAGGCTTGGGGTTGTCACCAAGTCCAGGCCGAGGCCTTCACCGCACGCGGCGTAGTTGTTCTTGCCGGTGATCTGGATCAGGCCCCGGCCTCGATACTTCCAGCCGTCGCCGGCAGCGGTGTTGCCCATGCGGGCGTTGTACGCGACGTTTGCGATGCGCTCGGGCTTGTGCGCGTACTCGGCGGCCAGCTCGGCGTCGAACAGATTGGGCCAGGTGCGTTGCAGTGCCGCTGCGCTGTAGCTCAGGTTCTCGACCACATTTTCCAAGCGGCCGCTTTCGTGGCCGATCTGGGCGAGGAATGCAGCCAGGCGCAAGCGTGTGTCGATTTGGAAGCGCTCGCATGCAGCGTTGAGCGGGTCAGCCCACAGGCGTGCAGTGGCGTCCTGGCAGCGCATGATTGCCACCAGGTGGGAAGGTGTGATTTTCATCAGTCCATTCTCAGGATGCGGGCGACGTTGCCGCCGGCGCGGTAAACCAGCACTGCAAGCACCAGCAGCACAATCAGGATGAAGGGGGATACGGCTGTGGTGGGTTGGGCCAGAAGCACTGCCAGCATCACGGAAAGCCATTCGCAGCCAGTAGCGGCAGCCAAGGCGTAGGCGCACCACGAAACGCCAGCGCGGTACCGGGCGCCCTGTCGTTGGTAGAACGCGATTCGAAAGCAGATTGCGCCACAGATCGCGGCGGCTGCCAAAGTCCATGGATCAACCATTGCGGCTACCTCCGAATCTGTCAGCTACCCACTGCAGCCAGCCCGGCATCTTGCCGCCGTCGATCCACTCCAGAAGGCTGATGCATACGGCAACGCAGAACAGCGCGCCGAAGAATGCGACAAGGCCCGAAGTCCTGGCCCACTCGCGTCCGATAACCTCGCTGGCCACGTAGTAACCCAGCACCCAGGACGCGATGAAGTAACCGAAACGTGCGAGCGGCTTCAGGTCCTTGGCGAACACCACGAAGAACATGGCGCCAGCGAACGCGCCGACCACGGCGTTCACGTCAACGCCGGGCATCAAGCTCGCCGCTGTAACTCCGGTAATCCCTGCCACACCCGCAGCCGCCTGAGCGGCCAACACTGCACCGCTGCTTGGCTCTGCCATTTGCGTACCCCGGAAACGAAAAACCCCGCACGACGGCGAGGCTCAAGATTGAATTTTTGGCAACAAAAAACCCGCACTTGGCGGGTTTCTGGGAGCTGGGCGTAACTTTGCAACTTGGGGAAAATGTACCGGAACCCTCCTCATTTGGTCAAGCGACCCTTTTTGTCACGTCTCCTACGCGCTGGCGTTGGTTCCAGTACTCGGTGATTCGGTCGACGTAGATCAGGTGGCGGCCTGGGTTCTCTTGAGTGTCGCTGCCCCACTCCGCGCGGTAGGCGGCGCCGTAAACGTTCATGCGATGAAACCATCTGCGCAGCTGCTCCACGGTCATTGCACCCAGGCGCTGGCGAAGTGCGTCACGGGCGAAATCACGGCGAGCGGCGTAAGCCTCGGCCCGAAGGTCTGCAACGTGCTCACGGTCGTACAACTCCCAACGACAGGCTCCGGGCTGACGACGCTCGCCCATGCGCACGATGACCGCTGCAACAGGCTTCAAGGCTTTGGCGTCCAGGCTGTCGACGGTGCGAGCAATTGCGCCCCAGATCCCTGCCCAGTCACGCGCCCAGTTCTGCACGCTCACTTTCGTCCCGTACCAGTCGTGCACGAACTCGACAACGCGAGCAGGCCCCCACGCCTCGCGACCATTCACCGCCGCCTGGTGGCTCTTGATCGCGGCTAGGGCCATCCAATACGCAACTTCCTTGCGCTTGGCCGTGCACTCGCCCAGTTCGACCGTCAGCCACACCAGAGCGTGCGCCACGTTGATGTCCTGGCCGTTGGCGATGGGTGAGTACAGCGCGTGCCCGAAGTGCTGCAACGGCTTCGGCAGCGTGCCTATCGCTGACTGGACCAGCCCAGCGGCCAGCATGTGAGCGCAGCGCCCGTTGCTGTCACGCATCGAGGGCATGGTCTCACCCACCACGCGCCCCTTCTTCCCGAGCCTCGCACGCTCCTGCGCTGCGGCCAGCACCGAGTCACGGCTTTCGTGCAACGCTTCCCGCCAAGCCTGCCGCGCACTGATAAGTTTCATGAATATCCCCTTGTTGCGTAGTTCTGCGTAGTTCGGTGTTTCACTGGCAAACGGCTGGCAAACCGAGCCAGTAGAGCCTAAGCCCCATGTAGCAAAGGGCGCAGAAGGCGAAGAAGCCGGCGAGCAGGATTGTGTTCATAACGCCTCCTAGAACTTCTCAAACGCCCAGCCACCGCCGGACTTTTTGGTTTTGGCAGTGACTGCGACGATCTGGAACGGATACAGGCTGGCCGCGACTTTGGTTTTTACCCGCGCGTCGTCAGTCCAAAATCCCTTGACCTCATGCAGTTCCATCGAGCCATCAGCGAGCATTACGGCGAAGTCAGGCGTGTAGAACGTGTTGTCCGCGAGGCGAAGCTTGATCCCCTCGAACTTAAACCACGCGATGTGGCCCAGGTACTGGCGGTCTTTGAGGTAAACCTCGTAGGCCGCTTCGGACTTGTTCATCTCGCCGGTCTTGAGGCGGCCGAGGGCTTGCAGTGATCGACTCATACCGCCCGGTCGCTGGGGCTTGTGATCAGACATTGGGCTGTCTCCGGATGCCCATCTTGGCCAGCAGCAGAGCGCGGCAGGCCTTCGGGTCTTTTGGAATTTCGAGGGTGTCGACGATGCGGTCGGCTTCCTGGCGGCTGTGCTCGAGTTGGACTTGCCGGCGATCACGCATGCTGTCGTGGCCAATGCCGGTCGCGATTCGTCCTTCCAGCGGTTGGCCGGTCTGGGCGCGGCGCGTGACGATGGCGTAATTGCGTTCGAAGCGCTGTTTCAGGGCCTTGTCGTCCTGACGTGCAGACTTGAGGTCGAACGTGCTGGTGGCTTCAGCAGCGATCTTCACGGCCTTGTGGCTGTAAACGCCCATCAAGGCTTCGATCCACGCGTCTGATTCATGCGGCAAGCCGAGCTGCTCAGCGGTTGGCGTGCACCACGCGACAAATTCACCAACGCTTGGGGCGAATGGGTTGGATGACTTGCGAGCCTGCCGAAAACCGTAGGCCAGTTGGTCTTGGGAGTTGATGCCACCCTGCACAAAGCCTGCGATCCACTCGCGTTTTGCGCTATCGAGAGAATCCTTGTCAGGCCATGCCTGGCGCCAAGCTGGAAAAACACCGGCAAGCTTGGTGAACACAAGGTTCACGATCTCGGCGGTGTTCTGGTCGACCTTGATCGGTCCAACAGGCTGGCTGACTGATGCGTGTGACAGGGCCTGCTGCGGATCGAGGTTCCTGGTGATATCAGTAACGGATTTCATAGGATTGGCTCCCTGGCCCAGTCGGTGCTGTTGAAATCAAGCGATGACGGTGCGGTGCTGCGCTGTGGCGAAGCCATGCGGCGATTGGCGTCTTCCTGAGCTTTGAGAAACCAGGTGCGCCACGTTGCTGGCCAGTCGGCTTTAGTTCCGCCGTTGCCGCGCCAGTAGTTCACGAACTTCTCGGTTTCGTTGATCAGGTGCACGGCGGTGGCGCGTTCGAGTGCCCACTTGCGCATTTCGCCCGAGACGTTGAACGGTTCGGGCAATCGGGTTTTGCGCTTGGCTTTCGGCTCTGGGGTTGGTGTTGGACTTTCAGCAAGGGGGGACAAAGGGGGTTTTAGATCTTCTTCTGTATCTCTTCTCTTCTCTTCTTTATTCGTTGAGTTTTCGTTCAACGGGATTTCAACGGGCGTTGAACGAGCGTTGCGGGCCTTTGCTGGACGGGGCTTTGCGGCCTGCTTGCGAGCCTCTGCAGACGCCTTTCCTGCTGCAATTCGCTGCGCTTGCGTTGCATGCACAGCTTCCAAATCACGCTCAATTCGGTCGTGCACCCACTCGTTATCACGCTCGTTGAAGAATTCCCCCAACGACCGTTCAACGTCCGTCCAACGCTCGTTGGAAAGTCGTGTAATACGGGCGAGACGTGACACCGGGATTGGTTTGCCGGTTTGCCAGTAGTTGAAGATCAGCAACAGGTACGCACCGTGTTCCTCAGTGGTCAGGTGCATGGTGTCGGCCAGGTAGTCAGCGACATACAGCTGCATATACGGAAGGGCTGCCATGGCTAGTCCTCCTCGAGCTGGTCGACGTGCTGCACATGCTCCATCCAGCGCTTGGCCTGATGGAAAATCGCCTCGATATCGCGCTGGTTGAAGCAGCGCATGTCGTTCGGGACGATCTTCAGCCCCAGCACCGCCAGGATCTGGCAGAGCTGTTCGAACTTCTCAGGCTTCATGCGGCTGATCGTGGCTTCATCGCAACCCACTGCAAGTGCGACAGGGGCATTGCCGATCGATGCAAGGCTCTGCATGAGAACGGAATAGTTCTTGCGGGCCCTTACGGTCTGCTCTTGGTTCAATGGGCTCGTCGACATGATCAGGCCGCCTGTTCACCGGAGTCGGGAAAGCGCTCCGGGTAGAGGATGTGGATCTCGGTGATTTCGCCGTCGAACACCTTGCTCAGGTTCTCCGCAAGACCTGCGGAGGCACGCTGAACCCCGCGTTCAACGCGAGAAAGGTTGCCGGAATCGATGGCGTCACCGATCTGAGCAAGACGGGCCGAAACATCGGCGAGCGTCCATTTCTTTTCGAGACGTGCACGTTTTAAGGGAGTCATGGCGGGGCCCTGAGTTGATTTCAGGGTGATTCTGCGATTAGCGCAGATTTAATGCAAACAAATTCTGCGCTGATCGCTTTGCGCACAACGCAGTAACACCGGAAAATTGCGCCATGGATATTGGACAGATCATCAGAAACGCAAGGAAAGCTAAAAAGCTTTCACTCGAAGAACTGGCGCACCAGGTCGAATCGGACTCTGGCAACCTTTCTCGCCTGGAGCGTGGGTTGCAAAGCACCACCCCGGAAAAGCTCAAGCAGATCATGAGTGTCTTGGGTATCAAGCTGAGCCCGCAACAAGACGCTGGAATGTCTAACGTGCAGATGGCCCTGCAACCAAGCCGGGAGCCTAAGGAATATCCGTTAATCAGTTGGGTTGTTGCTGGCGAGTGGGCAGAATCTTCCGACACCTTCCACCCGGGCGATGCAGATGATTGGATCGCCTCGACAGAGAACGCCGGAGAGCACGGGTTCTGGCTGACAGTGCGCGGTGACTCCATGACCTGCGCCGGAAACCCCAGCTTTCCCGAGGGATCGCGTATTCTGGTAATGCCGGAAGCCGATCTGATCAGCGGCAAATACTATGTGGTGAAGCTGCTGGACAGCGGTGAAAGCACGTTCAAGCAGTACATTGAAGACGCCGGGTTGAAATACCTCCGCCCGCTCAACCCGAGCTATCGCACCATTCCTATCAATGGTGAGTGCAAGTTCATTGGCCGCGTGATCGATTCGAAGATGACCGGCCTTTAACCAGGTGCCCCATGCAAGCCACTGAGAAATCCGCCGCGACCAGGAACAACGCCACAGGTTCACTGTTCGGTTGCGGGCTGTTCCTGATTGCCGTGGCCGGCTTCACCTATCTGTTTGACTGGAAACAGTCCGGACTGGTTTTTTGCGCCGGCATGGCCGTGTGTTTGGTCACTTGTGTGGTGTCGGCGATGCTCGGTGAGAAAACGTCCCGGGCTGAAATTGCCACGATGGTGGTTGGCGCCGCCTTCTTTATCTGGTTGATTCTGCACAACCTTTGATCCCCGCCTAACCCCTCTCTAAATGAGCCTGCCTTGAGCGGGCTTTTTTTTCGTCTGCGATTTATAAATCTGCGCTTGACGCAGAATTAAATCTGCGCATAATGCAATCCATGTTCTGCGATTAGCGCAGATTCGGAACCCGGCGAAAGCCAGCGCTCTTTAACATCGATAGACCGCCGAGCCTTCAGGCATAGAAGGCCAGCCGACGCCACATGCGTTCCGGCTGCGATCAGGTGTGATGGCTCAGAAGCCGTCATCCAAGTGGCACGCAGGCCCCAAGTGATGCGGGAAGCGTGATCCGGTGTGAGCGAACCGGTCCTGTGAGAGCAACGGACATTTTCACTGATGCACCTGGCGACGGGTGCATTGGGAAAACAACCGGAGAAAAACAATGACACGCGATCAACACGAAGACACGAAGGCTTTCGCAGTAGCAGCAATGGTTGGTTTGCTCGCCAGAAGCGACGGAATGGGCGCTCAGGAAATCGCCACTCGCTGTTTCGATATGGCGCTGGCATTTCAGGCGGAACAGAAAAAGCGCATTGGAGATACGCCGCCCTACGACATGTAAAGCATCACCTCTGCCCATTCCAACGAGTGGGCAGACGGATGCAACCACCCCGCCACCACGGAGGCGACCACCATGAATTACGAAGTGATTGTTGAAGGGTTTGTCCTCCAGGTGGAGGTGACCCGCTGCGAGAACATCCCGCCGGTATTCAACGGCTGGAACAGCGACTGGGACTTCTATGGCAGCCGGGAGCTGGAGTTCAAAGTGGACTCGGCCATCTGCTACGACGATGACGGCATCCGGATGGACGTGATGCCCCATCAACTGCCAGTGCTGGCCAAGCAGTACGGCCCGCAAATCGAAATAGCGCTGTGGGTTGAGATCGACGCTAACACGCGTCGGGCACGGTGGGCAGCATGAACCGCAAACACGAAGTAGCGCTGGGCATGATCGATTCACGCTTTGCCCTGCTGCGGAACGGCGACTCTTCTGCGCAGTTGCATGCAGAGACGAGCATGGCCATTGAAATGGCTCACGCCCTGGCCGCGATCGATATCGACGAGCACCGCCACTACGTGGACCGCCTTGATCGCATGTATCAGGTGCAGTCCGAGGCTTTCCTCTCCGACATTCGAAGGTCTGCCCCATGACGATCATCGCCAGAACCTGCCGCGAACTCGCCGAAGCCCTGAACCGTCAGGGCTTTTTTCTAGTCGCCGACCTGCCACCCCTTACTCGCATCGAGATTCGGCGCGGGATGATCGTTGTGAGGATGCCATGACCACTGCGCAGCGCTCCCGGCGCCGCGCGATCCGCCGGACCTCAGCCATCGTCGGCGCCCTCTTCATCACCATCGTTCTGCTGGCCCCTGCAATCGCCGGCTGGATCACTCAATAGGTAACCCTATGTCCGTCACAACCATTCGAGCCTCTTCTTGGGGCTCGCTCTTTGACTGTGCCTACAAGTGGGAATGGATACACATCCTCGGGCACCGGTCACCGAGCGGGCCGCGTACCCAGCTCGGTACCGCGATTCACGCCAGCACCGCGGCGTTCGATTCCTCCCGCATCAACGGCAGCAACCTGTCGGCCTACGACACCGCCGAAATGTTGGTGCACACGCTGCGCAATCCGGATTACGAAGTGGACTGGCGCGGCTCCGACATCACCCTGGCGCAGGCGGAAGCGATCGGCCTGAAGCTGCACACCATGTATTGCAACGAGGTGAGCCCGCGCTATGACTTTGTGGCCGTCGAGCTGACCACCAAGCCACTGGAGATTGATTGCGGTGGTGGCGTGATCGTTCGCCTGACCGGACAGCTCGACCGGGGTCGGATCTGCAAGACCAGCCAAGGCCTTGGCATCGGCGACGTTAAAAGCGGCGGTGCCTCAGTTGTGAAGGGAGTCGCCAAGACGAAGGGCCACGCCCCTCAGATAGGCACCTACGAAATTCTCTACGAACACACCACCGGCGAGGCCATCACCGCCCCGGCCCACATCATCGGGCTCAAGACCAAGGGCACGCCGGAAACCGGTATCGGCGAGATACGCGGCGCCAAGCAAATGATGGTCGGTACCGAAGACTTCCCCGGCCTGATCCAGATCGGCGCCGACATGCTGCGCACCGGCCTGTTCCCCCCAAACCCACAGAGCTTTCTGTGCAGCGCGAAGTACTGCCAGCGCTGGTCCTCTTGTCCCTACCACGAGTAATTGCCCATGAAAGCGCAAGACATGTTCATTCGGCTGGTTGATCCCACCGGCAAGCACAACCCGATGATCAACGCCCACCGCGTCTGGGATCGCGAGTTGTTTTACAGCAGCCAGGTGAAACAGCACGAAGACCCGAAAAAGAAGATCGAGGACCGTCGCTTGGTCTCGGTCGCCACTGAAGCCGAATACAACGAATCGCGGAAGGTGCGGAAATGAGCAAACCAACCTCACTGGCTGAAATGCAGACCAGCGCTGTCGCCGCCCCAAAGAATGACTCCCCAATGTCGCTGCTAACCGGCTCCGGCTTCGATCAGCTCCAGCGTGTTGCCAAGGCGCTGTGCGCCTCCACCCTTGTGCCTGCCCAGTACCGCGCCTTCACCGAAATCAAGAAGTTTGGCCGGGTTGAAGGATACCAGCCCAACCCGGCAGGCCTGCCCAACTGCGTCGTGGCGCTGAACATGGCGATGCGCATGGGTGCGGATCCGCTGATGGTGATGCAGAACCTTTACGTCATCGAGGGCCGCCCAAGCTGGTCGAGCCAGTTCATCATCGCCGCGATCAACAGTTGCGGCCGTTTCAGCCCGCTGCGATTCGACCTGAGCGAGCCCGGTAAAGACCAGGTAGTCGACTACAAGGCCGTCGTCTGGAAGAACGACAAAAAGACCGAAGAGCCCCGCAAGGTGACGATCCAGCATCGCACCTGCCGCGCCTGGGTCATCGAGAAGGAAACCGGCGACCGCCTCGACGGCCCGACCGTCTCCATGCAAATGGCGATTGATGAGGGTTGGCTCACCAAGAACGGCAGCAAGTGGCAGACGATGCCGGAAATCATGCTGCGATATCGGGCAGCAAGTTTGTTCGGTCGCTTGTATGCGCCCGAACTGCTGATGGGCCTGCAAACGCAGGAAGAGGTGCACGACTTCATCGACGCCACACCAGACGGTGCCGGCAATTACACGGTGGATGTGAACGACCTGCGCAACAAGGATCCTGAGCCGCCAGCGATCATCGATGATGACGACGCCCAGGGCGACGGCGGTGCAACGGAATCGCAGGAATTTGCATCAGAAACGGCCGATTCCGCAACGGAACAGGCCGAAAGCGCAAAAGAAACGGCCGAAACGGTTACCGATGAGCCTGCCGACACAGCCGGCCTCAACGTCGAGTAACTGCCATGGCTTCTCAATCCGTCCTGGATATCTACGACAGCATTGAGGAATTCGCCGCAATCCTGGTCTCAGCTGAGCTCCACGCCAGCGGCGGCTGGGAACAGGAATTCGTCGAGAACATCCGGGCCAGCTTCAAGCGGTACGCCGCCCACACCAACCTGAGCCCGGCTCAACAATCGAAGCTTGAGCGCATCGCCAAGCACTGAGGACACTCTATGAAAACTGAACACTTTGAGGCAATCGAACGCGCAAAGATGCATGGCGTCATGCCTTCGGTGCTGGCACACCAGTTGCTGGTGCGCGACCTGGTCGAGGCTGCCATGTTCGAATGGCAGAACATCGCCGCCCCATTCAGCAAGCTGAACGAAGGCCAGCGGCAGGAAGTGACCGACCGGTTAACCGAAAAAGTCACCACGGCGGTCTACACCGCCGTTGGGATCATTTCGTCTCGTAGCGTCGACACAATCCCGCTGACGGTTGCCGACGCCAAGTTCAAGGCCAAAAGCATTACGGTCACCGCGACCATTGATGCCCAGGACCCGAACCGTCATGGCCTGATCGACGTGGCCGGCAAACTGTGCCTGCTGGTGCTGGCTCCGAATGATTATGCCGAAGGCTTGGACAGCCTCACGGTGGAGCGCGACCAGCGCGACCTGCCGCTACACGTCAGCGATCTGACTGACAACCTGTTCGACCGAAAAGAACGTACAACGCCTATAGGTCCAGACGAGACTGACGGCGAGAAACACCCGCTGGGTACTGAGGAAGAACTCAGCGCCCTTGTGAGCGAAGGGCGTAGCGCAGATATCGGTAAAGAGTTCGGTGATTTCAGCTACGAAGACGCCGCCCAGTTGGTGGTGCTGCACGCCAAGACCGTCGACGTCGCCTATCTGCAACGCCGTCTCGCCATCGACAGCGACCAGGCCACCAGCCTGCTTCTGCGCCTCGTCGACAACGCCGTGATCGAACTCGAAACCGAGGGCGACCTTTCCATAGTCAACACCTACAAGGTCATCGCCGAGCTGGCGAATCTGGACCTGGAGTAATCGCCATGCGCGCCAACCACCTTTTCGTCGAGAACTTTCAGGGCCTGCAAGCGTGCAACCTGGACCTGACCGCACCTATCACCCTGGTCAGCGGCCCTAACGGCGCCGGCAAGACCAGCCTTCAGGAAGCAATCAATCTCGCGCTGGGCGGTTCGGCGCGCGTGTCCTTGAAGAAGGACTACAAGCAACTCGTCACCGAGGGCCAGAAGAAGGCTCAAATCATTTTCAGTCACGACGACGTGGCCAGCAGCTACACCCTGCCGGATGGCAAGGGCGACCACACGCTGGCGGTCGGTGACGAATACCTGCCCTATGTGCTGACCCCGCAACTGTTCGCCAGCCTGAAGGACGTCGAGCGCCGCAAAATGCTGTTCGCTCTGACCAAGTCCAGCAGCAAGCCGCAAGTGGTCGTCGAAAAGCTGCTGGCCAAGAAGGCAGACCCGGCCAAGGTGGAGAAGATCAAGCCCCTGCTGTTGAGCGGGTTCGCCGCTGCGCAGGAACAGGCCAAGACCTACACCAGTGAATCCCGTGGCGCGTGGGAGGGGCTCACCGGCGAAGCCTATGGCAGCGAGAAGGCCGAGGGCTGGAGTGTCACTATCCAGGCACTGCCGGACGACGCGCCCGAAGTCACGCTGGACGATTTGGCAGCAGCTCAGACCGAACTGGCAGACGCGGCGAAGGAAATCGAGAAAGGCACCCAGCACCTGGGCGGGCTGAACGCCAAGCGCGAAGCCAGCGACAGCGCAGCGGTGCGCAAGGTCGAGCTCGAAAAGGTTTATCTCGAACTGAATCGCCGCAAGAACAAGCTCGAGGCCACCAACAAAGAACTGGAGCAGTGGAAAGCAAAGGTCAGCGAAGGCGAGCAGCAAGTACAGGCGTTCGCGGGTGAAAGCCCGTGCGAGTGCCCGGCGTGCGGCGTAAAGCTGAAGATCGTCGGCAAGGTGCTGGAGCTGTTCAAAGGGAAGACCGCCGACGCGGCGAAGCTGGCAACGGCTCAGGCCGAACTGAAGAAGGCGAACGACGCCTACAACTTGATGGCCCGCACTCAGGTCAATGACCAGAAGGCTGTCACCGAGTCGGAACAGGCCGGCCGCGACCTCGACGCCCTGGTGAAGACTGCCGGCGAAGAAGTCACCGACGCCATGATTGAACGCGTCCAGTCGGCCATTCAAGTGCAGCGCAACCTGCGCGACACGGCCAAGGCCAAGGCCGATGCAATCAGCGAACGCCTGGACCTGATCGCCAGCGCCGAGCAAAAGGCACAGGACGCCGCCGCGCACCATGCCGACGTGAAGGCCTGGACGCACATCGCCGAGCTGCTGGCCCCGGATGGCATCCCTAGCGACATCCTCAAAGGCGCATTGAAGCCGTTCAACGACAGCTTGGCCAAGTCCTCAAAGCTGGCCACATGGAAGCTGGTTCAAATCGGCGCCGACATGAACATCACTGCCGGCGGCCGCCTGTACACGCTGTTGTCGGAGTCGGAGCGGTGGCGCGCTGACACCCTTCTGGCCTTGGCAATCGCTGAGCATTCGGGGTTGCGGTTCGTGATACTCGATCGCTTCGACGTGCTGGATCTGCCAGGACGCGGGCAACTACTCGGCATGCTGGTGGCCATGGCGAAGGCCGGAACCATCGATAGCGCCATCGTCTGCGGCACCCTGAAGGCCAAGCCCGCCAAGCTGCCGCCAGAAATCAACGCGGTGTGGATCGAGGGCGGCGTTGCCGTCGGCGACCAAGAACTGCAGGAGGCCGGCTAGTGAGAAAGGTCGAACTGAAACGTAAATTTTGGGTTAGCCCATCTGAAGGTATTCGCGGGCACTGGGCCGAGTCTGAGCTTTTGATCGCGACGTTCCATCAGTTCGGTGCAGCGTACGAAGAATTTGAAACAGGACCGGGCAATTACACCGTCGCCATCGTGGAACTACCAGACGGAACGGTCGAAAACGCCAACCTGCACGATATCCGCTTCATCGAATAACCCACCCACTCGCAATGCCACAGGCGCCTACGGGCGCCTTCTTTTCGCCCAAAGGAAAGTGCCCCATGAATCTGATTACCCCGTACGACACCGAAACCACCGGCCTCCCGCTGTTCCGTGACCCAAGCGATGACCCCCGCCAGCCGCACCTGGTGGACATCTGCATCCTGGCCTACAGCCCTGACGGCACGCTGGTCGATCCCTTCGAAGCAATGATCCGCCCTGATGGCTGGGTGATCCCGTCCGAAGTGACCGCGATTCACGGCATCACCAACGAAATGGCGATGGACTTGGGCATCCCTGAGTCTGAGGCGCTGGACGGGTTCATGGCCATTCACGAACGCGCAGGCCTGCGGGTTGCCCACAACATCCAATTCGATGACCGGATCATGCGCATTGCGCTGTCTCGGTACCGGGGCAAGGAAGCGGCCGACGCTTTCAAAACCACCGCAGGCTACTGCACCTGCCAGTCGAGCAAGAACATCGTTAAGTGCCCGCCTACCGAAAAGATGATCCGCGCCGGGTTCGGCAAGCAGTTCAAGGTTCCGACTGTGACCGAAGCCCTTCTGCATTTCACCGGTGAAGAACTGGTCGGTGGCCACCGCGCACGGCCCGACACCGAAGCCTGCGCACGCATCTACTTCGCGATGAACCCGCCCGCTGCTCAGGTGGCATAAGCCACCCCACACCGAGGACACAAGATGAAAGCCAACAAAATCTCTATCGAAGCCGAAGGTTTCAAAATGAAGGCCACGCCAGAGCGGCTTGTCCAGTTACTGATTGCAGGGCTCTTCACACAGGCTTTGCCGCCGGCAGCAAACCTGCAACCTGTATCGCATCCGGCAGCGCCCGCCATCGGCGAGTACTGGCCAGGCCAGGGTGGCATCAATGGTGGCTTCGTCCCGGTGCGCGGCGATGTCCCGGCGCACTACCTGATCATCGCCAAGGACGACGTCGGCGCTCACGAATGGGGCGGACGCGGCAAAGAGTCCGGCGCTACCAGCAAGACGGACGGCTGTGCCAACAGCATAGCGCTGTGCAATAGCGATGACGATCACCCAGCAGCCAGCGCCTGCACAGAGCATCAAGCAGATGGTCACCATGACTTCTATCTGCCGGCCGCCGCCGAGTTGTACCAAGGCTGGCTGAACTGCCCTGAGGCGTTCGCAAAGGATAGCTACTACTGGTCCTCATCGCAGCGCTCCGCCGACTACGCATTCTACTTGACCTTCGGTGTTGGCACTCAGGGCTACGGCGTCAACTACGACGAGCTCCGCGTCCGCCCCGTCCGCAGATTCTTTATTTAATCCTTCATCCATTCGTTCTTGATCCGGCACACCAGGGCGCTCAGCGCCTTTTTTGTTGTCTTCGAAAAGAGGAAAGACCATGTCCGCAGTTGAGAAAGCAGCACCAGCAGTGACACTCCCGGAAATCGGCCAGCCGTTCGGTGGCGGGTTCTTCAGCGGCATCACCCGCGACCCGGATACCGGCAAGCGCTACCTGAACATCACCGCCGGCGCGGCGCACGAACTGAAAGGTGCATGGGGCGAGTACGGTGTGAAGATCGAAGGCGCCAACAGCTTTACCAACAGCCGGGCGAACACCGAAGCGATGGCAGCCGCTGGCAGCGAACTGGCGCAGAAGGTGTTGGTACTGGACATCGGCGGCTTCACCGGCTGGGCGATCCCGGCACGTGACGTGCAGGAGCTGCAGTATCGCCACTTCAAGCCCACCACTGAAGAAAACTGGGCGAACAGTCGCAACGGCGACAACCCGAATAGCGAGCCAGTAGGCCAGCTGTACACCGAAGAATCACCGACGCAGACCACGCTGTCGGCCTTCCAAGAAGGTGGAACTGAAGCCTTCCGCGACGCCTGGTATTGGTCGAGTTCGCAGCGCTCCGCCTACGACGCATTCCCCATGACCTTCGGTGTTGGCGGTCAGAGCCTCACCGGCGGCAAGGACAGCGAGCTCCGCGTCCGCCCCGTCCGCAGTCAATTGATTGATTAATTTGCTTATTTAATCCGGCCGCTTGCGGCCGGTTGCTCTTGGAGAGCGCGCCCATGGCGATGCACACGGATTTGAGTATCTACAAAGCCTCACTTGGCCTGTTGCAGATGGCCACGAACCTGACTCGTAACATTCCACGAGATCTAAAGCAGTCCCTCGGAAAGCGCGTCATCGATGAGTGCATCGACGTGCTGATGTTGATTGCCCGAGCCAACTCGACTCGGGACAAGCACCCACACCTGACATTGCTGGTCGAGAAGGTCCAGGTGATCGAGTTCCTGATGCGGCTTTTCAAAGAAAGCCGATTCATCAGCGTCCCGCAGCATGCCAATGCAATAGAGGTCACCACCTCGATTGGCAAACAGGCCAATGCCTGGAAACGCTCCACCCCAACCGCGCCCGCCACCTGAGAGTTACGGCTTTCAGGTCTGTGCGAATTGAATCTGGTCGTGCCGCTGACCTTTGGGTCACCGCCATGCGCATCAGAGATACCGACGGTCTAAAGCGTCCGTGCAGGTCTCGCGCAGTTTCCTTGCTGATCGGCTCTGCCTTCGGCTTGGCGACGTAGATAGCACGATAGGTCGCAGCGCTCCGCCAACAACGCATTCAACATGAACTTCGATGATGGCAATCAGAACAACAACGACAAGAACAACGAGCTCCGCGTCCGCCCCGTCCGCAGATTCGACTTTTGGTCCCTACCCGTTCAGCGAACTTGTTCAAGCCTATTACGACTGCCGACGCACAAAGCGCAACAGCGCCAGCGCATTGGCCTTCGAAATGGATCTGGAAAAGAACCTGATCGGTCTACACGACGACTTGATTGCCGGCACTTACCGGCCAGGCCGTTCGATATGTTTCGTGGTCACCCGACCGAAAGCCCGCGAGGTGTGGGCTGCCGCTTTCCGGGACCGCGTTGTCCACCACCTGCTGTACAACCGTGTGGCACCGCGCTTCTACGCCAGCTTCATAGCGGACAGTTGTGCATGCATTCCCGGGCGCGGCACGTTGTACGCCGCCACCCGGCTGGAAGCGAAGATCCGCAGCGCCAGCCAAAACTGGTCGAAGCCGATCTTCTACCTCAAGTGCGACCTGGCCAACTTCTTCGTCGCCATCGACAAAGAGGTTCTGCGCAAGCAGCTGGCCGCCAAGATCACCGACCCCTGGTGGCTGGCACTCGCTGAACAGATCCTGATGCACGACCCTCGCGAAGATTACGAGGTCCGAAGCCCGGCCCATCTGTTCAATCGCGTACCGCAGCACAAGCGGCTCACCGCGCAACCTGCCCGCCTCGGTCTGCCGATCGGCAACCTGTCGTCGCAGTTCTTCGCCAACGTGTACCTCGACGCGCTGGACCAGTTCGCCAAGCACCGCCTCGGCGCCAAGCACTACGTCCGGTACGTCGATGACTTCGTGTTCCTGCATGAGTCGCCGCAGCAGCTCAACGCATGGCTGGCAGAGGTTGAAGCCTTCCTGCCAAGCCTCGGCGCCAGGCTGAACCCAACAAAAACCATTCTGCAGCCCGTAGATCGCGGCGTCGACTTCGTCGGGCATGTCATCAAGCCGTGGCGGCGAACCACTCGCAAGCGATCACTGGCCCAGGCATTGAAGCGCACGGCTGCAGCTCCGGTCGAGGATCTTCGCGAAACCGCCAACAGCTACTTCGGCCTGTTGAGTCAGGCTAGCCACAGTGAGAAAGACAGGGCCGCATTGGCTCGTGTCGTGTTGAAGAGAGGCCGCCCCGTAAATGGCGCGCTGACAAAAACCTTTCAAAAACGATAGGTCACCCCATGAACTCAATCGCGCAACAGGCGCTGGCCAGCGCCTTGGGCAAAGCCATGCCCGCTCCCACAGGAAAATCCCCGGAAACACTGGACTTCGTCGAGGTTCAGTCCCCGATTCCGGTGTACTCGCTCCCACAGATCGTTATCACTGGCCCGATCAACCGGGTCATGGAAATCGAGGGGCGCAACTACGCCCTTGGGGTTGTCCGGTCCTTCGGCGCTTCGCTGCGCCGGCCGGACGTTGCGGCCAAGGCAATTGCCAACCTGACCCGAACCGCCGCCGCGATGCCGTCCAGCTACGCCAGCGGTATCAAACAAGTCATTGATCTGTTGCAGGTGGAAGCATGAACAACAACTACGACTCCCGCACCGCCGACAAATTTGTGGTTCGCCTGCCCGATGGTTTGCGTGCCGAAATTGAAGGCGCTGCTGACTATCTCGATCGCAGCATGAACAGCGTTTTCGTTCAGGCCGTGCGCCAGTACCTGGACAATCAGAAGCGCCAGGAACTGCTGCTTGACGCACTGGCGAAGGCTGCCGTTAAGAACGGTCGAGCAGCCATGAAAGAGCGCCCGATTTTATTCAACGGCCCGATGGTGCGCGCCATCCTGGAAGGCCGGAAGACGGTCACGCGGCGCGCACTCAAGATGCCGCACGGCTTATGGGAAACATCTGAATCGGGCGAATTGGTGCCGATTCCCGCCAACTGCCCATACGGCCAACCCGGCGACCGGCTGTGGGTACGAGAGTCGTTCTGGGGCTGCGACCTGCCCGGCCACGGCGACCAACCTTGCGTCGTGTACGACGATGAGTGGCACGGCAAGGAATACAAGCCGGCCGAGGCGAGGCCATGGGCTCGCAAGTTCGGCCGAATCCCGTCAATCCACATGCCGCGTGACGCCTCCCGCGCATTGCTGGAGGTAACCGCCGTCCGGATCGAACGCCTGCACGACATCGATGGCGACCAGGCGCAGGCGGAAGGAATCGGCGACCACGAGTTCGGCTGTGATCGCCCGACTGAGCCGGACGGCTATCCCGCTTGCAATTGCGGAAGCCTCTCCTATGTCGACTCGTTCCAGCGTCTGTGGGAGTCCATCAACGGCGTTGACAGCTGGGCCGCGAATCCGTGGGTCTGGGTCGTCGAATTTAAGCGGGTGATGCCATGACCCTACGTCGCACCCTGCATGGGCTGAAAAGCAAAGGCACCCTTGCGAAGTGGCGGGCTGAGAAAGGCCGGCACCTCGTGCGGATCTGGTCGGGCGAATGGCAATGCTACTGGCGTGCGAACGGCCGTGGATACACAACCGACGTGTCAGACGCTGGCATTTACACCTTTGATGAGGCGGTGAAGTACTCCGGCCATTGCAGCCAAGAAAAGCAGATCGCCTATTACTTCCTGCCGGAGCCAGCGCCATGACAGCCCCCATCCCCGGAAAACTGAAAGCCAACTGCCCCGACTTCCCGACTACCTGCGATATATGCCAGAAGAACCGGAACCGGGGAAACCACGACAAATGCAGCAAGAAGCGCCAGGCCGAAGCGGCCGAGCAGCGCGCACGGGAGAAAGGCAATGAGTGAAGTGAAGCGTTACCACGTTGGCGATACAGGGCTCGTTGAGGGTACGGCCTTGGGGCGGCCTTCGGTTGTGCTGGCGGCCGACTTCGACCGGGTCACCGCCGAGCGTGATGCCCTGCAGCTGCGCCTGACCGTGGCCGATCAGCGCAACGATGATCTCGACGGACTGCTGCGTGCCTGGTACGAGGCGAACGCTAAGAGGCTGATCCGGGTCGATGACGCCGCTTACCACATCGTCACGTCCACAGCCGAGGTGCTGGAGGGAAAACCCGCCAGCGCAAAGCGGGCTGTGCTGCTAACCATGGATCGCGAAATGCGCGTCTATATCGCGGGGCCGATGACAGGTATTCCTGAGTACAATTTCCCTGCATTCAACGCTATGGCAGAAAAGCTGCGCGGCGCAGGCTGGCATGTTGAAAACCCAGCTGACCATGGACACGTTGTGGGCGCGGAGTGGGCTGATTACTTGCGCTATGACATCGGTCGGCTAGCAACCTGTGAAGTCGTGATGCTGCTGCCTGGCTGGACGTCCTCCCGAGGTGCGCGACTGGAGGTGTCGATCGCCAGAGAACTTGGGATTGGCCTGATGTATGCGGACGGCGCCGAATACAAGCCGACTTCCAAGCCACTAGCCGCCGACGAAATCCCAGACTTCAGTCCTGGCAATGGCAACAAAGCACGGCGCCGGGCGGAAGCCCTCAAACCCACCGAATCGGGAGCAGGTGAATGACCGATTACAGCGAACTGAAGAAGGCGGCGGAGGTTATTGTTGCGGAATATAAGGCGCACGAGTTCACCTGTGCATGGCCGGACGGTAGCGATTGGTTCGAAATTGGTCCGGGCTTTTCAGAGATGGACTTGGTGAAACGCTGTTCGCCGACAG
Source organism: Pseudomonas sp. UMAB-40 (assembly GCF_900095275.1). Taxonomy (NCBI): domain Bacteria; kingdom Pseudomonadati; phylum Pseudomonadota; class Gammaproteobacteria; order Pseudomonadales; family Pseudomonadaceae; genus Pseudomonas; species Pseudomonas sp. UMAB-40. The sequence goes on from NZ_LT607567.1 coordinate 80,657, forward strand.
CGGTTCTGGAAATGATCGCCGAGATCGAGCGGCTGCGTGAGTCAAAGGACCATAAGCACCCAAGCCCGGCCGCATTCGAGCGTCTACTTCCAGTCATTGGAGCGTCTATTGACTCGGTCAAGACAGTTAAAGCCGCACTCGAAAGCACGCACCGTTACAGCTATATGCCGTGCCTCCCAGAAGAAGCATATAAGTGGTTTCCTCATGCCTGGGTTATTGCTGCGATGCGTGATGTAGCCGCCCCGCCCCAACTCGCCGAACTGCAAGCCCAATTAGATACCGCAAGCCACATGTTTGATGAGGTGGAAAACAGCCTTGCTGCGTCAGTGGATAGAGAAATAGAGCTGCAAGCCACCATCGAGCGGCAGGCGGCGGAGATTGCTGCTCAGGTCCAAAGCGCTCTTCGTAGATCTTTCACGCTTGGCCAGATTTACTGGCAGCAGGCTGATTCGGATTCTACAAGCCAGCAGAATAAATCCGATCAAACTATGGAAACTCAGGAGCAACACATTTTAAATGTGCTCAAGTCAATTAGCGCCTGCCTCGACGCCACCGCTGCGCTGAATGGAGAAAAACCATGAACACCGCACGCACCGACGATCTGCGCGACGAGCAGGTTGAGTTCATCCGACTGCCAAAGGTCAAAGAGCTGACCGGCTTGGGCACCACCAAGATTTACACCATGGCCAGCGACGGTCTATTCCCGAAACAGGTCAGGCTTGGGGGCCGGTCCGTGGCCTGGGTAAAGTCCGAGGTTCTGCAATGGAACAACGACCAGGTCGCAGCCGCGCGCGGTCAACGCGATCAGGCTTCGGCCTCCAGCGCATCCAAGTAATCCGCCCAGTCCTGCATCATCCCCCTCCGCTGTTCCACGTATTCTGCGTGGTTGTAGGTCTTCCTGACCTTGCTTGAGCCTGCATGCGAAAGCTGCGCCTCAATCCAGTCTTCGTTGTAACCCATCTCGTTCAAGGCCGTTGAAATCGTGGCTCGGATTCCCTGCCCGGTCAGCTTGCCTTCATACCCCATGCGCTTTAATGCAGCGTTGACCGTGTTGTTACTGATTGGCTTGCTCGGGTCGTTGCGGCCCGCGATCAGCAGTTTGTAACGACCGGTCAACTGATGCACCTTGCGCACCTCTTCGACCGCCTGCCGCGACAGTGGCACCAGATACGGCGGCACTTCCTCCCCCTCCTTTGTTCGGATCACCTTCCTCAATTGCTTAACGCCTTCGGGCGGTATCGTCCACAACGCGGCGTCCAGGTCAAACTGGGCTGCCCTTGCGTGGCGCATCTCGCCTGTGCGAACGCCTGTCAGTAGCAAAATGCGGATGGCACTCTTTGTGTAACCTGCGCAGTCGAAGTTCCTGAGCGTGTGCAGGAATACCTTTAGCTCTCGCTGCCTGAGCATCGGGTTGTGTTTCACCGGCGGCTCTTTCACCGCGACAATGTCCAAGTCGGCAGCCGGGTTCATTTCCAGATAATCGGACGCGATAGCGAAGCGGAAAATGTTGTTGAGCCATGACCGGCACTTCTTCGCCGAGTTGAGCGCCTCGCGCTTCTCAATCCTGCGCAAGGCTGCGAGCACGTCGGACCGTTTGACGTCCGCCACTGGGATCTTGCCCAGCGCCGGGATCAGATCCTTGTCCAGGTAGAAACGTGACTGGTAGGCGGCGCCATGATGGGCCGCCACCCAGCGCGGCAGCTTGAAGGCATGCCACTCGTTCGCCACAACCTCGAAGGTCTTCACGGCCTCGGACGCTGCAGCTCGTTTTTCTTCGCGGCGTTGAGATCGAGGATCAACGCCCTTGGCAACGAGCGACCGCGCCTGATCCCGCTTTTCGCGGGCTTCTTTTAGGGTGATTTCGGGATAGGTGCCCAGCGACATGCGCGGCTGTTTGCCGTGCCAGGAGAACCTGAAGTGCCAGGACTTGGTGCCGTTGGGCGCAACGTACAGCGATAGACCGCTGCCGTCAGTGAGGGTGAATTCCTTGTCGGCCGGTTTGGCCTGGCGCACAGCGGTATCAGTGAGGGGCATTAGTACATCACCAAGTCACTCGAATTAAGAAGTGCTGAATGATGTACTAAAAATGCGCGGGACGCAGCGAAAGACTGCGAAAGATGGCGAAAATAAAAACCGTCAAGGCTTATGGCTCTTGGCGGTTTCGTGAAGCTCTGCGAAACAGGGTGAAAATAGATGTGGTGCCCGAGACAGGAATCGAACCTGCGACCTTCGCGTTACGAGTGCGCTGCTCTACCGGCTGAGCTACACGGGCGGTGGGCTAAACCTAGCACCGGGTTCGAGAGCCAGCAACTTCACATCCTGTTTCAAAGACAAAAAAAGGCCCCGCAGTTTTCACTGCGGGGCCTTTTTTATAACGTTGAAGCAATCAAGCGGGGGTGATTAAACGCCCGAAGCCTTGGCTGCTGCTACGTCTTTGATGGACAGCTTGATACGGCCGCGGTTGTCCACGTCCAGTACCAGTACTTCCACTTCCTGGCCTTCTTTCAGGATGTCGGTCACTTTCTCAACGCGAGCGTCGCTCAGCATCGAGATGTGAACCAGACCGTCCTTGCCAGGCAGGATGTTGACGAATGCGCCGAAGTCGACGATGCGCTCAACCTTACCGACGTAGATCTTGCCGATTTCAGCTTCTGCGGTGATACCCAGAACGCGCTGACGTGCAGCTTCAGCCGCTTCCTTGGTTTCGCCGAAGATCTTGATCGAGCCGTCGTCTTCGATGTCGATCGAAGCCTTGGTCTCTTCACAGATCGCACGAATGGTCGCACCGCCTTTACCGATGACATCACGGATTTTGTCGGTGTCGATTTTCATCGCGATCATGGTCGGAGCATTTTCCGACAGTTCGGTGCGGGACTGACCAATGATCTGGTTCATCTGACCGAGGATGTTCAGGCGCGCTTCCAGGGCTTGGCCCAGAGCGATCTCCATGATTTCTTCGGTGATGCCTTTGATCTTGATGTCCATCTGCAGCGCGGTAACACCTTTGGCGGTACCGGCTACTTTGAAGTCCATGTCGCCGAGGTGGTCTTCGTCACCCAGGATGTCGGTCAGGATGGCGAACTTCTCGCCTTCTTTAACCAGACCCATGGCGATACCGGCAACCGGTGCCTTCATCGGAACGCCAGCGTCCATCAGGGCCAGGGAAGCGCCGCAAACGGAAGCCATCGAGCTCGAACCGTTGGATTCGGTGATTTCCGACACAACACGAATGGTGTACGGGAACACGTCGGCAGCAGGCAGCATGGCTGCAATCGAACGACGGGCCAGACGGCCGTGACCGATTTCGCGACGACCAGCGCCACCCATGCGACCACACTCACCTACCGAGAACGGAGGGAAGTTGTAGTGCAGCATGAACGGGTCTTTTTTCTCGCCTTCCAGGGTGTCCAGCAGTTGTGCGTCACGGGCGGTGCCCAGTGTTGCAACTACCAGGGCCTGGGTTTCGCCACGGGTGAACAGAGCCGAACCGTGGGTCTTGGGCAGAACACCGACCTCGATGTTCAAGGGACGTACAGTCTTGGTGTCGCGACCGTCGATACGTGGCTTGCCGTTTACGATGTTTTCGCGAACGGTGCGGTATTCGATTTCGCCGAAAGCGGCTTTGACTTCGCTGGACGAAGGCTGGCCTTCTTCACCGGACAGCTTGGCAACAACCTGGTCTTTCAGTTCGCCCAGACGAGCGTAACGGTCGGCCTTGATGGTGATGGTGTAAGCCTGGGAGATCGCGTCGCCGAACTCGGCACGGATGGCGCCCAGCAGAGCGGTGGCTTCTGGCTGTGGAGCCCAGGTCCAGGTCGGCTTGGCAGCTTCGGCGGCCAGTTCCTTGACGGCGTTGATCACCACCTGGAACTCGTCGTGAGCAAACAGTACAGCGCCCAGCATCTGGTCTTCGGTCAGCTCTTTGGCTTCCGATTCAACCATCAACACGGCTTCCGAAGTACCGGCAACGACCATGTCCAGGCTCGAAGCTTTCTGTTGTTCGTAAGTCGGGTTCAGCAGGTAGCCAGTGCTTTCGTGGAACGCAACGCGGGCAGCGCCGATCGGGCCATCGAAAGGAATACCGGAGATGGCCAGGGCAGCCGAGGTACCGATCATCGCAGCGATGTCCGGATCGGTTTTCTTGCTGGTGGAAACGACGGTGCAGACAACCTGCACTTCGTTCATGAAGCCTTCTGGGAACAGCGGACGGATCGGACGGTCGATCAGTCGGGAAGTCAGGGTTTCTTTCTCGGAAGGACGGCCTTCGCGCTTGAAGAAACCGCCAGGGATCTTACCGGCAGCGTAAGTCTTTTCCTGGTAGTGAACGGACAGAGGGAAGAAGCCCTTGCCTGGATCGGCTTGCTTGGCGCCGACCACAGTCACCAATACGCTGACGTCGTCGTCAACGGTGACCAATACTGCGCCGGAGGCCTGACGGGCGATACGGCCAGTCTCGAGGGTAACGGTCGACTGACCGAACTGGAATTTTTTGATTACCGGGTTCACGGTGTCCTACCTTCTTTTGTGGCTCTTGGGGAACTTGTCTTCTTGCGAAATTCTTGGGCAATGTCGGGAATCGGCCCAACGCCTGTCCAGGGTAAAACGACTATCCAGATAAAACTTGAGGCTGGGAGCCTGCCATGCACCAGCGGGAAACCCACTGAAGCACGACAGACAACCAACCTCTAGCGCAATCGCTTATTAGCGACGCAGACCCAGGCGACCGATCAGAGCCTGATAACGACCCAGATCCTTGCCTTTCAGGTAGTCCAGCAGCTTACGACGCTGGTTAACCATGCGGATCAGACCACGACGGGAGTGGTGATCTTTACCGTTGGCCTTGAAGTGACCTTGCAGCTTGTTGATGTTGTGGGTCAGCAGTGCAACTTGCACTTCTGGCGAACCAGTGTCACCAACAGCTTGCTGGTAGTCAGCTACGATTTGAGCTTTTTCTTGAACGTCGAGAGCCATGAGGCAATCCTTTTATCAGGAAACTGTTTCAGAGAAACAGCTTCAACAGGCCAGGGACAAATCCCTGTATCTAAAAATGAGTAGTGACCGTGCCTGTTAACAGCCACCCTCGTCCGGTCATTCTGACCGAATCAGTCGACGTGGCGCGATTCGCCCGTCTTCGCCCACTTCACCGATTCCGATGAAGCGACCATTGTGATCCTGTACCCGTACCATGCCGAACTTCGGTGCATCCGGGGCTCGTACCGGTTGGCCGTTGAGCCAGTAGAACGAGCTGTGCTCCGAGAACTGCAACAGCGGCCAATCCAGCAGACCGCTGTCCGATGGCATCAGGAAGCGATCAACCGCTTCATTGCCGCCTTCGGCATGTACCGCTTCCAACTCTTCCAGCGTGACCGTCTGCGCTAGCGTGAAAGGCCCGGCCTGGGTACGTCGCAATTCAGCCACGTAAGCGCCACAACCGAGTTGCTCACCGATATCCTCCACCAGGGTGCGGATATAGGTGCCTTTGCTGCAATCCACCGCAAGCCGCGCAGTATCACCCTCGAAGGCCAGTAATTCCAAGCGCGCAATAGTAACAGAACGCGGTTCGCGCTCCACTACTTCGCCTGCACGAGCCAGCTTGTACAGCGGCTGTCCGTCACGCTTGAGCGCCGAGTACATCGGCGGTATCTGACTGATTTGCCCGCGAAAACCCGGTAAAACAGCTTCGACATCGACACGACCAACGGTCACCGGGCGTTCCTGCAAAACTTCACCCTCGGCATCGGCCGTGGTGGTGGTCTTGCCCAGCTGCGCCAGGGTTTCATAAGCCTTGTCGGAATCGAGCAGGTATTGCGAGAACTTGGTGGCCTCACCGAAGCACAACGGCAGCACGCCGGTGGCCAGCGGATCGAGACTGCCGGTATGCCCTGCCTTCTCGGCGTTCAGCAACCAGCGAACCTTCTGCAACGCGGCGTTGGAGGTGAACCCCAGCGGCTTGTCGAGCAGGATAATACCGCTGACGTTACGACGGATACGTTTGACCTGAGCCACCGATTACTCCTTGGCGTCTTCGGGTTCAGCGGCTACCGGGTGCTGATTGTCTTCAGCCACCGCACGCTCGATCAGGGCCGACAGGTGTGCACCACGCACGACGCTTTCGTCGTAGTGGAAGTGCAACTGCGGAACGCTGCGCAACTTCATTTCGCGAGCCAACTGCATACGCAGAAAGCCAGCGGCGGAGTTGAGCACCTTGATGCTTTGTGCGATGTCTTCGGCGTTGTCCTGACCCATCACGGTGATGAAGATCTTGGCGTGACCGACGTCACGACTGACTTCAACAGCGGTGATGGTGACCAGGCCGACGCGCGGGTCTTTGACTTCACGACGGATCAGCTGTGCCAGCTCACGCTGCATCTGATCGCCGATACGTTGGGTACGGCTGTATTCTTTTGCCATGTCTTGTTACCTGTTACTGCCCCACGGTGAAACCCGAGGGGTCTGAAAGCGGCAAACGCCCGGCCTGACAAAAGCCAGACCGGGCGTTGCGTTTAGAGTCCTGACGCCGTGCCGCGCACTTGCATGCGGCGGCTCGCCGTGGCCCTTGAAGTGCGCGAGTTAGAGGCTGCGAGCAACCTGAACCTTCTCGTAGACTTCGATCTTGTCGCCAGCTTTGACGTCGTTGTAGCTCTTGACGCCAATACCGCATTCCATGCCGGCACGTACTTCGGAAGCGTCATCCTTGAAGCGGCGCAGGGATTCCAGCTCGCCTTCGAAGATAACGATGTCTTCACGCAGTACACGGATTGGACGGTTACGGTGAACAACACCTTCGATAACCATGCAACCGGCGATCGCGCCAAACTTCGGCGAACGGAACACGTCACGCACTTCAGCGGTACCCAGGATGTTCTCGCGAACATCGCTGCCCAGCATACCGGTGAGGGCTTTCTTGACGTCTTCGATGATGTCGTAGATCACGTTGTAGTAACGCATATCCAGACCTTCCTGCTCGACGATCTTGCGAGCGCCGGCATCGGCACGCACGTTAAAGCCAAACAGTACAGCGTTGGAGGCCAGTGCCAGGTTAGCGTCGGACTCGGTGATACCACCGACACCGCCACCGACAACACGCACTTGCACTTCGTCGTTACCCAGGCCGTTCAAGGCGCCGTTCAACGCTTCCAGCGAACCACGGACGTCAGATTTGAGGACGATGTTAAGCGTCTTCTTCTCTGCCTGGCCCATGTTCTCGAAGATGTTTTCAAGCTTGCCGGCGTGAGCACGGGCCAGTTTGACTTCGCGGAACTTGCCTTGACGGAACAGAGCCACTTCACGGGCTTTCTTCTCGTCCGACAGCACGCTCATCTCGTCGCCAGCGTCCGGAGTACCGTCCAGGCCGAGGATCTCGACAGGGATGGAAGGACCGGCTTCTTTGATTGGCTTGCCGTTCTCGTCGAGCATGGCACGTACACGGCCGTAGTTCGAACCGACCAGGACCATGTCGCCTTGGCGCAGGGTACCGTCTTGGACCAGAACGGTAGCAACCGGGCCACGACCTTTGTCGAGACGCGATTCAACCACGACACCACGACCTGGGGCCGAAGGGGTCGCCTTCAGTTCCAGAACTTCGGCTTGCAGCAGAACAGCTTCGAGCAACTCGTCCACGCCAGTACCGACTTTCGCCGAAACCGAAACGAACGGGGTGTCGCCGCCCCACTCTTCCGAGGTCACGCCATGAACCGACAGTTCGCTACGGATGCGATCGAGATCGGCGCCCGGCTTGTCGATTTTGTTCACGGCAACAACCAGAGGAACACCGGCTGCCTTGGCGTGCTGGACCGCTTCAATGGTCTGCGGCATTACGCCGTCGTCCGCTGCAACGACCAGGATCACGATGTCAGTCGCCTTGGCACCACGAGCACGCATTGCGGTAAACGCAGCGTGACCCGGGGTATCGAGGAAAGTGACCATGCCGCGATCAGTTTCAACGTGGTACGCACCGATGTGCTGGGTGATACCGCCGGCTTCGCCCGCAGCTACCTTGGCACGACGGATGTAGTCGAGCAGCGAGGTCTTACCGTGGTCGACGTGGCCCATTACGGTCACAACCGGTGCACGGGAGAACGTCTCACCTTCAAACTTCAGGGACTCGGCCAGGGAATCTTCCAAGGCAGTGTCGCTGACCAGGGTCACTTTGTGGCCCAGCTCTTCAGCAACCAGTTGGGCAGTTTCCTGATCCAGTACCTGGTTGATGGTCGCTGGGGTACCCAGTTTGAACATGAACTTGATGATTTCAGCAGCCTTGACCGACATCTGCTGGGCGAGATCGCCAACAGTGATGGTCTCGCCGATCTGCACATCACGCACGACAGGGCCGGTTGGGCTCTGGAAACCGTGGGCGTTGCGCTTCTTCAGCTTGGCCTTGCCGCGACCACCACGACGGAAGCCATCGCTTTCTTCGTCGGTAGTCCGTGGCGCAACACGTGGAGCAGGCGCTTTCTCTTTGACCGAAGCACGATGTGGAGCGTTTTTGCGCTCGCCATCGCCACCGCCGCTGCGACGATTGTTATCGTCGGCACGTGGTTTGTCCGGACGGCGCTGTTCGTTCTGCTTGTTGCGAACGTCAGCAGACGGTGCTGGAGCAGCGGCTACAACCGGCGCGCTTTCGCGTACTGGTTCGGCAACTGCTGCAGGGGCTGCAACGGCGTCGTTAGTAGCGGATTGCGCAGCAGCAGGCTGGCGACGCGCTTCTTCTTCGGCGCGGCGCTTGGCTTCTTCTTCAGCCTTCTGACGAGCAGCATTTTCTACTGCGCGACGTTCATCCAGTTCGCGTTTGCGCTCGGCTTCAATTTCTTCCGGGCTGCGCTGTACGAAGACTTTCTTCTTGCGTACTTCAACGCTGATGCTTTTGCTGCCAGCAACACGCAGGGTGCTGGTGGTTTTGCGCTGCAATGTAATCTTGCGCGGTTCTTCCACTTTCGCCTTGTGGCTGCTCTTCAAGTGAGTCAGCAAAGACTGCTTCTCACTATCGCTCACACCTTCATCGGCGGCGGTGTGCGGCAGACCTGCCTCACGCATCTGCTGCAACAGGCGCTCTACCGGTGTTTTGACCTCATCGGCCAGTTGTTTCACCGTGACTTGCGTCATGCACTTCTCTCCTCAGGCCGCGCCTAATTACTCGAACCAGTGGGCTCGGGCGGCCATGATCAACTTGCCGGCACGATCATCGTCAATGCCGTCGATGTCGAGCAGATCGTCAATAGACTGCTCGGCCAGGTCTTCGCGGGTAATTACGCCGCGCACCGCCAGTTCCATCGCCAGATCCTTGTCCATACCCTCAAGCGAGAGCAGGTCTTCGGCCGGATGGGCGTCTGCCAGCTTTTCCTCAGTAGCGATGGCTTTGGTCAACAAACGATCCTTGGCGCGAGCGCGAAGCTCGTTGACGGTTTCTTCGTCAAAGCCGTCGATGTTGAGCATTTCTTCCAACGGTACGTAGGCAATCTCTTCCAGGCTGGTGAAGCCTTCATCTACCAGCACCTGTGCCAGGTCTTCGTCGACTTCCAGCTCGTCGATGAAGTTGCGCAGGATGTCGCCGGTTTCTGCTTGCTGCTTAGCCTGGATGTCCGATTCGGTCATCACGTTCAGGGTCCAGCCAGTCAACTGGCTAGCCAGACGCACGTTCTGACCACCGCGACCGATGGCCTGAGCCAGATTGTCTGCGCCAACGGCGATGTCCATTGCATGGGCATCTTCGTCAACGATAATTGCCGCAACCTCAGCCGGGGACATGGCGTTGATTACGAACTGAGCCGGGTTGTCGTCCCACAGGACGATGTCCACACGCTCACCGCCCAACTCACCCGACACTGCCTGGACGCGCGAACCGCGCATACCGATGCAAGCGCCTTGCGGGTCGATGCGTTTGTCTTTCGAGCGGACCGCGATCTTGGCACGCGAACCCGGGTCACGGGAGGCTGCCATGACTTCGATCAAGCCTTCAGCGATTTCCGGCACCTCGATGCGGAACAACTCGATCAGCATTTCCGGCGCAGTACGCGACAGGATCAGCTGCGGGCCGCGGTTCTCGGTGCGGATTTCCTTGAGCAGCGCACGCAAGCGCACGCCAACCCGGAAGGTTTCGCGAGAGATGATGTCTTCACGAGCCAGCAGCGCTTCAGCGTTGTTGCCCAGGTCGACGATCACGTTGTCGCGAGTCACTTTCTTCACGGTGCCGGAGATGATTTCCCCCAGGCGCTCGCGATAAGCGTCAACGACTTGAGCGCGCTCGGCTTCGCGAACTTTCTGCACGATGACTTGCTTGGCAGTCTGTGCAGCAATGCGGCCGAACTCGATGGATTCGATTTTCTCTTCGACTACATCACCTACCTGGGCGCCCGGGTGCGTTTCGGCAACCTTGCTCGGCCAGGTTTCGATGGCCGGATCATCCAGGTCTGCTTCTTCGACGACCGTCCAGCGACGGAATGTCTCGTAAGCACCGGTGTGGCGATTAATTTCCACACGCAGATCGACTTCGTCCTCGAAACGCTTTTTGGTAGCAGTGGCCAGAGCCAGCTCCAGCGCTTCAAAAATTACGTTTGCCGGTACGCCCTTTTCATTGGATACCGACTCAACAACCAGCAGTACTTCTTTGCTCATCGTACGCCTCGCCTTTCGCAAGCCATTGGATCCGCGGGATCCGCGTCTCAGTCAAAACTGGGAATAATGTTGGCCTTGTCGATCATATCGATCGGCAACAGGAACTCATGGTCTTCAACCTGCACCACGACGTCCTGCTCTTCTACACCGCGCAGAAGGCCCTGAAAGTTGCGTCGTCCTTCAAAAGGCGAGCGCAGCTTGATCTTCACTTGTTCACCGGCAAATTTTGCAAACTGCTCAATAGTGAACAGTGGGCGTTCCATGCCAGGCGAGGAAACTTCAAGGGTGTATTCAACGGCGATTGGATCTTCAACATCCAGGACACCGCTGATCTGACGGCTGACGATGGCACAATCGTCCACCAGCACACCGCCCTCTTTATCAATATAAACGCGCAACATTGAGTGGCGACCTTGAGCCGAAAACTCAATACCCCAGCATTCATAGCCCAGGGCCACGACCACCGGGGCCAACAAGGCCTGCAACTCTTCTAGCTTGCTCGACACCTGAACCCCCTCGTGCATGTATGTGCATGCTATGCAAAATAAAAAAATGGGCGAAACGCCCATCCTTGAAACGCCGTCGAACAGCGGCGTAGAAAGTGTCCAGCTAACAAAAAGCCCCTTAAAAGGGGCTCCTTAAACTGGTTGCGGGGGCCGGATTTGAACCGACGACCTTCGGGTTATGAGCCCGACGAGCTACCAGACTGCTCCACCCCGCGACAAAGCTGGGGCGGAAGTATACGACCGATCCCTGACAGGGTCAATGTAACCTTCCACCTACAAGAAAGCCCGCAACAGCGGGCTCTCCTGATAATTGGTACCGAGAAGGGGACTCGAACCCCTACACCCTATGGGCACAACCACCTCAAGGTTGCGTGTCTACCAATTCCACCACCTCGGCAATACTACGTTTGAAACCCTTCTTACTTTTGCTCTTGAGCTGGAGGCACGTCAGTCGCTGGAGTAGCCGACTTTTGCTCTTGAAGCACCGGTACATCATCAGAAGCCGGTTGTTGCTTTGGTACTTCCAACACTGCCGGGTTTGGCAAACCTACTTGAGTCAGCTGATGAGCTTTCTCTTTAGCGAAGTAACCTAACCCTAAGCTGGTTATGAAGAAACCGGCGGCAAGTATAGCAGTAAACTTACTAAGAAAGGTAGAGGAACCTTGGCTTCCGAACACAGTATTTGAAGCACCTGCTCCGAAAGACGCGCCAGCATCCGCACCTTTACCCTGCTGCAGCAATACCAGAGCAACTACGCCCAATGCACCCAGCAGATGAAAAACGACTACGACTGTTTCCAGCATTTTTTCAGTTTCCCGCGGCGCGACAAATCGCACCGAACTCATCTGCATTCAGGGAAGCTCCACCAATGAGCCCCCCATCGATATCCGGCATGCCGAACAGTTCGACCGCATTGGCCGCCTTCACGCTGCCGCCGTATAGAAGCCGCACACCTTGTGCGACCTCAGAATTCTCTGCCGCCAACTGAGCGCGGATGGCTGCATGCACATCCTGCGCCTGTTGCGGCGAAGCAGTCAGCCCGGTGCCAATGGCCCAGACCGGCTCGTAAGCTATTACTGCATTTGCAAAGGCACCGACACCCAGCTCCTCTATGATACTGCCTAGCTGACGCCCGACAACCTCAAGAGTTTTACCGGCTTCACGCTGCTCAAGGGTTTCCCCTATGCACAACACCGGGATCAAGCCACATGCCTGAGCCGCTGCAAACTTGCGAATCAGCATACCGTCCTGCTCGCCCATGATCTGGCGGCGTTCGGAATGCCCGACAAGAACCAGGGAACAACCTGCATCCACCAATTGACTCGGCGCGATTTCACCGGTCAGTGCACCTTGCATGGATTCCACCGCAGAATTCTGCGAGCCAACCAAAATCGACTTGCCTTCCAAGCCATCAATCACTTGATTGATATGCAGGCAAGGCGGGAATACCGCTACATCAACACCGCTCGGCAAGGCCATATCACGCAGGCCATTGATCAGCTCAGCGACGCTGGCGCGGGTACCGTGCATCTTCCAGTTACCAGCTACCATAGGGCGACGCATGCTGTACCTCGTCGGTCAAAGTGGGCGCAGATGTTACCCAACACAATCATGGCTGGCAAGCCGAATTCAGGCAGAAACTTCAGTAACCAGTTTTGCCAGCTCTTGGGCGTAACCGCGAACCTGTGTTTCGTCCTCGCCTTCGACCATCACCCGCACCAACGGCTCTGTCCCGGACTTGCGCAACAACACGCGCCCGCGACCGGCCATGGCTTGGGTGACACGGTCGCTGGCTTCCTTGACCGCCGGATGGTCGAGCGGACTCGCGCCCCCGCCGAACCGGACATTGATCAGCACCTGAGGACACTTGCGCAGCGCCTGACGGGCCTGAGCCAGACCTTCCGAGCGCGTTTTCAGCGCCATCAGCACCTGCAACGCAGCAATGATCGCATCACCTGTGGTGGTGTGATTGAAGCAGACGATATGACCCGAGTTCTCACCACCTACCAACCAGTTGCGCTCCAGCAAGTCAGCGATCACATAACGATCGCCAACGTTGGCACGCACGAAAGGAATCGACAGATCCGCCAGGGCCAACTCCAGCCCCAGGTTACTCATCAATGTTCCGACCACGCCGCCTTGCAGCTTGTCGCGCTCATGTAGATCGCGGGCGATGATGTACAGCAGCTCATCACCATCAACAATGGCGCCAGTGTGATCAACCATCAAGACGCGATCACCGTCACCGTCGAAGGCAATACCCAGATCGGCGTGTTCGGCCAATACGGCAGCCTGCAATTGCCCCATATGGGTCGAACCGCAATTGTCATTGATGTTCAGGCCGTTTGGCTGAGCGGAAAGCACAACGACTTCGGCACCCAGCTCCCGGAACACACTAGGTGCAACCTTGTAGGTCGCGCCGTGAGCGCAGTCGATCACGATCTTCAGGCCAGCAAAGTTGGTACCGGTCGGCACGCTGCTTTTGCAGAATTCGATATAGCGGCCAGAGGCGTCGTTGATGCGCGACACTTTGCCAATCTTGCTCGACTCAACCACAGTCATCGGGGTGTCGAGCAACTCTTCGATCATCAGTTCGACTTCGTCCGGCAGCTTCGTGCCCTTTCCGGAGAAGAACTTGATGCCGTTGTCGTCGTGAGGGTTGTGCGAGGCACTGATCACGATACCGGCTTCGGCATGGAAGGTACGCGTCAGGTAAGCGATCGCCGGCGTTGGCATAGGACCCAACAGCATCACGTCAGCACCTGCCGAGGTCAGACCCGCCTCGAGCGCGGACTCAAACATGTAACCGGAGATCCGGGTGTCCTTGCCGACCAGCACCTTGCAGGCGCCCATTTTGCGGAAGGCCATGCCCGCAGCCCAACCGAGCTTGAGCATGAAATCAGGAGTAATCGGGTACTCACCGACCCGACCACGAATACCGTCGGTGCCAAAGTATTTTTTGCTCATAAGTGCTCCATCATTCTTATTCGGCTGATTCCACTGCGGCGATCATCCGCACCACGTCCACTGTTTCGGCTACATCATGGACGCGCAATATACGCGCACCCTTGGCCGAAGCCAGCGCCGCGAGCGCCAGACCGCCAAACAGGCGCTCTCCAACCGGGCGATTCAAGGCCTGACCTATCATGCTCTTTCGCGAAACCCCGACCAACAGGGGCCGCCCCAAGGCGTGCAGGTCTTCCATATGTTTGAACAAACTTAGATTGTGCTGCAAGGTTTTCGCGAATCCAAACCCTGGATCAAGAATAATCCGCTCAGCCGGGATTCCCACCAACGCACATTGGGCCATGCGCTCGGCGAGAAACTCGCCAACCTCCCTTGTGACATCGCCGTAATACGGATTGTCCTGCATGTCGTTCGGCTCACCGAGCATATGCATCAGGCACACCGGCAATCCGGTGGCGGCTGCCGCATCCAGGGCGCCATCTCGACGTAGCGAGCGCACATCATTGATCAATCCCGCTCCGAGCCGTGCGGTTTCGCGCATGACCGCCGGAGTGGAGGTATCGACCGAAATAATCACATCCAGCTCGCGATTGATGCGCTCAACGATAGGCGCCACGCGCTCCAGCTCTTCAAGTGGCGAAACCGCCCTTGCACCGGGACGCGTCGATTCGCCACCGACATCGATCAGCGTGGCGCCCGCCGCAACCATCGACTCGGCATGATGCAGGGCCGCGTCAAGCTGGCTGTATCGGCCGCCATCAGAAAAGGAATCGGGAGTGACATTGAGAATGCCCATGACATGCGTCCGGGCCAAATCAAGAACCCGGTTGCCGCAAGGCAACCGGGTCGAGGACTGAACAGAAGTCATTTCAAACCTTATACGTCAGCAGCCGGACCGCCGATCGGTGTTTCCGGACGCTCATCCTGCACCACCGGAGGCGTCCCGGAAGTACCGGTGCCGCCGCCCGACCAGTCGCGTGGTTCGCGAGGCGTGCGACCCGCCATGATGTCATCGATCTGATCGGCATCGATCGTCTCGTACTTCATCAAGGCATCGGCCATGGCGTCGAGCTTGTCGCGGTTATCCGTGAGGATCTGCTTGGCCGTGCCGTAGCACTGGTCAATGATGCTGCGCACTTCGGAGTCAATCAGCTTGGCTGTCTCACCAGAGAAGCTCGCACTCTGACCACCGCCGCCGCGACCGAGGAACACTTCGCCCTCTTCTTCGGCATACATCAACGGACCGAGTTTTTCTGAAAGACCCCACTTGGTCACCATGTTCCGCGCAATTTGGCTGGCACGCATGATGTCGTTGGACGCGCCGGTGGTAACACCGTCGAAACCCAGGGTCATTTCTTCAGCGATACGGCCACCGTACAGCGAGCAGATCTGGCTGATCAGTGCACGCTTGGACAGGCTATAGCGATCTTCTTCCGGCAGAAACATCGTCACACCCAGCGCACGACCGCGCGGGATGATCGACACCTTGTAGACCGGATCGTGCTCTGGCACGACACGACCGACGATGGCGTGACCTGCTTCGTGATAAGCGGTGTTCTGCTTCTCTTTTTCGGACATGACCATGGATTTGCGCTCGGCGCCCATCATGATCTTGTCTTTCGCCAGTTCAAATTCTTTCATTTCGACGATGCGCTTGCCGGTACGCGCAGCGAACAACGAGGCCTCGTTCACCAGGTTGGCCAGGTCGGCACCAGAAAAACCAGGCGTACCACGTGCGATCACCGCAGGAGCGACGTCGTCACCCATTGGCACTTTGCGCATGTGAACCTTGAGAATCTGTTCACGACCACGAATATCCGGCAGGCCGACCACAACCTGACGGTCGAAACGGCCCGGACGCAGCAACGCAGGGTCCAGTACGTCAGGACGGTTGGTTGCGGCGATGACGATGATGCCGTCATTCATTTCAAAGCCATCCATCTCAACCAGCAATTGGTTGAGCGTCTGCTCGCGCTCGTCGTGACCACCACCCATGCCGGCGCCACGGTGGCGACCGACGGCGTCGATTTCATCGATGAAAATGATGCATGGCGCGTGTTTCTTGGCCTGTTCGAACATATCGCGAACACGGCTGGCACCGACACCGACGAACATCTCGACGAAATCGGAACCGGAAATGGTGAAGAACGGCACTTTGGCTTCGCCGGCAATCGCCTTGGCCAGCAAGGTTTTACCGGTACCCGGAGGACCCACCATCAGCACGCCGCGAGGAATCCGACCGCCCAGACGCTGGAACTTGCCCGGATCACGCAGGAACTCGACCAGCTCACCGACCTCTTCCTTGGCTTCGTCGCAACCGGCAACGTCACCCAAGGTGGTTTTCACCTGATCTTCGGAGAGCAGGCGCGCCTTGCTCTTGCCAAAGCTCATCGGCCCGCCCTTGCCGCCTGCACCGCCCTGCATCTGCCGCATGAAAAACATGAACACGGCAATGATCACCAGGATCGGGAAGCTGGCGACCAGGAGTTGAGTCCAGATGCTTTGCTGCTCAGGCTGCTTGCCTTCGACCACGACGTGGTTATCCACGAGGTCACCGATCAGACCGTTGTCCTGGATGGCAGGACGAATGGTCTTGAAGCTGTCGCCATCGTTGCGTTTGCCGGTAATCACGTAGCCGTCAACCGCTACGCGCTCGACCTTTCCATCCTTGACCTGCTGGATGAAGTCGGAATAGTTGAGGGTCTGCGGCTCGTTAGGGCTGGAGAAGTTGTTCATCACTGTCACCAGGACAGCCGCGATGATCAACCACAGGATCAGATTCTTTGCCATATCGTTCAATTAACTACCCTCTGAAGCAAGCTCCGCTAATGGCGCGCGCTTCGCATGATATTCACCGGCCTAACTTACTACATTACCTACGACTCTGGCAGGCGCCGTCTGTAACCCTTTGTGAAACACTTTCTACACAATATTCGCTAATGCTCACGGGGCGAAATACGAAAAACCTATCGACCCGCAAAAAAACCTCGATTTACTCACTACGGCCCCGGTAGCCCCAAGCCAGCATGTATTGCTCGCGGGAACTGCCACGGGAAGAGTCCGGCTTGATCATCTGGACCTTTTCGAATTTCTTACGAGCGTCCTTCACGTAAGCATCAAACCCTTCGCCCTGAAACACCTTGATCACGAAATTACCACCCGGCTTGAGTATCCGAGCAGCCAGATCAAGAGCCAGCTCACATAGAAACATGGCTTTTGGCATATCCACCTCAGGCGTACCACTCATATTGGGGGCCATATCGGAAATCACAAGGTCCACCTGCGAATTACCCACGGCTTCAAGGATCTGAGCGAGCACTTCGTCCTGGGTGAAGTCACCCTGGATGAAAGTCACGTCCGGAATGCTGTCCATTTCCAGTATGTCCGAGGCGATCAGACGCCCCTGACCACCGATCAGCCGACTAGTGACCTGTGACCAGCCGCCGGGCGCCGCTCCCAGGTCGACAACGCTCATACCCGGACGGATCAGTTTGTATTTCTCCTGGACCTCCAGAAGCTTGTAACTCGCACGCGAGCGATAACCATCCTTCTGCGCCTGCTTCACATAGGGATCATTGACATGTCTTTGCAGCCATTTAAGGCTTGTCTTGGAACGGGCCACGGGCCACCTCGAAATAAAACGGGTCGTGATTAACTGGGCGGTCCCGGACTCGCTCGGGTAAACTGGCCGCCGCTTTTTACAAGATCAGACGCAGGGGTCAGATTATGCCGCTCACTCAAGAGCAGAAGAAACAGTACAAATCCATTGGCCACCATCTGAAACCAGTTTTGATTGTGGCTGACAACGGTTTGACTGAAGGTGTGTTAGCCGAACTTGAACGCGCTTTGGCGGATCACGAGCTGATTAAAATCAAGCTCAACATCCTCGATCGCGAGTCGCGCCTGGCGAACATTGCAGAACTGTGCAAGGTCGGCAAAGCGGACCTGGTCCAGGTCATCGGCAAGATGGCACTGATTTATCGCAAGAACTTCAGCGTCAACAAGCAGCTGTCGAACGTCCATCGCTTCAAGTGATGGCAAGGGTCAAGGGTGTGCTTCGCGCACCCTGCCACCCCATCCCGGCACCGGCTGCAACACCAGCACCAGCCCGGAAAACCCCAGGATCAGGTAGCTGAACTCTTCCCAGCGCACCGCATCTGGCCAACCGAAACGCACCACGAAGTACATCGCGCACGCATACAGCGCCATCAGCAGCAGTTGCCCACGAATATCGCGCCATAGACTGGCAAGGCCCTCGGCCTGAATCAGCACCAAAGCCTGAAAAATCACACACGCTGTGGCGAAACCCACCATCAGCGCATCAAGCATGCCTGCAATTTCGTCGATCAGCAGCGGTGCCAGGCCAATCTGGCCCAGCACCGGCAGCAGACCAATATGTAACAGCCACAGACCGCCGACCCACAACATCTGAGTCAGCTGCCAAAGCATGGCGCCCGCACGTAGCGGGCGCCTGCGCTTAGATGTGGCGTACTTCGACAATCTCGTACTCGATAACGCCACTCGGCGTTTTCACGGCGACCACATCACCCTCTTCCTTGGCAATCAAGGCGCGGGCCAGTGGCGAGCCCACCGAAATCTTGCCGAGCTTAAAGTCAGCCTCATCCTCACCCACAATGTGGTAAGTGACGCTTTCATCAGTCTCGACGTTGGCGATTTCAACGGTGGTACCGAAAATCACTTTGCCAGTGTGAGGAATGGTCGTGACGTCGATGATGACCTGATTCTGAATCCGGCCCTCGATGTCACGAATCCGCGCCTCGACCATCCCCTGCTGCTCGCGGGCTGCGTGGTATTCGGCGTTTTCCTTCAAGTCACCCAACTCGCGGGCCGTGCCGATATCCTGGCTGAGCTTCGGACGGACGACCTTGGTCAGGTGAGCGTGTTCTTCTTCCAGGGCTTTCGCGCCCTGGACGGTCATTGGGTACTTGATCATGCCTTCAATCCTGCGTGTAGATCCTGCAAGCGGCGCACGGTCTTCTCGGGACCGAACTTCAGCGCCTCGCAGATGGCTTCGCCAGCAGCAATGGTGGTGGTGCAGTAGATTTTGTGCTGCAAGGCATTACGACGAATGGAGTACGAGTCAGCGATCGACTGACGACCTTCGGTGGTGTTGATGATCAGGGTGACTTCGTCATTCTTGATCATGTCGACCACGTGCGGACGACCTTCGGTCACCTTGTTCACACGTCGCACTTTCAGGCCTGCGGCTTCGATCAGCTTGGCAGTACCGGCAGTGGCGACCACTTCGAAACCCAAGTTGATCAGATCACGGGCCACGCCTGCAACCAGTGGCTTGTCGTCGTCACGCACGCTGATGAACGCGGTACCGCCGGTCGGCAGCACTTCGCTGGCGCCCATCTGGGCCTTGGCGAACGCTTCGCCGAAGGTGTCGCCCACGCCCATCACTTCACCGGTGGACTTCATCTCTGGGCCCAGGATCGGGTCCACACCAGGGAATTTGGCGAATGGGAACACCGCCTCTTTCACGCTGTAGAAGTTCGGAATGATTTCTTTGGTGAAGCCGATTTCTTTCAAGGTTTTACCGGCCATCACGCGCGCTGCGATCATGGCCAGGGAAACACCGATGCACTTGGACACGAACGGTACGGTACGGGAAGCGCGCGGGTTGACTTCGATGACGTAGATGTCTTCGCCTTGCAGCGCCAACTGAACGTTCATCAGGCCGACAACACCCAGTTCCAGGGCCATTTTCTTGACCTGTTCGCGCATCTCGTCCTGGATATGCGCAGGCAGCGAGTACGGCGGCAGGGAGCACGCGGAGTCACCGGAGTGAACACCGGCCTGCTCGATGTGCTGCATGATCGCGCCGATCACCACGTCGGTGCCGTCGCAGACCGCATCCACGTCCATTTCGATGGCGCAGTTGAGGAAGTGGTCGAGCAGCACCGGGCTGTCGTTGGACACTTTCACCGCATCACGCAGGTAGCGCTTGAGTTCTTCTTCTTCGTAAACAATTTCCATCGCGCGACCGCCTAGTACGTAGGACGGACGAACCACCAGCGGGTAGCCGATCTTGGCGGCAGCACGAATCGCTTCGTCTTCGCTACGCACGGTGGCGTTTGGCGGCTGACGCAGGTTCAGGCGCTCAACCATTTGCTGGAAGCGCTCACGGTCTTCCGCACGGTCGATGGCGTCAGGGCTGGTGCCGATGATTGGCACGCCAGCTTCTTCCAGGGCGCGGGCCAGTTTCAGCGGGGTCTGGCCGCCGTACTGGACGATCACGCCTTTTGGCTTCTCGACGCGGCAGATTTCCAGCACGTCTTCCAGGGTCACCGGCTCGAAGTACAGGCGATCGGAGGTGTCGTAATCGGTCGAAACGGTTTCCGGGTTGCAGTTGACCATGATGGTCTCGTACCCGTCGGCGCGCAGGGCCAGTGCCGCGTGTACGCAGCAATAGTCGAACTCGATGCCTTGGCCGATACGGTTAGGACCGCCGCCCAGGATCATGATCTTGTCGCGGCCCGTCGGTGCGGCTTCGCACTCTTCCTCGTAAGTCGAGTACATGTAGGCGGTGTCAGTGGCGAACTCGGCCGCGCAGGTGTCAACGCGCTTGTAGACCGGGAAGATCTCGAGCTTGTGACGGTGGCGACGCAGAGCCTTCTCGGTCACGCCCAGCAGCTTGGCCAGACGCATGTCGGAGAAGCCTTTGCGCTTGAGCTTGAACATCAAGTCGCGGTCGATGCTGGCCAGGCCCAGGGTCTTGACCTTCTCTTCTTCCTTGATCAGATCTTCGATCTGCACCAGGAACCACGGGTCGATCATGTTCATGCCGAAAATATCTTCGACCGACAGGCCGGCGCGGAAGGCGTCAGCCACGTACCAGATACGCTCGGCGCCCGGCACGGTCAGTTCGCGCTTGAGGATGCTCATGCTTTCCGGATTGCTCAGGTCGAGCTTCTCGTCCAGGCCGCAAACGCCCACTTCCAGACCGCGCAAAGCTTTCTGCAGGGATTCCTGGAAGGTCCGGCCGATGGCCATGACTTCACCGACCGACTTCATTTGAGTGGTCAGGCGGGCGTCGGCTTTCGGGAATTTTTCGAAGGCGAAACGTGGCAGCTTGGTAACGACGTAGTCGATCGACGGCTCGAAGGACGCAGGAGTAGCGCCGCCGGTGATTTCGTTCTGCAACTCGTCCAGGGTGTAGCCGATCGCCAGCTTGGCAGCGATACGCGCAATCGGGAAACCGGTGGCTTTCGAGGCCAGTGCCGAAGAGCGGGATACCCGCGGGTTCATTTCGATGACCACCATGCGGCCAGTGTCCGGGCAGATGCCGAACTGGACGTTGGAGCCGCCGGTTTCCACGCCGATCTCGCGCAGTACCGCCAGAGAGGCGTTACGCATGATCTGGTATTCCTTGTCCGTCAGGGTCTGTGCTGGCGCAACAGTGATCGAGTCACCGGTGTGCACGCCCATCGGGTCAAAGTTTTCGATGGAGCAGACGATGATGCAGTTGTCCTTCTTATCGCGGACAACCTCCATCTCGTATTCTTTCCAGCCGATCAAGGATTCGTCGATCAGCAGTTCCTTGGTCGGCGACAGGTCCAGACCGCGGGCGCAGATTTCCTCGAACTCTTCACGGTTGTAAGCAATACCGCCGCCGGTGCCGCCCATGGTGAAGGACGGACGGATGATGCACGGGAAGCCGAGCTTCTCGAGGACCACGTTGGCCTCTTCCATGCTGTGGGCGATACCTGAGCGCGGGCAGTCCAGGCCGATGGATTTCATCGCCTTGTCGAATCGCGAACGGTCTTCAGCCTTGTCGATGGTGTCAGCGTTGGCACCGATCATCTCTACGCCGAACTTCTCCAGAACGCCTTCGCGCTCCAGGTCCAGGGCGCAGTTAAGAGCAGTCTGGCCACCCATGGTCGGCAGCAGTGCGTCCGGACGCTCTTTCTCGATGATCTTGGCAACGGTCTGCCACTTGATCGGTTCGATGTAGGTGGCGTCGGCCATGTCCGGGTCGGTCATGATGGTCGCCGGGTTGGAGTTCACCAGGATGACGCGGTAACCCTCCTCGCGCAGGGCTTTGCAGGCCTGGGCGCCGGAGTAGTCGAATTCGCAGGCCTGGCCGATCACGATCGGGCCAGCGCCGAGAATCAGGATGCTTTTAATGTCTGTACGTTTTGGCATGGGTTTGTCACTCAAATCCGCAGGTCAGTCGGCAAGCCGTCTTGTTCAATCTTTGAAGCCTTGAGGGGGGCCGCCAGTGTTCGGGACCGCCCCTCAAGCTTTGCAACATCAAGGCGAGCGATTAGCGTCGCTTGGCCATTTCGTTGATGAAGCGATCGAACAATGGCGCTACGTCGTTCGGGCCAGGGCTGGCTTCAGGGTGACCCTGGAAGCTGAAGGCGCTCTTGTCGGTACGCTCGATGCCTTGCAGGGTGCCGTCGAACAGCGATTTGTGAATCGCGCGGACATTGGCCGGCAGGGTCGCTTCGTCTACCGCAAAACCGTGGTTCTGGCTGGTGATCATCACCACACCGCTGTCCAGATCCTGGACCGGGTGGTTGGCACCGTGGTGGCCGTGGCCCATTTTCAGGGTCTTGGCGCCGGAGGCCAGGGCCAGCAGTTGGTGACCGAGGCAGATGCCAAATACCGGAATCTCGGTTTCCAGCACGTCCTTGATCGCCTGGATCGCGTAGTCGCAAGGCTCCGGGTCACCAGGGCCGTTGGACAGGAACACGCCGTCTGGCTTCATCGCCAGAACGTCGGCGGCTGGCGTTTGAGCCGGCACCACGGTGACGCGGCAGCCGCGCTCGACCAGCATGCGCAGGATGTTCAGCTTGACGCCGTAGTCGTAGGCAACCACGTGGTACGGCAGCTCGGAGGCTTCGATAGTCGCGTGGCTGTCGGTTTTCAGATCCCAGACAGTCGAGCGCCATTCGTATTGCTCTTTGGTGCTGACGACTTTCGCCAGGTCCATGCCTTTGAGACCAGGGAAACCCTGGGCAGCGGCGATGGCGGCTTCTTCGGAGATGTTGTCACCAGCCATGATGCAGCCGTTCTGCGCGCCTTTTTCACGCAGGATGCGTGTCAGGCGGCGGGTGTCGATACCGGCGATGGCCACAACGTTGTTGGCTTTCAGGTAGTCGGACAGGGACATCGTGTTACGCCAGTTGCTCGCAACCAGCGGCAGGTCACGGATGACCAGGCCAGCGGACCATACGCGGTCAGACTCGGCATCTCCAGGGTTGGTGCCGGTGTTGCCGATGTGCGGGTAAGTCAGGGTAACGATCTGCTGGGCGTAGGAAGGATCGGTAAGGATTTCCTGATAGCCGGTCATTGCGGTGTTGAACACCACCTCACCAACGGTTTGACCGTCGGTTCCAATGGCTTCGCCGCGAAAAATGCTGCCATCAGCAAGGGCGAGTATGGCTGGCTTAGTCAAGAAGACCTCCCGTAAATAAAGCCTGAAAGGGCGATCGCAGGTGTAAAAAAGCGGAGTGACGTATGGACACGTCACCCCGCTCATTCACTGAATTATTCTGCGCGCTTTTAGTGAACACACTAAAGCTGTAGCTTACAGAAAAAGGCATTTTTGGTCTACCGCCAATGAGCCTTAAAGGCCGGAGAATGCGACAGGACGTCGCTTGGCGGTGTAAAACCGGGCTCAAACGCTGGGTTCGAACCCGGTTTCAGGCACTTCTTAACGCAGATCGAGCACGTCTTGCATGTCATAAAGACCAGGCTCGCGACCATCCAGCCACAAAGCTGCCCGCACGGCACCCTTGGCGAAGGTCATGCGACTGGACGCTTTATGCGTGATTTCGACACGCTCACCATCGGCGGCGAACAGCACGGTGTGATCACCGACGATGTCACCGGCACGCACAGTGGCGAAGCCGATGGTTTCGCGAGCACGAGCGCCGGTCTGACCTTCACGACCGTAGACCGCCACTTTCTTCAAATCACGCCCCAGCGCATCGGCAATCACTTCACCCATGCGCACGGCAGTACCGGACGGCGCATCGACCTTATGCCGATGGTGGGCTTCAGTGATTTCGATATCGACATCATCACCCAGCACGCGAGCAGCGGTGTCGAGCAGCTTCAGGCAAAGATTGACACCGACACTGAAGTTGGCCGCAAAGACAATCGGAATGTCCTTGCCCGCCTCCGCCAGCAACTGCTTCTCTTCAACGCTGAAACCGGTGGTACCGATGATCATCGCCTTGTGATGCTTGCGGCAGAACGCGAGATTCTTCAGGGTCACCGTCGGGTGCGTGAAGTCGATCAGCACGTCGAACTCGTCGACCACGCGATCCAGATCACCCGACAGCGGTACACCGATACGACCCAGCGCAGCCAGTTCGCCGGCATCCGCACCGACCAGCGAGCTGTCCGGGCGATCAATGGCCGCCGTCAGCCCCGCGCCCGGCTGTTGCTGCACGGCCTCGATCAGGGTTTTGCCCATGCGCCCGGCGGCGCCCATCACTGCAATACGTCGCATGCCAGTCTCCTTACAAATCGCCGAAGAAGCGCTTCACGCCTTCGAACCAACCGGTGGTTTTCGGCGAATGGCTGTTGTCGTCCGCCAGCGAACTGCGGAACTCTTCCAGCAATTCA
This sequence comes from Pseudomonas sp. UMAB-40, assembly GCF_900095275.1. Lineage (NCBI taxonomy): Bacteria > Pseudomonadati > Pseudomonadota > Gammaproteobacteria > Pseudomonadales > Pseudomonadaceae > Pseudomonas > Pseudomonas sp. UMAB-40. The sequence continues at coordinate 105,349 of NZ_LT607567.1, forward strand.
CGCTGACGACGACCCAGGTTGACCGGGGTTTCGACCGCCACACGGCACATCAAGTCACCGGCACCGCCGCCACGCACAGGCGCAACGCCTTTGCCGCGAACACGGAACTGCTTGCCGGTCTGAGTCCCTTCAGGGATTTTCAGCTTGACTCGGCCATCCAGGGTTGGAATCTCCAGCTCGCCACCCAGTGCTGCATCAACAAAACTGATGGGCACTTCGCAGAACAGGTGCTTGCCGTCGCGCTGGAAGATCGCGTGCTCGCGCACATTGATCACCACGTACAGATCGCCCGTAGGACCACCCTGCGCACCCGCCTCGCCTTCGCCGGACAGCCGAATGCGATCACCGGTATCCACACCGGCCGGCACTTTCACCGAGAGGGTTTTGTACTCTTCGACACGGCCTTCGCCGTTGCAGGAGTTGCACGGGTCGGAAATGATCTTGCCTTGGCCGTGGCAACGCGGGCAGGTTTGCTGCACCGAGAAGAAGCCCTGCTGCATCCGCACCTGACCAATACCGCCGCACGTCGGGCAAGTGACCGGCGACGAGCCTTTCTTAGCACCCGAGCCGTCGCACGGTTTGCAGTTGACCAGTGTCGGAACGCGGATATTCACGGTCGTACCGCGCACCGCCTCTTCCAGGTTCAGCTCGAGGGTGTAACGCAAGTCGCTGCCGCGCTGAGCGCCGCCACGAGCACCGCCACGACCGCCACCGAAGAAGTCACTGAAGACATCACCAAAGATGTCGGAGAAGTTCTGACCGCCAAATCCGGCACCGCCGCCACCCATGCTCGGGTCCACGCCGGCATGACCGTACTGGTCGTAGGCCGCGCGCTTGCTGGAATCGGACAGGACTTCGTAGGCCTCGTTGGCCTCCTTGAACATCTCTTCCGACGCTTTGTCATCGGGATTACGGTCCGGGTGATGCTTCATCGCCAGGCGACGGTAGGCCTTTTTCAGGTCCGCTTCGCTTGAACCACGCTCAACACCCAATATTTCGTAATAGTCACGCTTTGCCATAAGTCTTTGCACTCTTAAGGACGTCCGGCAAACCCCTCCTGAGCCTCGCCAAACTCGTTGAGCCCCAATACAGGCCCGGACCCAACTCACGTCAATTCAACGATCCTGGTCTTTGATTCAATACGGTACTTTCGGCTCGAAAAGCAGGAGCATTCCCGGCCATACCAGCAGCACGCGAGCGGTGTCGCATGCTGTAAAAATTCTCTAACTCCAGACACGCCAACGCGGGAGCAAGCTCCCGCGCGGCGACATCCTACCAGTCACCGCCTGAAGGCAGTCAACCGGGCGACCAACAACTTACTTGTGGTCTTTGACTTCTTCGAACTCGGCATCAACAACGTCGTCGGCTTTTTCAGCTTTTTCGTCGTTAGGTGCCGCGCCTTCGGCAGGCTGGGCCTGTTCGGCGTACATCTTCTGCGCCACTGGAGCGGAGACTTTCGACAGCTCTTCAACCTTGGCTTCGATTGCAGCTTTGTCGTCGCCTTTGACAGCGGCTTCCAGAGCAACAACAGCGGCTTCGATTGCAGTCTTCTCTTCAGCGGTCACTTTATCGCCAGCGTCAGCGACCATTTTGCGCGTCGAGTGAACCAGTGCATCGCCCTGGTTACGGGCAGCAGCCAGCTCTGCGAACTTGCTGTCTTCCTCGGCGTTGGCTTCAGCATCGCGAATCATCTGCTGAATCTCTTCCTCGGACAGACCGGAGTTGGCCTTGATCACGATCGACTGAGTTTTGCCGGTAGCCTTGTCTTTGGCGCCTACGTGCAGGATGCCGTTGGCGTCGATGTCGAAGGTCACTTCAATTTGTGGCACGCCACGTGGTGCTGGTGGAATCTCGGCCAGGTCGAACTTGCCCAAGGACTTGTTCTGAGCGGCTTGTTTACGCTCACCTTGCAACACGTGAATGGTCACGGCGCCCTGGTTGTCGTCGGCTGTCGAGAACACTTGCGATTTCTTGGTAGGAATCGTGGTGTTTTTCTCGATCAGCGCAGTCATCACGCCACCCATGGTTTCGATACCCAGGGTCAGCGGGCTGACGTCGAGCAGCAGAACGTCTTTCACGTCACCGGCCAGTACGGCGCCCTGGATAGCAGCCCCCATGGCAACGGCTTCGTCCGGGTTCACGTCTTTACGAGCTTCTTTACCGAAGAACTCGGTCACCAGCTTCTGAACCAGTGGCATACGGGTCTGACCGCCTACCAGGATCACGTCGTTGATCGCGCCAACGTCGATGCCGGAGTCTTTCAGAGCGATACGGCAAGGTTCGATGGTGCGCTGAACCAGGTCTTCTACCAGCGCTTCGAGCTTGGCGCGGGAGATTTTCACGTTCAAGTGCTTAGGACCGGTGGCATCTGCAGTGATGTACGGCAGGTTCACGTCGGTCGACATGCTCGAAGACAGTTCGATCTTGGCTTTTTCAGCAGCTTCTTTCAGGCGCTGCATGGCCAGCGGGTCACCCTTGAGGTTCATGCCGCTTTCTTTCTTGAACTCGTCGACGAGGTAGTCGATCAGACGAATGTCAAAGTCTTCACCGCCCAGGAACGTGTCACCGTTGGTGGCCAACACTTCGAACTGGTGCTCGCCATCGACTTCAGCGATTTCGATCACGGAAACGTCGAAAGTACCGCCGCCCAAGTCGTAAACGATCACGGTGTGATCGCCCTTCGCCTTGTCCATACCGTAGGCCAGAGCGGCTGCGGTTGGTTCGTTGATGATGCGTTTTACGTCCAGGCCAGCAATACGACCGGCGTCTTTGGTGGCTTGACGCTGGCTGTCGTTGAAGTAGGCCGGAACGGTGATCACCGCTTCGGTCACTGGCTCGCCGAGGTAGTCTTCGGCGGTCTTCTTCATTTTCTTCAGAATTTCAGCCGAGATCTGTGGCGGCGACATTTTCTGGCCGTTCACTTCAACCCACGCGTCGCCGTTGTCAGCCTTGGCGATTTTGTACGGGACCATCTTGATGTCTTTCTGTACGACTTCTTCGTCGAACTTACGACCGATCAGACGCTTCACCGCGTACAGGGTGTTATGCGGATTGGTCACAGCCTGACGCTTGGCCGACTGGCCAACCAGGATTTCGCCATCGTTGGCGTAAGCGATGATCGACGGCGTGGTACGCGCGCCTTCAGCGTTTTCAATAACCTTGGCTTTGCCGTTTTCCATCACGGAGACGCAGGAGTTGGTAGTCCCCAGGTCGATACCGATAATTTTGCCCATGTTCACTCTCCCGAAACTTTGGATTTGGTTGCCGCAGCAGTGGTGGCTAACTGCGGTAGCACTTAAACGCTTGACTTATAAATGGGGGCCTTGCGGCTAATTTCAAGCCTGCTCATCAATAGAAGGCGAAACTGGCGCAGGGACCTTGCTGACCACGACCATGGCCGGGCGCAGCAGACGACCGTTGAGCTGATAGCCCTTCTGGAACACTTTGAGAACGCTGTTCGGCTCTACGTCAGCGCTTTCCTGCATGGCCATCGCTTGATGAAGAACGGCGTTGAACGGTTCACCATGCGGATCGATCGCTTCCAGCTGATAACGCTTCAGGGTGTCCTGGAACATTTTCAGGGTCAGCTCGATGCCTTCGCGCATTGGACGGATGCTTTCGTCGTCCGGGTTGGACAACTCCAGGCCACGCTCCAGGCTGTCGATGATCGGCAACAAATCGCCAGCAAATTTTTCCAGGGCGAATTTGTGCGCTTTTTCTACATCCTGCTCGGCGCGGCGGCGGACGTTCTGCAGATCAGCCGCTACACGCAAAGCTTGATCATGAGCGCCAGCCAATTGCTCTTCGAGCACTTGTACACGAGCCGCCAGTTCAGCACCCGAATCCTGGGCAGCCTGATCGGCGTCTAGATTTTGCGTATCCACTGTCTGTTCGTCAGCCATAGAATTCTCCTTTCAATAACGTCCGCGAGCTCAACTCGCGCTTCTGTCCCGGTATATGGGGCCGCAAAAATCAGCTTCAAGGGGTGGGCTGCGATTAACCCTACAAAAAACGCTGCATTGTGATTGCGCGTCGACCAGGTATTTCGTCAGACCGAGTCGATCGAGCTATTCAGGGGCATTGTCAGCTGCAAATAAAACACTGTATAAATAACCAGACCTAAAGCCTGGGAGCGGCCTTTATGCTGGTGCACCTGTCCGTACATAACTACGCCATCGTTGAACATCTCGATCTCGAGCTCGATCGCGGGATGAGCGTGATAACCGGGGAAACCGGTGCCGGCAAGTCGATCATGCTCGACGCCCTCGGCCTGACTCTGGGCGACCGCGCCGACAGCGGCGTGGTCCGTCCCGGCGCCGACAAGGCCGACATTCTCGCAACCTTCGACCTGGTCGACATCCCGGAAGCCAGCGCCTGGCTGGCTGAGCGCGACCTGGAGAGCGACGGTCCGTGCATCCTGCGCCGGGTCATCACCGCCGAAGGACGCTCTCGCGGCTATATCAACGGTACGCCCTGCCCGCTCGGTGACCTCAAGGCTCTCGGTGAGCTGCTGATCGATATCCACAGCCAGCACGAACACCAATCCCTGCTGAAGACCGACACTCACCGCCGTTTGCTCGACGAATACGCTGGCGCCACTGACCTCGCCCGCCAGGTGCAACTGGCTGCCCAGCGCTGGCGCCAGACTCGCCAGGAACTGGAGCGCCTCTCCAATTCCGGCGACGAGCAGCGCGCTCGCCATCAATTGCTCAGCTATCAACTCGAAGAGCTGGAAAACCTCGGCCTCGGCGAAAACGAGCTGGAGCAACTGGAGCAGGAGCACAAGAACCTCACCAACGCCGAAACCCTGCTGGGCATCTGCCGGCAAGTGGTCGAGCAATGCAGCGAAAGTGATTCCGGGAATGTCCTGAACGCGCTGACCGCCAGCCTCAACCGCCTATCGAGCGTCAATAACTCGATCGGCGCATTGGGTGAAGCCAGCAGCCTGCTGACCAGCGCACAGATACAGGTCGAAGAAGCCGTGGGCGAGCTCAACCGCTTTCTCGACAACTTCGACGCCGACCCGGCGCGCCTTCAGTACCTGGAAGAACGCCTGGATGCGATCTACACCATGGCGCGCAAACACCGCATCCAGCCGACCGAGGTCGCTGAGATGCAACAGCGCCTGCTGGATGAAATCGAAACCCTGAACGCCAACGACGAATCCATCGAGCGACTGAGCGATGAGCTGGCCTCTTATGCCCGTCATTACCAGGAGAAGGCTCGGGAGCTGAGCGACCTGCGCCATCAAGCCTCGAACAGTCTGGCCAGCGCCGTGGAACAGGAAATCCAGCGACTGGGCATGCCCGGCGGGCGCTTCACAATCGAATTACGCCCTAACAGTAGCGACGAACTGCTGCCTAATGGACTGGAGCAGGTAGAGCTGCTGGTCAGCGCCAACCCCGGCCAGCCATTGAAAGCCTTGGCCAAAGTGGCCTCGGGTGGCGAACTGTCACGGATCAGCCTTGCTATTCAAGTGATCACCGCGCAGACCTCACGTGTACCGACGCTGGTGTTCGACGAAGTCGACGTCGGCATCGGCGGCCCAACCGCCGAGATCGTTGGCCAGTTACTGCGTCGTCTCGGTGAACGCGGGCAGGTGCTGACGGTGACCCACTTGCCGCAAGTGGCCGCCCAGGGCCATCAACATCTATTCGTGCACAAGGTGCGCGGCGAAGAGGCGACCCACACGGCTGTTTCCAAACTGAGCAAGAATGAGCGCGTTGAAGAAGTGGCGCGGATGCTGGGCGGCATCGATCTGACCAAGGAATCCCTGGCTCACGCGAAAAAAATGGTCGTTACCGCAAAGATTTAAGGACGGCACAAAGCACGAAGGCGACCCAGGGGTCGCCTTCGCTCGTTTCGCGAATGTGAAATTCGCGCGACATGCTTACTTTTTCTTGCGCACGTACAGCACCAGATTGTGATCAACCATCTCGAAGCCGTACTTATCGACGATGGCTTTCTGCAGGCGCTCGATTTCTTCGTCGAAGAATTCGATCACTTCGCTGGTTTCGACGTTGACCATATGGTCGTGATGCTTGCCGTCATCCAGCTCGAAGACCGCATGGCCCCCGTCGAAGTTGTGCCGCACCACAAGGCCAGCTGCCTCGAACTGAGTCAGTACACGGTAAACCGTGGCCAGACCGACGTCCTCACCAGCCTCCATCAGCGCCTTGTAAACATCCTCGGCACTCATGTGGCGTTGCTCGGCGGAATCGAGCATTTGCAGAATTTTGACCCGTGGAAGGGTCACTTTGAGGCCGGCTTTGCGTAGTTCGCTATTTTCAACCATGGTCAGCTTTCTCGCGATGCTGCTTCGCAGCTTCTCTTAATGCGGGTATGATCGGCGTTTACGTTGTCCCAGCCAAGATAGTGGAAGTCGCCCACCGATGCAAAACACCAAGCTCTTGCTAACCAGTTTCACCTTTGTGGGACTGCTCGCACTCGCCGGTTGTTCATTCCCCGGGGTTTACAAAATCGACATCCAGCAGGGCAATGTCGTCACGCAGGACATGATAAACCAGTTACGCCCGGGAATGACCCGTAAGCAAGTACGGTTTATCATGGGCAATCCCCTGCTGACCGACACGTTCCATGCCGATCGCTGGGATTATCTGTACAGCCTGCAACCGGGTGGCGGTGAACGCCAACAGGAACGCATTAGCGTTATCTTCAACCCAAATGATCAACTTGTCAGCCTCTCTGGTGATTTCATGCCAGGCGTGAGCCGCGACGAAGCCATTCTCGGCAAGGACAGTGGCACAACAGTCACTGCACCAGCAGAAAACGCCGAGAAGCCGAAACCGGAAAAACCGGTCAAGCCAGGTTCGTTGCTGGACCAGATCCAGAAGGACGTAGACGGTGTAGAAACCGTTCCAGTCCCGACGCCAGAACCACTGGAAACTTCGCCGCAATAATTTGCGACGCAATAAAAAACCCGGCATGTCCGGGTTTTTTATTGTCTGGCGTTTGGTCGATTCACTGATTCCGGGCTTTGGCCTCGGCAGCCTTGGCGGCACGCAGCCGACGAACTTCCTTCGGATCCGCCAGCAATGGCCGGTAAATCTCGATGCGATCACCCGCCTGGACAGGTCGACTGCCCGCATCAGTGATCACTTTACCGAAGATCCCCACCGGGCAATTGGCCAGATCCAGCTCCGCAAAGGACTCGCCAATGCCTGACGCCAGCAAAGCCCCGCGTACTGTCGTTCCGTCTGGCACCGACACCGGGAGAAGCACCTGACGATCAACGGCGGCGTAGGCCACCTCGACGTCAACCATCGGATCAACCATGCATTTGTTTGGCGCGCTGGCAAAACGCGTCCACCAGCGTGTTTGCGGCCTGATTGAACAGCGGCCCCAAGGTTGCGCGAATAATCGGCCCGGCGTAATCGAAGGACAGGTCCAGACTGATCTTGCAGGCCTTTTCGCCCAACGGCTTGAACACCCAAATGCCGTGCAACTGGGTGAAAGGTCCTTCCTCGAGGTTCATCTCGATTGAATGGCCGGGCACTAAAGTGTTTCGGGTGACGAAATGCTGACTCAACCCACCCTTGGCCACGCCGACGCTGGCACGCATGTGTTCGAGAGTGCTTTCCAGCACTTCGGCGGTGGAACACCACGGCAGAAATTCCGGGTAACGCGCCACGTCGTTGACCAGGTCATACAGCGCTTGCGCCGGGTAAGGCAGCAGAGCCGAACGTTGAATGTGTGTCGTCATGTCAGCGTCACTTCCACAGCTGTGCGGCAAACACTACGAGAATGCCGATGGGCGCCACATAGCGCATCAAGAACAAGGACAAGGCGAACAACGCAGGGCTGCGGATCGACAACTCGTCGCGTACCGCTTCACGCCCCATCACCCAGCCTGCAAACACCACGAAACACAAACCACCGAGTGGCAACATGATCCGCGACGTGAAGAAATCGATCACGCCAAAGAAGTCCAGGCCGCCTGCGGCACCCCATTGATAGAGATGGAACATCCCGCCTTCGTTCACGAAAAATTTGGCTTCCTTCCAGATATTGAAGGAAAACACCGTGCCCAGGCCCACGAACCAGCAGATAAATGCCAACCAGAAAGTCACCCAAGCGCGGCTGACTTTGGTGCGCTCAACCAGGTAAGCCACCATCGGCTCGAGCAGGGAAATCGCCGAGCTCCAGGCAGCCACCGCGACCAGTACGAAGAACACTACGCCCATCAACTGGCCGAACGCTACGTTACCGAAGGCAAATGGCAGGCTGACAAACATCAGGCCCGGGCCTTCGCTCGGGTTCAAGCCCGCAGCGAACACAATCGGAAACAATGCCAGACCAGCCACCAGCGAAACGAAGGTGTCGAGCAGCGCCACGCCGACCACGGTGCCGGAGATCGACGAATGCTTGGGCATGTAAGCGCCGTAAATCATGATCGAACCGACGCCCACGCTCAGGGAGAAGAACGCGTGCCCCATGGCCGGCAGCAAGCCATCGAGTACTTTTTCCGGGTGGAAGTCGAACATGAAATGCACGCCTTCCATGAAATGCCCGGTGGTCATGCTGTAGCCCAGCAGCACCAGAATCATCACAAAGAGCAGCGGCATCATGATCCGCAGGCTGCGTTCAAGCCCGGCGACTACGCCTTTGGCGATGACGACGGCAGACAGCAGCATGAAAATCGTATGCCAAAGTGTCAGGCGCCATGGATCGGCGATCACATTGCCAAAGTACGCGCCGACCTGATCGGGCGTTGCTCCCTGAAAGTCGCCACGGCCCATGTCGATGATGTAATCCAGCGACCAGCCGCCAACCACACTATAGAAAGACAGGATCAGCAACGCCGTAATCATCCCGGCGAATGCGCCCCAGGACCACTTGCCCGAGTGTCCTGCCTCCACCGCCAGCACCTTCAAGGCGTTGGCCGGGCTCTGCCGCGCGCGGCGGCCTATCAGGGTTTCGGCCAGCATGACCGGCACACCGATCAGCGCGATACAGGCCAGGAACATCAGCACGAAGGCGCCGCCGCCGTAGACGCCGACCATGTACGGGAATTTCCAGATACTACCCAGGCCCACGGCCGAACCGGTCGCGGCGAGTATGAAGACCCAGCGGCTAGCCCAACTGCCGTGGACAGAAACCTTGTCTGTCGACATCGTTATCACGCCCAAGCGTTCAAAAAAGAGGCCGCATTGTCCGGGATTCAATCAACCTGCTCAAGCACGTAGCGATACCGTAGCCGACTTGCGTGCAACTCCCTATAATGCCGCCCCTATGGCTAAACAGAAGAAACACCCAACAGGGACCATCGCGCAAAACAAAAAGGCGCGACACGATTACTTCATCGAGCATAAGTTCGAGGCTGGTCTGGTCCTGGCCGGCTGGGAAGTAAAAAGTCTGCGGGCGAGCAAGCTGCAACTGGTTGACAGTTACGTGCTGCTCAAGGATGGCGAAGCCTGGCTGCTCGGCAGCCACATTACGCCACTGATGACCGCCAGCACCCACGTCATCGCCGATCCGACCCGCACCCGCAAATTGCTGCTCAACCGCCGCGAGCTGGAAAAGCTGGCCTCCGCCGTGCAGCAAAAAGGCTATGCCTGCGTGTGCCTGTCCTGGTACTGGAGCAAGCACATGGTCAAGTGCGAGATCGCACTGGGCAAGGGCAAGAAGGAATACGACAAGCGTGATACCGAACGCGAACGCGATGCCGGTCGCGAATTGCAGCGTGCGGTGCGTAACAAGGGCAAGGAAGACTAACTCTCTTTTCGCCCAAGACCGCCATCGCGAGCAGGCTCGCTCCCACATTTGTTTTGTGTCGTTCACAAATCCAGTGTGGGAGCGAGCCTGCTCGCGATGGCGATAGCACACTCACTACAAATCTCGCTAACTACATCCCCTTGCGCCGCTCCGCCCGGGCCATGCGCTGAACTTCCTGACGCACTTCTTCCAGCACTTCCTGCACATACAGGATGTGTCGACTGGAGACTTCCCGTGCCTGTTCCGCCCGCCCTTCGATAATCGCCAGGTACAACTCCCGGTGCTGCGTGATCAGCATGTCGCGGGTTTCCGTGCGCTGCTTGTACATGCCGCCAATGTTGGTCACCACGTTGCGCTTGAGCAGGTCGAAGAGCCCGCGAATGGTGTGCAACAACACAGCGTTGTGACTGGCTTCGGCAATCGCCAAATGAAATTTCGCATCCGCCGCGCCCTCTTCCGCCCGACTCACCTCATCGTGACGCGTGTAGCAGTCCTGCAACTGATTGAAAGCCGCCGTCAGTCGCTCGCGATCGACATCCGTGGCGCGCAGTGCCGCGTAATACGCGCAGGACGCCTCCAGCGTATGGCGAAACTCCAGCAGATCGCGCTGGGCTTCCGGGTTGCTTTCCAGCAGATGCAACAGCGGATCGCTGAAGGTCGAACCCAGCGACTCCACCACATAATTGCCGCCCCCCTGGCGGCTGACCAGCAAGCCCTTTGCCGCCAGTTTCTGAATTGCCTCGCGCAACGAAGGGCGTGACACGCCGAACTGCTCAGCCAACGCGCGCTCGGCCGGCAAGCGTTCGCCAGACTTCAGTGTGCCTTCGAGGATCATCCCCTCGAGCCGCTCGACAATATCGTCAGACAAACGGCGCTGACGAATCTGATCAAACCCCATAACTCAATTCTCCACGGTCCCGACGGCTCGCCGGGCCCTCTATTCTGGCCTATCGGCGCTGTGCCAGCACCTACCAGACGGCATTTGTTAAAGCGGATCACGCCCACGTTTTGGCGCTTATTCGACAAAAGTTTTAGGGCGACAAATTGACACACCGCATACAAGGCTTTTACCCTAGCCAACAGCGATTGTAAATTGGTATTACCAATTATCCAAGAACGCTGACCAGTGCCTGACCAACAACAATTAGGGGCCACCCCATATGCAAACCTGGCAACAGCTCTATACCCCGCTCGGCAGCCTTGGCGTCTCCGCGCTCGCGGCCGTTATCCCCATCGTGTTTTTCTTCCTGGCGTTGGCGGTGTTCCGCCTCAAAGGCCATGTGGCCGGCAGCATCACCCTGGCGTTGTCCATCGCCGTTGCAATCTTTGCCTTCCAGATGCCGGTCGATATGGCCTTCGCCGCCGCAGGCTATGGCTTTGCCTACGGTCTGTGGCCGATTGCCTGGATCATTGTCGCGGCCGTGTTCCTCTACAAACTGACGGTCAAGAGTGGTCAGTTCGAAGTGATTCGCAGCTCGGTGTTGTCGATCACCGACGACCAGCGTTTGCAGGTGCTGCTGATCGGTTTCTGCTTCGGTGCGTTCCTGGAAGGTGCCGCCGGTTTCGGTGCGCCGGTAGCGATTACCGCCGCGCTGCTTGTAGGACTGGGCTTCAACCCACTGTACGCGGCCGGCCTGTGCCTGATCGCCAACACCGCGCCAGTGGCCTTCGGTGCCCTGGGGATTCCAATCATCGTGGCCGGGCAAGTGACCGGTATCGACGCGTTCAAGATCGGCGCCATGACCGGCCGCCAACTGCCGTTGCTGTCGCTGTTCGTGCCGTTCTGGCTGGTGTTCATGATGGACGGCCTGCGCGGCGTTCGGGAGACCTGGCCTGCTGCGCTGGTGGCTGGCTTGAGCTTCGCCATCACCCAATACTTCACGTCGAACTTCATCGGCCCTGAGTTGCCGGACATCACCTCGGCCCTGGCCAGCCTGATTTCCCTGACGCTGTTCCTGAAAGTCTGGCAGCCAAAACGCGCCGCCGGCCAACACATCGCCGGTGCCGTCTCGGCGTCCGTGGTGACCGCCAGCGCCGGCGGTTTCGGTCAGCCGCGCACCAGCGTCGCGTCGCCTTACAGCCTGTTCGAAATCGTCAAAGCCTGGTCGCCGTTCCTGATCCTCACCGTGCTGGTCACCATCTGGACCCTGAAACCGTTCAAGGCCATGTTCGCCGCCGGCGGTTCGATGTACAGCTGGGTGTTCAACTTCGCCATCCCGCACCTGGATCAGATGGTGATCAAGGTCGCGCCGATCGTGACTGCGCCGACCGCCATTCCAGCGGTGTTCAAACTCGACCCGATTTCCGCGACCGGCACGGCGATTTTCTTCTCCGCGCTGATCTCGATGCTGGTGCTGAAGATCAACTTCAAAACTGGTCTTACCACTTTGAGAGAGACCTTCTACGAACTGCGCTGGCCGATTCTGTCGATCGGCATGGTGTTGGCGTTCGCCTTCGTCACCAACTACTCGGGCATGTCTTCGACCATGGCACTGGTATTGGCAGGCACTGGCGCGGCGTTCCCGTTCTTCTCGCCGTTCCTCGGCTGGCTGGGCGTGTTCCTGACCGGTTCCGATACGTCGTCCAACGCGCTGTTCAGTTCGCTGCAAGCGACCACCGCGCACCAGATCGGTGTGAGCGATGTGCTGTTGGTGGCGGCAAACACCAGCGGCGGCGTGACTGGCAAGATGATCTCGCCGCAGTCGATCGCCGTGGCCTGCGCCGCGACCGGTCTGGTAGGCAAGGAATCGGACCTGTTCCGCTTCACCCTCAAGCACAGCCTGTTCTTCGCCACCATCGTCGGCCTGATCACCTACGTCCAGGCCTACTGGCTCACTGGCATGTTGGTGCACTAGGGACTACAAGCCACATCGAAAAAACCGACGCCGGACCACGATTCCGGCGTCAGCTATTCACAACCCGGTCTGTAAGGCTGCTGAAAGCTTCCCTCTCTATATTCAGCAGCCTCAGCGGACGGATAACCGGGCCCACCCGGAGACACGCCTGATGAGCGAGCTTTTTTACAACGCCGTGCCGAACGCGACCCGCGTCGCCCCGCCACTGCCCGAACCTCGACAATACCCCAGCGAGAAACCGTCTCGGGTCTACCTGTTCGGGACCTGCGTGGTGGACTTGTTCTACCCCGAAGCCGGGATGGACGCGATTCACTTGCTAGAACGTGAAGGCATTCGTGTCGAGTACCCGCAAGGGCAGAGCTGCTGCGGACAACCGGCCTACACCTCGGGTTACACCGAGCAGGCAAGGACCGTGGCGCGCTCGCAACTGGCGCTGTTCGCCGGGGATTACCCGGTGGTGGTGCCGTCGGGATCCTGTGCCGGGATGTTGCGCGAACACTACGCCGACTTGTTCAAGGACGAGCCGCAGACGTTGAAACAGGTTCAGGCGCTGGCGGCCCGGACTTACGAACTGGCCGAGTTCCTGTTGTTCGTCTGCAAGGTGCAGCTCAAGGACAGCGGTGAGCCGGTAAAAGTGGCGTTGCACACCTCGTGTTCGGCACGCCGTGAGATGAACACCCACTTGCATGGCCGCGAGTTGTTGGCGCAGTTGGGCAACGTGGAACGCGTCGATCACAGCCACGAAAGTGAATGCTGTGGCTTCGGTGGGACTTTCAGCGTCCGTATGCCAGATATTTCCGGCGCGATGGTGGCTGACAAGACAAGGTCGTTGAAGGAATCCGGCGCACACAAGGTCCTCAGTGCCGATTGCGGTTGCCTGATGAACATCAACGGCTCGCTGGAGAAACAGAAGGAAGCGTTGCGCGGCCAACACCTGGCCAGTTTCCTTTGGCAGCGAACCGGAGGTGTTCTATGAACGCTTCCGCGATTATTCCTACGGTTGCCGTGGAAGAAGATTTTCGCACCCGGGCTCACAAAGCATTGGGTGACAAGCAGCTGCGAAACAACTTTCGCACTGCGATGGATTCTCTGATGACAAAACGGGCAGCGTCTTTCAGCGATGCCCATGAAAGAGAACATTTGCGAGCGCTGGGCAATGCTGTCCGCGCCCGTGCGTTATCCAAGTTGCCCGACCTGCTCGAGCAGCTTGAACAGAACCTGACCCGCAACGGTGTGACAGTGCACTGGGCGGAAACGGTGGACGAAGCCAATGGCATCGTCCTCTCGATCATCCGCGCTCACGAGGGGCGGCAAGTGATCAAGGGCAAATCGATGGTCAGCGAAGAGATGGAGATGAATCACTTCCTCGCTGATCGGGGCATTGAATGCCTGGAATCGGACATGGGCGAGTACATCGTCCAGCTCGACCACGAGAAGCCTTCACACATTATTATGCCGGCGATCCACAAGAACGCCGGTCAGGTCGCGTCCTTGTTCCACGACAAACTTGGCGTGGAGTACACCAAGGACGTTGACCAACTCATTCAGATCGGTCGCAAAGTCTTGCGACAGAAATTCTTCGAAGCGGACATCGGCGTCTCCGGCGTCAACTTCGCCGTGGCCGAAACCGGCACCTTGCTGCTGGTGGAGAACGAAGGCAACGGCCGCATGACCACCACGGTGCCGCCCGTGCACATCGCCGTCACCGGCATCGAAAAAGTCGTGGAAAACCTGCGCGACGTGGTGCCGCTGTTGTCGCTGCTGACGCGCTCGGCTCTCGGCCAGCCGATCACCACTTACGTCAACATGATCTCCGGCCCGCGCAAGGAACATGAACTCGACGGTCCGCAGGAAGTGCACCTGGTCTTGCTCGACAACGGTCGCAGCCAGGCCTTCGCCGACAGCGAATTGCGCCAGACCCTGAACTGCATTCGCTGCGGCGCCTGTATGAATCATTGCCCGGTCTACACCCGAATCGGCGGCCACGCCTATGGGGAGGTTTACCCCGGGCCTATCGGAAAAATCATCACCCCGCACATGGTCGGTCTGGCGAACGTCCCGGACCACCCGAGCGCGTCGTCGTTGTGTGGTGCTTGCGGGGAGGTCTGCCCGGTAAAAATTCCGATCCCGGCGCTGCTGCGTCGCCTGCGGGAAGAAAACGTCAAAGCCCCGGACAGTCCGCATCAAGTGATGCGTGGCCAGGGCAGCAAATATTCGCGCAAGGAACGTTTTATCTGGAACGCTTGGGCCAGACTCAACAGTTCGCCAACGCTGTATCGTCTGTTCGGCTTTTTCGCCACACGACTGCGTGCCCTGGCACCGAACAATGTTGGCCCGTGGACGCAAAACCACAGCGCACCAAAACCCGCCGCCCGCTCACTGCATGACATGGCCCGCGAGCATCTGGCCAAACAGGGAGATCGTTGATGAGCGCCAAGCAAAACATCCTCGCCAAGCTGC
Organism: Pseudomonas sp. UMAB-40; assembly: GCF_900095275.1. Classification (NCBI taxonomy): domain Bacteria; kingdom Pseudomonadati; phylum Pseudomonadota; class Gammaproteobacteria; order Pseudomonadales; family Pseudomonadaceae; genus Pseudomonas; species Pseudomonas sp. UMAB-40. The sequence goes on from NZ_LT607567.1 coordinate 120,399, forward strand.
GGAAAAGTCTGACAGGCACAACGCCGGTGCCTGACACGTTCGACGTCGACCTGGTGACTGCGCCTTACACCTACACCGCCGAACAACGTATCCCGCAACTGCGCAAACTGATGGAAGCGGTGCACACCGAAATCCACCTGACGTCCGGCAAAGGTTGGCCGGCGCTGCTCGCACAGTTGCTGCGAGACCGTCAGTTGCCGAGCTTGTTGATCGCGCCGACTACGCCTCATGGGCAACGCGTCACTCAACACTGGGCGAACAATCCAGGTCTGCCGACTCTCAAGTCCTACGACCGCCCGGTGGAAGAGTGGAAAGCCGAGTTGTTCAACGACACCCCTGCCAGCCTGACCACCACCCTCGGCGCAATCGCCGCCACCGGTAGCCTGATTCTCTGGCCGACACCGGAAGAACCGCGCCTGATGAGCCTGGTGCCGCCGGTGCATTTTGCCCTGCTAAAGGCCAGTGAAATCCGCGACAACTTCTATCAGGTCCAGCAGGAATTCAACTGGGCGCAAGGCATGCCGACCAACGCCCTGCTGGTGTCCGGCCCGTCGAAAACCGCTGATATCGAGCAAGTCCTGGCCTACGGCGCGCACGGTCCGAAAGACCTGGTGGTTTTGATTCTGGAGGACCAATGACTCTACCGGCGGCTTTCCTGCGAGATGCGCAGCAACTGATCCCCCAAGAGCGGCGCTTCGACGACCCGCTGTCGACACTGGCCTTCGGCACCGACGCCAGTTTCTACCGGCTGATTCCGAAACTGGTGATCCGGGTCGAGTCCGAAGACGAAGTCGTCGCGCTGCTCAAACTGGCGCAACGTGATCAGGTCCCGGTGACCTTCCGCGCGGCCGGCACCAGCCTGTCCGGCCAGGCCATCAGCGATTCGGTGCTGATCGTGCTTGGGGATAACTGGAACGGTCGCGAGATCCGCGGCCAAGGCACGCAAATCCGCCTGCAACCGGGTGTGATCGGCGCGCAAGCCAACGCCTGGCTGGCGCCGTTCGGGCGCAAGATCGGCCCGGACCCGGCCTCGATCAACGCCTGCAAAATCGGCGGCATCGTCGCCAACAACGCCAGCGGCATGTGCTGCGGCACGGCGCAGAACACCTACCACACGCTGGCCGGTATTCGTCTGGTGCTGGCCGACGGCAGCCGTCTCGATACCGAAGATGCGGCGAGCGTTGCGGCGTTTCGCCAGAGCCACGCCGCGCTGCTTGAACGTCTGGCAACATTGGGCCGCGAGACCCGCGCCAATGCCGAACTGGCTGCGAGAATCCGCCACAAATACCGTCTGAAAAACACCACTGGCCTGTCACTCAATGCGCTGGTGGATTTCGACGAGCCTGTGGATATCTTGAGTCACTTGCTGGTGGGTTCCGAAGGCACGCTCGGTTTCATCAGCGCGGTGACCTACGACACGGTCATCGACCACCCGAACAAGGCCTCGGCGCTGATCGTGTTCCCGGACGTGGAAACCTGCTGCAACGCCGTCACCGTGCTGAAAAGCCAACCAGTATCGGCAGTCGAACTGTTGGACCGTCGCAGCCTGCGTTCGGTGCAGGACAAACCCGGCATGCCGGCTTTCGTACAACAGCTGTCGAACAATGCCTGCGCGCTGCTGATTGAATCCCGCGCCGCCTCGTCCACGTTGCTACAGGAACAACTGGCGCAGATCATGGCGTCGCTGACCTCTTTCCCTGTGGAAAAACAAGTCGATTTCACCGAAGACCCAGTGGAAAACGCCCGACTCTGGGCAATCCGCAAGGACACCTTCCCTGCGGTCGGCGCCGTGCGCAAAACCGGTACCACGGTGATCATCGAAGACGTGACCTTCCCGGTTGAACAACTGGCCATCGGCGTGAACCGTCTGATCGAGCTGTTCGACAAACATCACTACGACGAAGCGATCCTCTTCGGCCATGCCCTGGAAGGTAATCTGCACTTCGTCTTCACCCAAGGCTTCAACAACCCGGAAGAAGTCGCACGCTATCAGGCGTTCATGGACGACGTGGCGCAATTGGTGGCGGTGGAATTCGGCGGCTCGCTGAAGGCCGAGCACGGCACCGGTCGCAACATGGCGCCTTTTGTCGAGCTGGAATGGGGCAGCGATGCTTACCAGTTGATGTGGCAACTCAAACGGCTGCTCGATCCCAACGGCATCCTCAACCCGGACGTGGTGCTCAGCGAAGATTCGCAGATCCACCTCAAGCACCTGAAACCGCTGCCGGCCGCCGACGAGATTGTGGATAAATGCATCGAGTGCGGTTTCTGCGAACCGGTCTGCCCGTCGAAAGGCCTGACCCTGAGCCCGCGCCAGCGCATCGTGATCTGGCGGGACATTCAGGCGAAGAAACGCGCAGGCGTCGACACCTCCGAACTTGAAGCCGCCTACGAATACCAAGGCATCGACACCTGCGCCGCCACCGGCTTGTGCGCGCAACGTTGCCCTGTAGGCATCAACACCGGTGAGCTGGTGAAAAAGCTTCGCAGCCGCAAAGCGACGCATACGAAAACCGCCAACTGGCTTGAAGGAAATTTCGCCACCGCGCTGCAAGGCGCGCGCTTCACCCTGCACGTGGCCAACGGTGCGCGGATGCTGCTGGGCGCACCGCGTCTGGCCAAGTTGTCGGCGACGTTGACCAAGCTGTCCAAAGGTCAGGTCCCGCAATGGACCAACGCTATGCCGCAGCCAGAAAAAGCCATTCGCTTCAGCCCCGTTGTATCGGACGAGCGCCCTCGCGTGGTGTATCTGGCGGCGTGCGTTTCGCGGGTCATGGGCCCGGCGGCGGGTGATAAAGAGCAGATGTCGCTGTACGACAAAACCCGTGGGCTGCTGGAAAAGGCCGGTTACCAGGTCGTCTTTCCCGACAATCAGGACAGCCTCTGCTGCGGTCAGCCGTTTGCGTCAAAAGGTTACGCCGAACAGGCTGAACACAAACGCCAGGAACTGATCGGCGCGCTGCTGCACGCCAGTCGCGGCGGGCTCGATCCGATCTATTGCGACACCAGTCCTTGCACGCTGCGCCTGGTTCAGGATCTGGGCGAAGTCCGACTGGACCTGTACGACCCGGTGCGATTCATCCGTACGCATTTGATGGATCGCCTGGATTTCACACCGCAGGAAGCGCCGATCGCGGTGCACGTCACTTGCAGCACCCAGCACCTTGGCGAGAGCCAGGCGTTGATCGATCTGGCGCGCAGATGCAGCAAAAACGTGGTCATTCCCGAGGGCATTCATTGCTGTGGTTTTGCAGGGGACAAGGGTTTCACCACGCCGGAGTTGAATGCTCATTCGCTGCGCACGCTCAAGGACGCGGTGCAGCAGTGCAGCGAGGGGATTTCCACCAGTCGCACTTGTGAGATCGGACTGACGCAATACGGCGGAATCGATTATCACGGACTAGTCTATTTGGTGGACCGGGTAACGCAGGCAAGGGTTACGCAACAAAAATAGAACCCTGACGCGCTGCCACAGTCCACTCATTAAGCCCGGACATTGCCGGGCTTTACCAAAACTCGGCAGCCCGTCCTGACGGCCAGCGATGCCTGGACCCTCAGTTCAAGGAGATACACATGAAACGTTCTGTACTGTTAGGTCTGTTCGTTACTGCCTCGCTGATGGCGTCCACCTCGTTTGCCGCTGAAAAAGACCTCTGTGCGGTCAACCTGCAAACCATTGAAAATGCCAAGGCACAGATTCCACCGGATATGACTGATCAGGTCATGGACAGCGTCAAGAAAGCCCAAGCCGATCAGGCAAAAGGCACCAAGGCAGGGACTGACGATTGCATCGCCGAGACCAACCAAACCATCCAGGATCTCAAGAACGCGAGCAAGGGCGGGAAATAACCCCGCTCGGGGCCAACCTTCGAGGTTGGCCTTTTGCGCCTGCGGCGGCACTCAATATGAAGCAAATCAAAACCCGCCAATTGCGGGTTTTGTTGTATCTGGGGTTTGGCAACCCTCTTTATTGCCATTACACCTATCAAATATTTTTTCATAGCCTTTTATGCAACAACCGAATTCTTGAGCATTGCCGCAGTCTTTTAAGTAGGCCCCATCAATCGTGGCTTATGTTGCGACCTCGGCGGAGCCGCCCGCTTATATGGCAGCACCGAGACCATCAGTTCTAGGAGATATCCATGAAACGTACCGCACTCGCTGGTCTGTTCATTTCTGCTGCAATGCTGGCCTCTCCCGTATTTGCTGCGGACAACGACCTTTGTACGAGCAAACTGCAGGAGCTCGAAGCCAAAGTGAATACGCTACCAGCGACCTCCACCAACGCACCGGAGATCAAAAGGCTGCTGGCCAGCGCCAAAACTTCAAAAGCCGCCGGGGACGACAAAAAATGCGCCACCGAGGCCATCCAGGCATTGGCGCTGACAAACTGAGCAACGAACCCAACCCATAATCACTCGCGGCCAACCTTCGGGTTGGCCTTCTCACGCGTTTGGCGTACACTGCGCAGGCTTGTTGCTCACCATGATTCACAGAGCAACAGGCTCGGGGCCGTTTAGGATTCGACGCCGGTTGCGAAACTTTAGGTGCATGCCGAGTTGGTAACAGAACTCGTAAATCCACTGTTGCAACTACTTATAGTTGCCAATGACGAAACCTACGGCCAGGAATTCTCTCTCGCTGCGTAAGCAGCTTTAGATCCTGAGCTTCTGGTACCTTCGGGTCCAGCAATCACCAGGGGATGTCTGTAAACCCAAAGTGATTGTCATATAGAACAGAATCGCCGTGCAGTACGTTGTGGACGAAGCGGCTAAAACTTACACAACTCGCCCAAAGCACCCTGCCCTTCGGGTCGCTGAGGGTTAACTTAATAGAAACGGCTACGCATGTAGTACCGACAGCGGAGTACTGGCGGACGGGGGTTCAAATCCCCCCGGCTCCACCAAATACGAAGCAAGACAAAACCCGCCAAGTGCGGGTTTTGTTGCATCTGGGGGGTGGTGATTTGTGGTTAAACACAACCGGGCCTATGCTGGCGTCCTACCCGCAAGGATGCCGCTATGAAATTCAAAGTACTGATTGCCGCGTTAACCCTTTCCCTGACGTCCGGTTGTGCGCACTACAACGACCGTACCACCGACACCAACAAGAACGGGCGGATTGCCTGTGATGCCGAGCCCAAGAATCAGGCTGGCTGCTATACGAAGCAGTCGAAGGGCTGGAATTGGGGTGGGTTGAAGTTTGGGGTTGGGGCTTCGAACTAGGTGCTGGTCTTGTAGGAAACCGCCGGTATTGAAGGCGTTTTTTTAAACATTGAATCTCGACCTGATCCTACAGATGCTGTGATTTTCGGGGAGCTTTCCGACAGGTCGCGGCGGTTGTCGGGTAGGAAGCGGAGTGGATAGGCTTTGTCCGTCGCTGCACATCAGCGATCGGGTGTGGAAACCCGAAGATAAACAAACATGCCCCCATGGCATACTGTGGCGCTTTTTTTCGGCCGCAGGTTCAAGTTATGGCGGCTGTGCGTGGGAGACCTTCGGGTCTGCCGGGTTTTGTCCGTTTATCTCGGTTTTTCCACCCCGCGCACAGTTGCCACCTATTCGAGTGGAATCGGAAGAGTGGCAGCTCCAATGACTTAAAAGGACGATTGCCATGATCAAAGAACCCCAAACCCGCCCGCCCCGGACGACGTTTCCCCCTACGATCCCCTCGATCCAAAAAAACTCAATGACGCCGCCGACCGTGCGCTCGATCACTACCTCAATCCCTCCGCCCTCAAATCCCCCATTTCCCGCAAGCCAAGCACGATGTTTCTCGTTGCCCCGGATATCAAGGACGAAGACCTGCTCGCCCATACCTGTGAATCGTTGGCCCAGGCCAGTGTGATGGCGGGTGATTTTGCGGGGTATCTGGAAGGTCCGCATCGACACACCGCGATGGCGATTCAGCAGATTGTGATGTTGGCGGAGCTGGCGGTGAATCGGATGCTGGACAACGTTGTCGTGCCAAAATCTGCGCCACGCAGTTGATTCATTGTGGGAGTGGGCTTGCCCGCGATGGCGGTGCGTCATACGACATATTTATCGGCTGATCTACAGCTATCGCGGGCAAGCCCGCTCCCACAGTGGATTTTTGTCTTACTCAGATTTTGAGTTCGCTGGAGATCACCTGTAGGAGTGAGCCTGCTCGCGATGGCGGCGGATCAGTCGACATCCATGTTGAATGAACAATTGCTATCGCGAGCAAGCTCACTCCCAAAAAAGCAACCCAATAGGTGGCTGGGATTCAAAGCACTTTCAAATCCACCGACACATGCCCCCGCGTCATCCGCGAATACGGGCAGAGCTGATGCGCCGCGTCGGCCAGTTCCCGTTTCACGCCCTCCTCCAATCCAGGAAAGTTGACGTTCAATCTGACCGCCAATTGAAAGTCCCCGCTGGCGGTTTTGCCCAGATCCACCTCGGCATCCACCGACGTGTCTTCTGGCAATTTGATTTTCATCTTGCCCGCCGCCACCTGTATCGCGCCGATGAAACACGCAGAATACCCCAGCGCAAACAGTTGCTCCGGATTGGTGCCCGGTTTACCCGAACCGGGTGAGCTGAATTTGACGTCCAGCTCGCCATCACTCGACTTGCCGGTGCCGGTGCGGCCACCGACGGTGTGGGTTTTTGCGGTGTAGAGAACGGTTTCCAGTGCTGCACTCATGACAGTGACTCCTGATCAGGATTGAACAACCGCGAGGTTATTTCGAGGCCTCGCCCAGGGTGCCGGTGTAGTGCGCCAGGCGTTTTTCGACGTCGGCTTTTTTCTGCAGGCCAAGCTCCATCAGTTGGGTGATGCGTTGCTGCGCCGCCGGGCGTTTGACCGAGCCGATGAAACCGTCCCATTCGGCGGCGATGGCTTCGTTGGGTGGCAGGCTGGCGGCGTCGACCAGGCGTTTGATGTCGGTGATCGACTGTTTATCGAACCGGGCGATGCGCCGGGCCATGGTGTCGACGAATGTATCGAGTTCGGCATCGGGCAGCGCCCGATTGACGTAGCCGTAGCGTTCGGCGAGTTCGCCATTGATGTCGTTGCCGGTGAGCAGCACTTCCAGCGCGCGCCCACGCCCCATCAGCCGTGGCAGGCGTGCCATCGGGCCGCCGCCGGGCACCAGGGCGGCGCCGATTTCCCATTGCGAGAGGATGGCTTTTTCGCGGCTGGCAAAGCGCATGTCGCTGGCCAGGGCCAGTTCGCTGCCGACGCCGGTGGCGCGACCGCGAATCGACACAATCGAGACCACTGGCGCCTTGCTTAGCCGAACCAGCATATCGGGCAGCGGCGGCAGGCCGGTGGGGCCGTTGGGCAGGCTGGTAGTGTCGGTCAGCGGCGGGACGAAGTCGTAGTGCGTGAGGAAGAAGTCCGGGACGTCACTGTCAAAAACCACGACCACCACTTTCGGATCGGTCTCTATGGCCGTGACGACCTCGTTCAGTTGCGGCATGGTCTCGGGGCCGTAGATGTTGTACGGCGGATTGTGAAACGTGACACGCCAGTACTCGGGGGTGATGCGGGTGAGCTTGATCTCCTGTTTTACCGCAGTGGTGGACGGGGTCTTGTCGGTTTGTGAAGTCGATGCTGCCGATGCTTCACCGGCGAGAGACGAGCCGGTGGCCGCCATGCAGGCGACGATGATCGCAGCGTTTAATAGCTGCAGTCTCATGGGAAAACCTCCAGTTGGAAAACATGTGGTTCCCGCGAACAACGTTCTACAGTTTGAAACAGATTATGGGCATGCCGGACGGGTCCGGCTGAACAAGCCTAGCAGCGCAACCTCGGCTGACAAGTGACGTCAGTCGGACAAAAAAAAGGCACTGGCGATGATCGCCAGTGCCTTTTTTGCCTGAACCGTAACGTCAGCGAGACAACATAAACGTGTCGTACTCCAGATCTTCCAGCGCCGTTGAAAGCCTGTGTAAACCCAGCAATACACAGATCAGCAACGACAGCGTAAACCCGTACCCGAAGAAGCTTGGCCCCAGGTACATGCTGAACAGCGTCAGCATGGCGTTCAACACCGCAAACAACACGCACAGTTCCAGCACCACGGTGCGTTTGTCGAGGTAGAAGAACACGTTGAGCAACGCCATGAACACCACTTGAATGCTCACGCCGATCAGGTCGATGTAGAACAGCGGCAGGTAATAACTGGAGATGCCCAACCAGTCCAGCAAGCGCGGCGCGAACAGGAACAACAGCACCGCCGTGAGGCCCTGAACCTTGCAGATTTCCAGCAGACCCTGGCGGATCGACAAGGTCATTTCGGTTTTCAGCTGCCCGATATGCTGCAGGGTTTCGCCTTCGCGGATCGCCCGGAACAGGCGGTCGTACCACTCGGCAAAGTCAGTCTCGATGCGCACCAGAAACACCGCCATGCCGGGGATGATCGCCAGGTACGCGAGGAAGATCGGCAAGTCGTACAGGATCGAGGCGCGCAGCGGGCCGACGATTTCGTTGGAGGTGCCGGGGTTGAACCAGAACATGAACTTATCGATCCAGATCCCCAGGTTGTAGAAGAATCCGGTGGCCAGCAGGCTGAGGAACACGTTGCGACGATCTAGGAAATCGAAGGCGATCAGTTTCTCGGCGCGGTACTCGCGCAGGATGTCGTAGAGGAACAGAAACAGCAGTGTGCTGTGCCCGATCAACAGCGCCAGCAGCAGGCCCGGCATCTGCAAAAAGCTCAGTACGTAGGCACTCGCGACCATCAGCGTGTAACCCACCAGCATCACCAGCAGAATGCGGTTATAGGCCTTCATCCCCGAGAGGAAGATGATCACCAGCCACAAGTTGCACAGCACTACGAAGTTCGCCAGGACCAGCACGCGGTAAATCAGCGGCTCATCGAATAAGAGGCCCAACACGACAATCCCCAACAACCCGGCGCCGAGGGTCACCAGCAACAACACGCCCAAGAGGTTGGGCAGAATCTGATCGTACTTGTGCTCGAACAAACGGTCGGAGACGAAGCGCGTGAAGAACAGCTGCAAACCGCCCGTCAGGATCAACGAGGTGGCCATCAGGTACGTCACCGTCACCAGGAACTGCCCGACCAGCATGTTCGGCAGCAACAGGCCGATGCTGATGATGCCCACCAGCATCACGCTGATGATCGACAACACCCACGGCCCGGAGCTGATCAGCCCGGCGTAGACGTAGGCGTGCAAGGTCGCCGTGTAGGAATCGCGCGAAAGGATTTTTCGCAGTTCAAAGCCAATACCGGCCATTTAGCTGTTCTCCATGGCGGCTTGATACAGGTCGCGGTAACGCTGCAGCATCAAGGCTTCGGTGTAATAACGATTGACCCGCAACAAGCCGCTGGCCTGGGCGGCCTGCCAGCGTCGCGGGCTGCGCAACAGTTCAAGGATCGCGGCGCACGTGGCTTGTGGGTCGGCAATCGCCACCACTTTGCCGGCGTGCCCGAGGTCACGGTCTTCGGCGCTGCCGCCTTCGATCAACTCGCGACACGACCCCACGTCACTGCTGACCACCGGCGTACCGGCGGCCCAGGCTTCGAGGATCACCAGCGGCTGCGCTTCACTGATCGAGGTCAGCACCATCAGGCCGAGTTTCGGCAGGATGTCCTGAATGCGCTGGAAGCCTAGGAAATGCACCTTGCCCTCCAGGCCCAGACTGGCCATCAGGCTGCGGCATTCGCTGACGTATTCCGGGTCTTCCTCTTCCGGGCCGACGATCCAGCCTTCGGCTTGCGGCATGGCGCTGATCACGCCGCGCATCGCCCGCAGAAAGGTTTTCACGTCCTTGATCGGCACTACACGGCCGATCAAACCGACCACCGGCGCGATGCCGTGGGCGCGCGATTCCAGGGCTGCGGTCCATACCGGCAGGTCGATGCCGTTCGGAATGACCTGGGTGCGGGCCGCCAGGGCGCCGTCCTTGATCTGGCGCTGACGGTTACCGTCGTAGAGCGCGATGATGTTGTCGGCGCTGTTGTACGTCAGCTGCCCGATGCGCTCGAAGAAACGCACCCACAAGGTTCGGATGTAACCCGAGCCGGCATCCAGGCTGCGGTTCAGCGCCTGGCCGGAACTCTCGGCGATCCAGCTGGCCTGGGCCAGGTCGATCTTGCGTTCCTTGGTGTAGATCCCATGCTCGCTGAGCAAGTAGGTGCAGTTCCAGCGCTGCTTGAGGATGCAACCCAAAAAGCCCGCGTACCCGGTGGAAATCGAATGCAGCACTCGCGCCTTCGGCATCCGTTGCGCGGCTTCGGCGAGCATCAGCAACGGCGACTGCATCGCGCGCAGGGTCCAGAAATAATTGACGAAGGACGGGTCGGCGCAATGCTGGCGATAGCCTTCGCTCAACGACTCCCAACTGGCGCGGCTGCGCAGCACGTCGTCGAGGGTCATGCGGCCCTGGGCGATGCAGTCGAGCAAGCGTTCGCCCAGGGCCGGGTCTGGCGCATCCGGGTGATGCAGGAAGCGATACAAATCCTGCAATTGCTGTTCGTCGGCCTCGCGAGGCACCACCAGCCTGTCGGTTGGATGGGTCGCATCTTCGAGGAACACTTCTTCGATGTGCAGCACGTTGGCCGGGACTTCGTAGCGCCGGGTTGGATAAGCCTGACGCTGGCCGCCGATGAACATCACCGAAAAGGTCAGTTCCGGCAGGCCGAGGATCATCTGGTGAATCCAGCTGGAAACGCCGCCACGCACGTAAGGCCAGGTGCCTTCGAGCAGCAGACAGATGTCGGCAACCGGTGCCTGTTCCTTGTGACTCATGTCCAGCTCCTGACCAATGCGGCGAACGGCGGCCGCTGACGGGTTTCCTCGGGAAGGCGTGCGAGCAAACCGGGAATTTCGTGGTAACGACCGGCCTCGAACGCCAGCTCGGCACGAAACGGCAGCACCTGCGCGGCGCCCATGCCGTTCTCTTGAGCCTGACTCAGCAGCACTTCGGCACGCTCAACGTCGCCACGCTCCAGCGCAATGCGCCCGGCCAGCAGAAACAGCTCACCGCCCTCGCCCGCTTCCAGGCCAAGCTCGGCATGTTCGCTGGCCTGGGTCAGCACGTGATCGAGCACACTGCCTTGCGCCAGGCCCAGGTAGGCCAGTTCCCAATACCAGCGCGCCAGCCGGCCGTGCAGCGCACCCGCCGCTTTGGCATTGGCGCCGGCCAGTTCGCCGAGCGCATTCTGGATGTGCAGGTTGATGTCGCTTTCCTGCTTGTCGAGCATCGAATACGCCAACAGCCGCACATCGTCACTCGGGTCACCGAGGGCCAGTTTGAGAATCGGCACCGCTTCTTTGCCGGGCATGCGCCGCGTGGCCAACAGGGCGGCCAGACGCTGATCCGGGTCCGGCGCATGACGCAACACGTCCTGCAAACCGCCATCGGCAAAGATCGGCGAGTGCAGTTGCAACTGCGCCCGGAATGGCAGTTTCGGGATGCCCACCGCTTGCCACGCTTGCTTGTCGCGTTTGCGCGGCAGGTACAGCGCCGGGAAGATCGCCGCCACCACGCCAACCGCACCGAGCACCGGCACAAAGAACGCCAGGCTGAAGATAAACAGCGGGCTCCACGGCAGCGGCGAACGGTAGCGCGCCGGCAGCAACAGCCACACCGCCGCGCACAACATCACGCACGCCAGGCCGTGGCTGAGGGTGAACACCAGCAATTGTTGTAACTCGGGCGCCGCGAGCCACAAACTGGCCCAACTGCCTGCCTCTAACAACAAGGCTCCGCTAAACAGCCACTTGCTGATCATTCAGGCCACACTCGTTGAACAGGAAATTACGCAGCCCGTTGCGTTCACAGCCAGGCTCCAGGTTGAACGGCAACACACGCACGCCGAGGCTGTCGAGGCTGCTTTCAATGCCAAAGTGCTCGTGCAGCATCAGGTTCATCCGCGCCAGATAGCCTTCGGTGCCTTGCGGACTGGTCAACGGCAACAACACCAGCAACAGCTGGTGATCGCGGTTGTTACGCAGCGGCAATTGCAGGTCGAGGCCTCGCTGACTGCGTTCGAACAGACGCGAAAGCTCATCGTTGGGACGGGTCATTTCGAAGGCAAAAAGACCGGCCGCCAACTTGTGCTGCTCGACATCCACCAGCGAACGCTTGAGTTGCAGCGTGAACTGCTGCGCATCGGCGTCGGCCAGTTGCAGCACTTGCGGGTCGCGGCGCAGCAAGTCGGCGATGTGCCCAGCGAGCAACGCCAACAGGCTCAGGGTGCGATCCTGGAACGCGAAGAACGGCATCTGCCGCACCGCCAGAATGGCCAGCAAACGACCTTCGGCATCGATCAGCGGAATACACGCCTGTAACGACGAGAACTGCGCCGAGCTGCCGGCATCGATCAGTTCCTGACGTACGCTGACCAGTTCACCACGTTCCAGGCACAGCTTGACCAGTCCGTCTTCGGTGCCCAAAGGCCCCATGACGCCGATGGTCGCCAAGGCTTCTGGCAACACGTTCTCTTCGCGCTCATCGACGCGATACAACCCGGCCACGCGCAACGCACCGTACTGACCGAGCATGGCCACGATCGGGTCGGCCAGCGCGGCCAATGCATCGCCTTCGTCCGGCATCACCCGCAATTTGTCGCGCAAGCCCAGCAACGAACTGCGCAGGCTTTGATCGCTGCCCGCGACGCGCTGCTCCAGCAGGTCGTGGGAGACCCGCAGAATCTGGTGCGCGCGGGTGAATTCGTCGAGTCGATACTGGCGGTAATCGTTGGCCATCTGCAGACGCTGCAAGCGCCGCTCCCACAGATCGCGAACCTCGCCCACCAGCATGCCGCTGACCAGCACGCCGACAATGAACGACGGATCAAGCTGCGCGTAGGCTTCATGCCCGATATACCGAAGCGCAAACAGTGCCGCCACCAACAGGCTGGCGCTGAGCAAGCCGCGCACGAAACCATAACGCACGCCCAACAGCAGCGGCGCCAGCACCGGCCAGGGAAATCCGGCGTGCATTTGCAACGGGTCTTGCGGGGTCAGCCACAAGCCCAGGCCAATCGCCGCGCCGGTGACCAACAGCGTTTCCAGCCAAGACACCGGGCCGCTGGCACGCGGCGCTAGGGTGTAATCCATGTGAGGAGAATTCATTGCATTCACTCGAACCGAAGGGCGCCAACAAGTGTGTCGAGCACCGTTTGCGCGGTGCCGGCGAGGCTTTCACGGGACCAGCCCGCACGCGCGCCGCTTTTGCTCCAGAGCACACGACCGCTGCTGGCTTCGAGCACGCGCAGGCTGATGCCCACTGCCGGCTCACCGTCCAGACCGTTCTTGTACTGCCACTCTTCAACGCTGCCGGCGACCACGTAATCGAGCTTCTGATCCCGTGCCCAATCTAGGGCTCCGGCCAGGCGTTCGTTGTCGTCCATCAGTGCTTGTTCGCCCTGAGTACTGACCGGGTAAACCCGTGGTTGCAGACCGTGGCTGCTGAGCACGCTGAGCAGGATCTGCTCGGCGCGTTCGCCGGCTTGCGGGGTTTGCGAGTAGTTGATCATCGGCACGGTGCCCCACTTCGCAGTACGCGAAAAATTAGGGCTGGTGTCGCCGGTGAAGCTGGCGCAACCGGCGACGAACAGGACTGCCAGAGCCAGGCTCAGATTACGAATTGCTTGCATCAGTTTTTCTCCCGTAAACATTTCATGATCAGCGTCCGAATCGCACGCCGTAGCTCACACCCAGTGTTCCGCCCGCCTGACCGTCCCCGCCTTGTGGCGCGGATTGGTAGCCGACGGTGAGGGCCAATTCGTCACCGCCCAGCACTTCGACGCCGATCCCGGTGTTGATGCCGTAGTTGAAGGTTTGATCCAGCCATTGCCAGCCCGCCGTCACGTCCACCAGCCAGGTGTATTGCGGGCGAGTGCGCACCAGGGCGCCCGGCACACCGCGACGCCATGAGCTGCCGACATACAGTTGGCCGTAACGGCTTTGCAGCAGATCGTTGGCCGTCACGACCGCAGGGTCGTCCGAGTCGTCAACGCTTTTCACCGGACCGCCGTTGGCGCTGGACAGGTAGTCCAGCGTGCGGTCCTTGACGTTGTTGTGCTGATAATCGACACCGCTGCGCACGGTCCAGTTAGGTCCGGCGAATTCCAGCGTGTGGTTGTATTCCATCTTCAACGCCTGGCCGTTGCCCAGGGAATCGCCCGCACGCGTCGAGAACGATTTCTGCGCCACTTCCCAGCTGATCTGATCCCGCGCCGAGAGCCCGTGACGACCGCCGGCCCACACACTGTCGTGCTGGCCGAAAGCGCGCATCAGGCCGCTGTCTTCGCTTTTGCGATGCCAGTCCAGACCGGTCTCGATCTGGTCACTGGCGCTCAACTGCCAGGTCCGGGACAGGCCCAGGCCATTCCGGTCGTCGTCCTTGCGCTGGCTGGTGTCGGCGAACAGTTTGTAGCCGCCGTCCTCCACCGAACGTTGCAGGGTCAGCGCAGCGTTGCGCTCATCGCCCATGCGCGATTCGATCAGCTGATCGCTGTTGTAGGTGCCATTTTCCAGCTCAAGATTGGCGTACCACTGAGCGCCAAGGTTGTGCGCGATTTGCAGGCGCGGAGCGTTGAATTCCAGGCCACCGAAATCCTGTTGATGCCAGGACAGCTGCGCGCCCTGCGGCGTCATTTCCTGCAACTCGACAGCCTGACGGCGCAACTGTTCGCGCACGGCGGCTGGCTGATCGTCACCCAGTGCGGACTGGCTGAGGTCGAGGGCTTCGTCGAAGCGGCCGAGACGACTCAAGGCCTGAGCGCGTTGCGCCGGGTTGAGGTCGCTACTGGCCAACAGCGTTTCGACTTGCGCCTTGTTACGGCTGCGCAAGGCTTGCTGGATTTCTTCGTAACGCTGGACTTTCAAGCCCTGGCTCCGCGCCCACTCCAGCCACTGGTCTTTCTGCGACTCCTGATTCGTCGCGTCGAGACGCGCCATCAACCGCTCGAACCACAATTGCAGCATCGCCGGCGAGCCGTCTTTCCACTTCGCCACTTCCTGCTGTGCCTTGGCCGGCGAATAACTGCTGGCCATCAAGCGCAACCAGATCGCATAACGCTGGGACGATGGCTGAATGTTTTCGCCTTCTGGGCTGCGTAGCAGCTTCAAGCGCAAGCGTTGCGCCGCGTCCTGATAACCAGCGCTTTCGAGGGCATCGGCGTAGGCCGCACGCACCAGCCAATCCTGCGGACTGGTCTTGAGGTACATCCGATACCAGGCCAACGCTTCGGCATCACGCCCGAGCATCTGGCTGGCACTGGCGAACGGCAGCCAGAGGATTCGGTCCTGACGCGCCTGGGGTTTCCATTCAGTCAGCAAGGGCTTGAGCGCGGCGGTGTTGCCTTGATCGACGTACAGCCACATCAGGCGCTCGCGGAACAGGTTGTCGTCCGGGAAACGCGACAGGCCCAACAGGTACAAACGCTGCGCCTCGTCGATATTGCCCTGCTGCACCGCCAAGGCACCGCGAATCGCCAGCACTTGTGCTTGCTCGTTGGCGTCCGGGTATTGCTCGGCGTCTTTGAGCAGCGCGACCACTTGCGGCCAGTCCTGCAATTCCTGGGCTTGCTGCAACGATTCAACCAGACGCTGCGGATCCCGGGTGCGCTTCCAGCTGCCGATCATCATGGTCAGGGCGCGCTTCGGGTCGCTGGTGCGGTACATCGTGATCAGCTGACTCTCGTCGCCGCTGTTGAGCGAACCTTTGAGCGCGAGCAGTCGTTCCAGGGAAACCTGTAGCTCGTCATCGAGCTCCAGATCCCAGGCCAGCGCAGCGCGCAAGCGCCAGTAACCCGCATCGGTGATCTTGCGGTTATCAACCTGCAATACGTCCCACGCCGCCTGATTATCAAACAGCTTCAGGTCGGTGTTAGCCCAGTCGATGCGCTCGGTCGTGGTCAGCGTGAAGCGTTTCGAGTAGCGCTGGTAGACCTCGGTTTTCTGCGCGAACTGCCCGGTGTTTTCGAGGTTTTGCACCAGACGTGTCCAGGCCAAACGATGCGCCGGGTACTTGCGCAAGTAAGCGTGCAACCAGGCTTCGGCTTGGGTCGGAGTGCCACGTGATTCGTGAGCGTAGATCAACGCATCGAGTTCAACGTCGGTCAGCGCACGCTGTTCCATGATCTCGGCGAGCAAGGGAATCGCATGGTCAAAGTCGTACTGCTGGCTCGCCAGACGCCAGGCGTGTTCACGGGTTTGCGGGTCTTCGCGCAGTTTCAGCAGGCGAATCCAGTAGCCGAGTGCAGCCTGACTGTCACCACGCCATTCGCCCAGATGCCCCATTTGTTCGAGCAACGCCAAGTCATCCGGGTGTTCAGCCACCAGCTGCTGACCACTGTCCCACGCACCGGCCAAATCGCCGAGGGCCAGGCGCATGCTGAATTCCTTGCGCAGGATTTGTGGGTTGTCCGGCTGCAACACGCGCCACTGATCCAGAAAGCGCTGGGCCAGATCAAAGCGCTTGCTGCCAACGGCAACGTCAACGCCCTGTTCCAGCCACGCCGAATCGGTTTGCGGATCCTTGAGTAAATCCAGTTCATCGGCCAGTACGCGCGCAGCCTGTTCACCGCGACCGGCGGCCAACAGACTGTTGAACGCCAGTTGCGCGTATTCGCGACGCTCGGACGCTTGTTGGCTGTCTTGTTTGAGCAGCAGATAAATGTCGGCGGCGCGGCCAGGTTGCTCGCCGGCCAGGTACCACTGCGCGGCGGACTTGAGCGAAGCGATGCGCTGTGCCGGGTCGCGATCGGCGATTTCTTCGTAGACGCTGGCAGCGAAGGCCGGCGCTTGTAGCGTCAACGCCAGCTTGGCCAGGTTGTGCAATTGCGGCAGCGGCAACAAACGGTGGTCGAAGCTTTGCAGGCGTTCGATCAAGGCTTTCTGCGCGATCGGATCATCGGCTTTCGCCGCCTCCAATGCGTCGAGTTCCAGCCGGTAATAGGCCTGCAACTCGACGACCGGTTTCGGCCAGTTCTCAAGGTGCTGACGCGCCTTCGGGTAGTCGCCGAGACGAATCAACAGATCGACCAGTTGCAAGCGCAGGTGATCGTCATCCGGGTGCGCGGCCAGCAGCAATTCGGCGTAATTGGCCGAGACCGCATCCGGCTCACGGCCGTCCGGCTGGAACACTTCTTCGCGCTGGAACGTCAGCCACAACAGGCCGCCCACGGCCACCGCCACCACCGCCAATGCCCAGGGATTGAGCAGGCGGCTGCTTTTAGTTGCCGAGGAGTTAGATGCAGTAGAGCTGACCATGACTCACCTGCTTCATTGGTAATTGAAAAGTCCACAGGCCGGCGGATGCCTTGCCTGCAAAAGTTTGCCCATCCACTTCCACCCGGCAACTGCTCGCCGAGCGCACGGAGAAGGTCAGGTCGACCTGTCCGGCAAACGAAAAACTCACGTGTTTTTCATCCACATATTTCCAGTCCAGCAACGGCAGGTTGGCCTCCTCCAGCGCCGGCCGTTCATCCCGATCGGGACGCAACACCAGCAACGCCTGGTCGCTGCTCAGCGCCACATACCGGCCTTGCGGCAAGTCGCGAACGCCGGCGACACCTTGCGAGCGCAGCAGATCCGGCCAGCCCATTTGCGGGTCGAGTCGAAGGGTGCGCAGCGCGTCCATGCCGCGAACCTGCCAGTTGCCCTCGGCGGTGCGCGCCAGACTGGCTTGATACAAACCGTGCACGCGATCGAGGTAGTCGCTCATCCACAGCGACATCGGTTGCTGGTCCTTCATGTAGCCGTAGATCTCGTTCATCGCCTTGATCGAGGCCTGCTTGGTGCTCGAATAGAAGTGGTAATACAGGTGCAGACCGCGCAAGCGCCGTGGGCTGTCGGTGAGTTCGAAGGTGTCGATCACATCGCGGAAGCCGTAATACGGCCCCTTCCACAGGTTGGTGTAGAGGTTCTCGTTGATGATTGGCGCGTAGTACTGCAAGCCGCCTTCGGTGGGGCGCAGTAATGGATTGAGGCCGGTCAGTGACGGATTGGCCTTGGTCAGCATGGTCTCGGCGCCGTTGACGTTTTTCAGACCCGCGTCGTAGGCCAGCTTCAGGGTCTCTGCCGAGGGCAAGGCATCGCCTGGCCAGAAGATCAGCTTCACCGGTTTTTCCGGGGTGGTGAGATGCTGGTTGATGTAGTCGCGCGAGCCAAAAATTTCGCGACGGAAATCTATTTTGTCGTAGCCCGGGATGGCCATTTTCAAGCCGTATTCCGGGTTGAAATTCTCACGTTTCTGCGCCAGTTCCGGCTGCATGAAAAACGGATGGCTAAAGGTATGGGTGGCGACTTCGACTTTCGGGTTGGCAAACAACTCACGGGCAATGGGTTCCAGTTCGCGGGCCAGGAACGGGAACATGCCGCGCGGTGAAATCTCGCCTTCGACAATCGATACCGAAGTCAGGAATGGATTGGGCCGAATGAAATCGTCGAGCACCTGCTTGCCGGCATACGGCGTGCCGCGCACTTCGGCGCGCGACGGGAAACCATCGCCGTCGATGTGCACGGTGGCGATGCGACGGCCGTTCTCGGTGGTGGTGTCGGGGCGTGGCTGAACCGGCAGGCGCAAACTGGCCTGGAGGAAAGCGAACGGGTCGAGAATCCAGCGGCTGCGCTCGTTGTTCGTTTCGAGAATGTACGGCGCAAGGGCGACGCCGCCCCACTCGGCCGTCGCCACCGGAGCGAATGTCTGGCCGTCGGCAGCGGTCAGCAGCAATGCGGCTTTGGGACCTTTGGGCAGCAGGGAGATCGCGGTCAGGTCACGGGATCGGGGCTGCACCGGCGCTTCGAAAGCGCCGATCAGCGCCTTGTCCTGATAGGTGATGGTCAAGGCCTGCGTGCCAATCGGCGCCGAACGATTCAGGCCCAGGCGCTTGAGCAGCAGCGGGTCTTGAATCGGCAGGCCGGAAAAGAACACCACCGGCACCTGTTCGTCCAGACGTTTGCCGATCCAGCTATTGAAAGCCGATGCGTCCTGCGGCGGGCCGCTGGTCATCCAGGTCACGATCCCGGCGTACAAACCGCTGAAACGGTGCTCCGGCAGCGAGCCGTCGACCGGCAGGTAATCGACCCGGTAGCCGAGGTATTCAAGCAAACCGCCGAGCAAGGTGTGCCCGGCGTTGCGCACCAGATCACCTTCGCGCGGGTCGTAAAGCAGCGCGATTCGGCGCGGCTGGATTTCGATGCTGCTGATGCCCATCGAGTCCAGCTCAGGCGTGCCGATGTAAGGAATGAAGCCCTCTTCGCGCAGACGCTTGGCCAGTTTGCGCGCTTCATCGCGACGCTCCGGCGGCAAGTAGTCGATGGCTACCAGCGGAATGCCTTTGGCACGCAACGGTTGGATCTGGGTTTCCAGCCATTCGCGGTCGGCTTCAGGCACCGGGCGATAACGCTTGGCGGAAGCGTCCCAACCGGCATGAATCGATTCGATCGCCACCGCGGCGGCCACGCCATCGAGGTCGGGCAACACTTCGAAGCCACGGTTGAAAAACAGCTTCAGGTTCGGCTGACGCTGATGCAATTCCCGCAGGAAACCGGCGAGGGCCAGACGCTGTTTTTCTCGCGCCGACTCCGGCAGCAACTGGAAGCTATCGAGGGTATCGAGGAACAACCCGGCGTAGCCGTCGGCCTGCAATGCCTTGGCTCGGCCGAACAAATGTTCACGCCAGGCGGGCGCCGCGAGGTCCATGACCTGGCTGTCCCACGCGCCATTACGCACCGGGCTGACCGCCCCGGTGAGGGAGGCTTTGTCGAGCTCCGCCTTGCCGCCATTGAACTCGCCCACCGACAGGTAGGCGAACGGCTGGCTGCCCAATTTACGCAGGGTTTTGACGTCGCCCGCGGTCATATGCCCTGGCTCGACCACCGACCAGTCGAACTGAGCCAACTCGGAAATGGGCGGTTGATCGGCATACCAGAAAACCACGCTGGCGGGTTGCGGTAATGCTGCGGCCTGGACGGTGGGCCCGCTCACGAACAACGCTAAAGCGGCGAGCAGCCGATTAGCGGCCGCGCGGACACGCGTCCTGCGAAAAACGATTTCCATAACTCACTCTTGAATGGACTGAACCGATACTGCTTGGATGTCGGACAGTAGAACCGGCCGGGTTACAGGCTGCGAATAAGCTGCGACAGCCCCTTGCCGATGGCGGTCGGTTCCGGGAGCTTGAAACGCTCCAGCAGGCGACTGTTGTTGGCGCGCGAATGGCGAATGTCGCCTTGACGTGGCGCGTGATGAATCACCTTCAACGGGCTGCCGGTGACGGTGCCCAATTCGGCGATCAGATCGTTGAGGCTGGTGGAACGACTCAAGCCAACGTTCACCGCGCCGGGGCTCGGCTCACTGACTTCCAGGGACTGCACCAGAATGCTCACCAGGTCCTGGACATAGACGAAGTCGCGGGTCTGCGAACCGTCACCGAAAATCGCCACCGACTGCTCGGCCAAGGCCAGCTTGGTAAAGATGCTGATCACGCCGGAGTACGGCGATGACGGATCCTGACGCGGGCCGAAGATGTTGAAGAACCGAAAGATCATCGGTTCCAGGCCATGTTCGCGGCGATAGAAATCGAGGTATTGCTCGCTGGCCAGTTTGTCGCTGGCGTACGGCGTGAGCGGGGATTTTGGCGTGTCTTCGTGAATCGCTGTGCCTTCGCCGTTGTTGCCGTAGATGGCCGCGCTGGAAGCGAATACCACGCGCTTGATCCCGGCCTTCACCATGCTTTCGCACACATTGAGGGTGCCGACGAAGTTGCTTTGATGGGTGCTGACCGGGTCATCCACCGACGCTTGCACCGAGGCCACCGCGGCCAGGTGAACGACAGCACCGCAATCGCGCATGGCTTGTGCCACTACGGCGCCGTCCGCGACATCACCGATGACGAGGTTCAGATTCGCATTGTCCATCGGCAGATTGCTGACCTTGCCGGTCGACAAATTATCCAGCACGCGAACCTTGTAGCCTTTGCCAAGCAACGCTTCTACGAGGTGCGAGCCGATAAACCCTGCACCGCCAGTCACCAGTATTCGCTCAACAAACATGAAATCTCTCCCTGAACATTAGAGCGGATACGAGTGGTTAAGTCCGCCGATTCAATGGCGCAAGGCCATCAAAACGCGGCTGATAATGGGAGATCGGATTGGCACTGTCAATACTTTGTCTGACTTATCGCTGAGCGGTAATTTGCCACTAAAAACGCCACTTATTTGACGGCATTTATTAGTTACAGGCTGTCATACAATTGCCACTGCAGGCCCTCAAACTACGTCTAGACCGGAACTCGCGGCCATGCATTAACCCCTCCTTTTCGTCGACGTCCAGCCGAGCTTTGCCCCGCCGCAATGGCTCATCGACAGGATCCGGAAAATCATCGTTGGAGACCAATACATGCTGCCTGGCAGTCAGGTTGGCACTGTTTGATGCGGGATTGCGGCCGACGTGATTACGGATTTGACCGTGGGGACATCGCTGGAGTTAAGGTGTCCCGATTTTAGATTTTGTGGCCCCGATTCTCCCCAAACAGAAACAAAATACTGTGTTTACATACAGTTCATCGAGAGCTAAGGTGACTCAGGCGATCACTCGATTGACTTCACTCAAGTCGAGCGGCAATCGCTATGCTATACACGCTCATTCACAGGACTTTGACCAGGAGGTCATATGGCCAGCTCTATCGACGCAGCGAAATTTTTCCTCGCCCAAGCGAATGAAGATGCAGGCGATCTTGTGTCGAACCTGAAGCTTCAAAAACTTGTGTATTACGCACAAGGGTTTCATCTCGCAGTCTTCGACAGACCTCTTTTTGACGATCAAATCGAGGCATGGACTCATGGCCCGGTAGTGCCATCTGTCTATCATCACTATAAGCAGCATGGCAGTGGCAGCATTCCCTATCCCGCCGACTTCGATGCAAACGTATTTTCTGCGGAACAAATGGATCTGCTAAACGAAGTTCAGCAGATTTATGGTCAGTACTCTGCGTGGCGTCTGCGAGAGCTGACCCATGAAGAGTCGCCATGGAAGAACAATTTCAAGCCTGGTGCTGTGAGCCTTGAGATTCCAGTGGAAGAGATGCGCATGTTCTTCAAGGGATTGGTCAAATAAGGAAGTGGGCTGATGGGGCATCTCAAGGATAGAGCTGTAAAACAAAGTCAGGTGTTGAAGGGCCGCTCCGAGCCTGCCGACAATCCGGACTTGAAGCCTCCGGTTTTCTCGTTTGAATATTTGCAACAAGGCTATTGCGTCAGCGACTGCTCAGCCGAAGAGCGCGGCGGCGTGCTTGGCAAAATTCGAGTTCTAAGCCAGCTCACTTGGCAGCAGCTCAGGCAAGCGCCAAGGCATGGCTTGGGCTACGAAATAATCGATCGATCCGCCCTCAAATCTGCAATTCCGCTGGTCGTAACAGAGGATGTGCATCTCATTGCCTTTAGGGCAATTGGACTGGCGCCGATGGTGGGGTTTCGATTCGGTCGAATCTTCCATGTTCTTTGGGTAGATCGGGCATTTACGCTATACGATCACGGCTGATTGGCCTTTCATTGGGTCAGTATCACACCAAAGTAATTCGCTCCTATCTTTCGGGAGGATGAAATGAACGTCAGTATCGTAGCCATCTTGACGGCGATGTTTTCTATGTCTGTACAGGCCGCCACCGAAGTTGCGCCCCAGGCCGAACGAGTCGTTTTCGATAAAGGCACCAATGCCGTCGAGATCAAACAGTCCATCCAGGGCCCGCTCACCGCTCAATACCGAGTGAGTGCAAAGGCAGGTCAAATACTGACAGTCGACCTCAAGCCCTCCAATGCATCGGCTTACTTCAACATCACCGCCAAAGGCGCAGACTACGCGCTGTTCAACGGCTCGATCATGGGCAACCATTTCATGGGGCCGTTACCCACCGACGGCGAATACACGGTTCAGGTGTACCTCATGCGCAACGCCGCCCGGCGCAATGAAGTGGCGAACTACAGCCTTTCATTGAACCTCAGCCCCGCTGATACCTCGGACAGCACTCGTCCGTTTGACCAAACCCTGGAATTGCAGGGCATCCGGTTTCATGTAACGACGGAGGGGATCGATGACCACCGCGTGCTGCGCATTTCGCCTCAAGGGCTGGAGACTGATAATTCAGACATCACACGGCCATTGACGGGAAACGTCGTCCGGGCCGAGGTGGCGGACCTTGATCGGGATGGCTCGCCAGAGCTTTACGTCTTTGCCCGATCACCGGGACGCGGGTTGCCGGGTGAGCTCGTGGCGTATTCAGCGAATCGCAAAAAATCGCTCAGCGAGATTTATCTTCCGCCGGTGAGTGAGGACGTAAAAGCAGCCGAGGGCTATCAGGGCGAGGATGAGTTTGCGGTGGTGGAAAATGTGCTGGTGCGGCGCTTTCCGGTTTATGAGAGTGCGGACGCCGGGGCCGGGAGGACGGGGAAGATGCGCGAGGTTCGGTATCGGTTGATGGCTGGGGAGGCTGGGTGGGTTTTGCGGGGGGATGGGGTTACGGAGTATTGAGGAAACCAGCTCAGGCATAACACCAAAATCGTTACAGCCCTGAACAGTTACTTATTTTGTAAGAACGTAGTACTCGTCCTAGGAAACTTCCCGCAACTCGTATCGGCTTTCATGAACTGGCGGAAGCGGTTCTGCGTCGATAGCCTTCAGGTGTCGCTGCAAATCAGCGATCGGCTTTGACAGGCTGAAGAACCGCAAGCTTTCACTCCTCCGGATAAAACGGCATCCTTTCACGTGTGCAGTTCCGTTCTGGTGGCTGTGCGTGGGGCACTTTCGGGTGCACTGGATGCTTGCGTTTCCGGTCTGTCAACCCGCGTACAGCCGCCACCCAATCCTGTTTGACAGCAGGGGACTGGCAGCTCCCACCAACGCAAGGAGCTCCATCATGAAAAAGATCACCCCAAATCCGCCCGAATCTGCGGCACTTTCAGAAGCAGACGCACCCGATTTAAGCCAACTCTCCGAAACCACCGAACGCATCATCAGCGCCCGCCTGCGCAACCCGAACCACCCCGATCCCATCAGCCACGTTTTCACCCTCCTCCCCGACGTCGACACGCCAACCCTGCTCGCTCACGCCTGCGAAACCCTCGCCTCACTCAACGTCATGACCACCGACCTGGCCTGCGACCTCGAAGGCTCGCGCCGTAACGTGGCACTGGCGATTCAGCAGTTGGCGGTGCTGGGCGAACTGTTGGTAAACCGAGCGCTGGACAATCTCGACCCGCCCGATGGCGTGTCGGAAGTTTCGTCCGTCAGCCACCACTGAGTGGTCGCGCTCTTTTATCAAATGGAGGTTTTGTCATGGATCGATACATGCCTGTCACCGGCATCGACTGCACCATCGCGTCGCTGCTGATCGACACTGAAGCACCGCTGGACGTATTGCACGAAACTGCGGCTTACCGCATCCGCACGGCGACTCAATTGCTGGAGAGTTTTGCTGTGAGCGAAGGTGTTCACAGTGAATTGGCGCGAGTGTTGGTGACTTCGCTGCGCGATGGCTGCGATTTGATGGATGTGGTCGGCCGTCGATTGCAGGCTCAAGTTTCGGCATAAAAAAAATGGGCGATCTCCCTGAGATCGCCCATTTTTTATGACTACTGGACTTTACATCTTGAAACCAAACCCCTGAGCGCTATCAATTCCGGCCAACGCTTTCTCCGTCGTCACATACAACTCACGTATATGCCCGACCAAAAACGTCCAGAACGCCGGCTCATTAACGGTTTGCGCGACCAAGTCTGCTGGCAGGAACCGATTCATTTCCTTGCGGAATTCGAGCACCACTTTCGGATCTGCATCGAGCTGCTCTGAACGCTCCTTGAACAATTTCAAGAATTCATCCTCCCCGCAGCGATGATCGCTGAGTTTCTTCCCAATCAAATCCAGCTGCGGCGTTACACCTTGCTGACGTAGCCAGACCATGTCCCAGAGATCCCGGTTCTTGATTCGGTTAGGGCGCAGAGCAAAAGCCACAATTTTGTCGGCATAGATTTCTTCGCGCGTTTCTGCCTGCAAAATAAGGCCACTCGTGCCCATGTCGACGCCATACGGATTCAGCAGCAACATGGGTTGTGGCTGATAACTCGGAATGGAGCACACATCGATGTTGATGCGTTGCGCCGGAAGGTCTTTGCGCCCGGGTCGGGTCTGAACCTTCAGCTTCCAGGTATCAACATTCCCCTCCTCACGAACGGGCTCACCGACTTCAACTTCAAGGCCATATTTGGTTTTCAGCGTTGAGACAAGAACGTGAGCAAGCTCAGTCAGACTCTCCCGATTGAAGTCAGCGCCACCAGTGAAATCCAGATCCTCGCTCAAGCGGTTTGAGCCGTAGCAGGCACGCAAGCAGGTTCCACCGATGAAGGTGAGTTTGGCGAGCATGCCGGCAGAGCTCAGTGCAAGCATGATGTCGTGGTGCAGCAATTCCTTTTCCACCACGACCCGCAATGGCGCCAGATCCTGTTTGTTTTTAAGTGCTTCATCTACCAGTTCATCAAACAAACTCATTGGCGACGCTCCAATCGATCAAATCCATATTTCGTTTCGCGGCCTTCATGTCCCGCAATGCTTGTTGCGGTGTTGCCCGCCATAGGCGGCAACGCGCGTCATAGTGAACCAGGCCAACCAGGTCCTGAGGTTTCTGGCGAGTGTGCACGAACTCGATGGTGCCCCAGCGCCCGCATGAAATGGTGCTGCTGCGACCGGAAGACATCAGCGTGATCCAGTTGATGGGGATCTGAGAAATAACGCCGCTATCGCTCAATGCCGTTTCAAGGCTGATGTAGTTGAACTCCTTGGCTCGTAGCCTTGCAGCGGCATGAAACAGCACCAATCCGCTGGACGGTTTGGCAGCTTCAAACAGGTAAAGCCCTCTGCACACCCGAGCCAGATGACCTTCCGAAGCTGCGCGGCTCAACAAGGTTTTGTAAGCACCTTCGGAAATATCGGGCACCAATGATCTGAGATCGTCCGGAGTGAACAGATAGCGTTCTTCGCTGGCCAAACTGGTCAGTTTTTGAAGAAGCCGTCCCATTGGCTGGGTGGATTTTGAGTGTGGATGCATAGCCAAAGACTCTACAGAAGGTTTCACTTTATGTAACTTACTGTTGAGTCCGATGGAATGGCAAATCATTTCTGCCTCCATGAGTCAAGCACACTGAAAGCATGGGATGGATGCTCGCAGCCCTTCTACACTCAATCCCCACAAGACCCACTCTCACCAAAAGAGCCCCCATGACCACCCTCAAAGACCGCTTGAAGCAAGGCAAGGACGCCCGCAAGAATTGCCCCCGTAATTCCCAAGCGTCCACGGGCAAAACCAACCGCGACCCGCTCCCACTGATCAAAGCCTCAAGCGAAGGCCGAATCAAGTCCCTGGTCGAACTCCGCTACGGCCGAATGCTCGTCTCCCCCTTCAGCTTCTATCGCGGCACCGCGCTTTTGCAGGCCCACGACCTGTCTTCCACGCCGAACATGGGCCTGACCTCGCCCATCTGCGGCGATTGCCACCTGATGAATTTCGGCGGGTTCGCCACGCCCGAACGCAATCTGTTGTTCGGCGTCCACGACTTCGACGAGGTCCATCCCGGCCCTTGGGAGTGGGATGTTAAACGGCTGGTGGCGAGCATCGTGGTGGCCGCCCGCGATTTGCGTCATGGCGAAACCGTCGAAGAAACGGTTTGCCGCGAAGTGGTCAGCGCGTATCAGGAAACCATGCTCGAGTGCGCCGAACAAAGCTCGCTGGAAACCTGGTACGAGTCCATCCATTACGACGACTTGCGTAAGCAGGCGAATAAAAAAACGCTCGAGCATATCGAACGCGCCATCGCAAAGGCCGAGGGTCGTTCCCACGCCGAACTGTTGCCGAAAATCAGCGAACGTGACGCCCATGGTCGACTGATCATTCGCGATGACCTGCCGGAAATTTTCCACCTGCACAAAAACACCACATTGCTGGATGCCGATGATGACTGGCTACGCCACTCGGATTGGCGGCCTATCTACGACGCCTTCATGCGCGAGTATCCCGGCACGCTGCTGGCTGACCGACGGGCGTTGTATTCACGTTTTCACGTCCAGGACATGGCGTTCAAAGTGGTGGGCGTCGGCAGTGTTGGCACCCGTTGTCTGGTGGTCTTGCTGACCGACGATCAGGAATTCCCGCTGTTCCTGCAATTCAAGGAAGCACGGCGCTCGGTGCTGGCCGATTACGTGAAGACGAAATCAAAAATACGGCATAACGGTCAGCGGGTGGTCGAGGGTCAACGATTGATGCAGGCAGCCAGTGACCTGTTTCTCGGCTGGACCACCGGCCCCAGCGGTCGACACTTCTACGTGCGGCAATTGCGCGACATGAAAATCTCGGCCGAACTCGAGACTTTCGATGCGGACACCTTCGCCGCGTATGGCCGCGTCTGTGGTCGCGCCCTCGCCCGCGCACATGCCAAATCGTCCGGGCAGGCCGCGCAGATCAGCGGTTACATCGGCAAGAGCGATGCGCTGGCCGACGCGCCGTTCAAGTATGCGAAAAGTTATGCAACGCACAATGAGCAAGACTTTGAGCGATTCCAGCAGGCCTGCCGCAAGGGCCAGTTACGAGCTCGCTCCGAGGCAGACTTTGCGGCAGATCATTTGCCCTAAGCGGGTAACGCAGTCCATCCACACATGAACTTTTCTTCACCCCACCACTTCCCCTCAACCGGTACAGTGCTCCCGCTCATTCAAGAAACTACGGTTTGCCCGCCCTCCCGCGGGCTTTTTTTTGCCTTTTGATTGATTAGCTGCGGCCCGTAATCCAATACCCGCCCTTAAACTGTCGCAAATCACGTCCAGCAAGCTTATTGGGTGTACCATCGATCTCTGTCCATCAGATATCAGTTAGCCATGTCCACGCTAAGCGAAGAGAGCCGCCAGATCGTAGCTTCTCTGGCGCACCGTGTTGGCCCCGACGCTGACATCGCAAGGATCGCCCAAGCGATCATTTCAACCTTGCGGGATTTGGATGTAGCCCTCACGCCCATCATCGGCCAGCAAGGGGTTGCCGCGCTTTATCGCCGCAGCCTCCACCTGTGCGCCTCCACTCATCCGCGTTTAGCCAGCACCTGCGACAAAGTGCCGGCCGGCATGGACCTGACTGCTCTCAAGTCCGTAATCGTTGAGCAAAGCAACACCGATGCGCTGTTTTTCGGTGAAGTGTTGCTGACCACCTTTTACGAGCTGCTGTCCACGCTCATCGGGCCCTCGCTCACCGAACGCTTGCTTCGTGGCATGTGGGAACCTTCTTTGAGCGACACCCCTTCGCAGGAAAATTCGCCATGAGCACCAAAGTGACTATCAACCGCCTGGCCACCGGCGTGCCAGGGCTGGACGAGGTGCTGGGCGGGGGATTACCGGAGTTTTCGTTCAACCTGATCGCCGGCCCGCCTGGCTGTGGCAAAACCACGCTGGCACATCAGATGATGTTCGCCCTGGCGACACCTGAGCGCCCGGCGCTGTTCTTTACCGTGCTGGGCGAGCCGCCGCTGAAGATGCTGCGCTATCAGCAGCAATTCGACTTTTTCGACAGCGAAGCGATCAACCAGTCGATTCGCTACATCAATCTGGCCGACGACACCCTGGCGGGGAATCTGGACGAGGTGCTGCGGCGCATCGTCAGCGAGGTGGAGGCTCACTCACCGGGGCTGGTATTTGTCGACTCGTTCCGCTCCGTGGTGCTGGCCAGCCAGACCCAGGACAACCCCAACAACAACCTGCCACAGTTCGTTCAGCAACTGGGCATGTTGATGACCACCTGGCAGGCGACGACCTTCCTGATTGGCGAATATTTCACCGAAACCGACACCAACCCGATTTTCACCGTGGCCGATGGCCTGATCTGGCTGCGTCAGAGCGTTCAGCGCAACTCCATGGTGCGCAAGATGGAAATCATGAAGATGCGCGGCCAGCCGACGTTGCCAGGCCTGCATACCTTCCGTATTGCGACGTCGGGGATCAAGGTGTTTGCACCCGCCGCCATCAACCCCGTTGAAGCCCCGCTGGAATTCCCGATCAAACGCCTGAAAATGGGTGTGCCGCAGCTCGATGAAATGCTCGGCGGCGGCTTGCCCCGGGGTTATTCGTTGCTGGTGGCCGGGCCGTCGGGTTCGGGCAAAAGCATTCTGGCGGCGACCTTCCTGGCCGAAGGCGCGCGCAATGGCGAAACCGGCGTGATCGCGGTGTTTGAACAACGGCCGAATCACTCCCAGAACTCCACTCTGGCGGGACTGATTCAGAGCGGTCAGGTCGGTCTGGTGGACAGCCGTGCGCCGGACCTGTCCATCGACGAAATCGTGCAATTGCTGCTCAGCGAGATCCGCCGATTGAAAGCCACCCGTGTGGTGATCGATTCGCTGTCCGGTTTCGAACTGGCGCTGGCGCCGACCTTCCGCGAAGACTTTCGCGAATCGCTATCGCGCATGGTCACGGCACTGACCAGCATCGGTGTCAGTGTGTTGCTGACCTCGGAACTGGAAGACCGCTACACCGATCTGCGTTTCAGCCCTTACGGCACGGCGTTTCTCACCGATGCAATCATTGTCCAGCGCTACATCGAAGTGCAGAGCCGCTTGTTGCGCATCATGGCGGTGGTCAAGGTTCGGGCCAGCGCCCACTCCGACGAATTGCGCCTGTACAGCATCGATGATAACGGCCTGCAGATCGGCGAAATGTTGCCGGATCAGGAAGGCTTACTCGGGGGCCGGCCCACCCGGCAGCTCAGCAAGGACAAGGTGTAAACCAGGACCATGACCGAGGCCAATGGCACGAACGCACAAACGATGGCCACCGCCGCTCGTGAGTTGTTCCTGCTTGGCCAGAAAACCGTGGAAGCGCGTGCGGTACTGGCGGCGCTGCAAAAAGAATTGAGCGATACCAACAATCGGCTGGTGGATGCCCAGCAAATCGAACAATTGGTCGAAGCCAATCAGCAACTGGTGCTGGCCATTCTGCTGGCGCAATCGGATGCGGAAAAACCCCATCGCTCGCAAGAAGAGCAGCGCCTGTTCCTGGAGATGCGCGAGGCCAACGCACAATTGGTGATCGCCGCCCTCAGCGCGCAAAACCTGCAAGCCTCGGCGGAACATACGCTGGCGCAGCAACGCAACATCCTCACACTGGTCGCCCATGAACTGCGCAACCCGCTGACACCCATCAGCATGATCGCCGGTCGACTGGTGCGGGTGCCCATTGAAGAGTTGCCGCGCATGCAGGCGTTGATCGAGGGCCAGGTGCAGCACATGACACGGCTGGTGGATGACTTGCTTGACGTGTCCCGCGCCAGCACCGGCAAGCTGCGCCTCGAATGCCGGATCGTCGACATGGTGCAGATCATCCACGAGGCCATCGAAGTGTGCCGCCCGGTGATGAACACCCGACGACTGCATTTCACCGCCGAACTGCCGACGTGTGCGCTGTCGGTGGACGGCGACCCGGTGCGGCTCACGCAGATTCTCGGCAACCTGTTGGGCAATGCGGCCAAGTACACACCCGCCGGGGGCCATGTCACGCTTGCGGTCACTGCCCGGGACAACGTGCTGGAGATGATCATTTGCGATGACGGCATCGGTATTTCCGCTCAAGCCCTGCCGTTTATTTTCGAACCGTTCGTACAAGACGTGCATGCCGTCGGCTTCAACGGCGCAGGCCTTGGCATTGGCCTGACGGTGGTGCGCGAACTGGTGGAAGCCCATGGCGGCAGCGTAATCGGCAGCAGTGACGGCGACGGCAAAGGCAGCACCTTTATCGTGACATTGCCCCTGGCGGTTTGAGTTTTTCCGTTGGCCACGTGATGCTTGCGCGACGATCCCCCCGAACCGGAGCGCCCTATGCCGTTGTTGTCCCTGCCCTGCAAACGCTTGACGCTGGCGGTGCTCGCCCCCGAACAGGCGGCACTGGAAAGCGATTTCTACCGACGCAACCAAAGGCATCTTGCCCGGTGGTCGCCGATTCGTCCCTCCGATTACCACAGCCCTGAAAACATTCGTCCGCGCCTTGAGGTACAAGCCAGCGCGTTCGAGGCCGGCCTGGCGGTGCATTTCGCGCTGCTGGACCCGGACAACGGCCAGATGATCGGCGCCTGCAATTTCAGCGGCATCACTCGCGGAGCGTTTCAGGCGTGTTATCTCGGTTACCACATCGACGAATCCCGTCAGGGCCAGGGCTTGATGCAGGAAGCACTGGAAGCCGGCATCGGCTACATGTTCGATGAGCAGAAACTGCACCGGATCATGGCCAATTACATCCCCGGTAATGAACGCAGCGCGCGGCTGCTGGAGCGCCTGGGATTTGAACGTGAAGGCTACGCCAAGGCCTACCTGAGTATCGCCGGGCGCTGGCAGGATCACGTGTTGACCGCATTGATCAACGATCGCTTTGAAACCCCGGAACAGCGCTGGTCCAGGCGCCTCGCGTAATACTTCGCGGCCGTTCACACTTCATTAAGCATTCGCCCCGTATGCTCGGGCTTCCCGGTCCACCTGCTTGGTAGCCAGAAGCCTATGTCGCGTCCCGCCATTTCACTGTTTCTACTGGCTGCCCTGCTGTTTTTCTTTGCCTTGGGCAATCATCAACTTCAAGGGTCCACCGAGGCCCGGGTTGCCGGGATCGCCATGCAGATGCACCTGGACAACGACTGGGTGACGCCCCGTTTGTTCGGCGAACCGTTTCTGGAAAAACCACCTTTGAGCTTGTGGCTGGATGCCGGCGCCATCCGTGCATTTGGCGGCACGCCGTGGGCGGTGCGACTGGCCTCGGCGTTCGCCGGGTTGTTCAGCGTGATGCTGTTGTACACGATGCTGCGGCGGTTCGGCCGGCCCAGGGCGATTGCCTGGACGGCGGGAATCTTTCTGGCAACCATGGCCAGTTATTGGAGCAATGTCCGCGGCGTCGGTGAAGACGCGTTGCTCGCCCTCGGCGTGAGCATGGCGTTGCTGGCGTTCTTTCAGGGGCAGCGACAATCGGCGCCCGGCAACGCGCTGCTGTTCGCCTCGGGAATCGCTATCGCCACATTGAGCAAAGGCGTCCTGGGCCTGGCGATGCCGGGCGTGGTGATTTTCGTCTATCTGCTGGCCGAGACCTTGATGGACAGGCGTCTGAAAATCTCCGACTGGTTGCGCCCCGGTTTACTGACGCTTGCTGGATTGATCCCGCTGATGATCTGGCTCGCGGTGCTGTATCAGCGTGGTGGCGCGCCGGCCGTAGGGGAAGTGCTGCTGACCAACAGTGTCGGGCGCTTCAGTGGATCCTTCGTCGAGGCCGGGCATTACGAACCGTTCTACTACTACCTGGCCAAGCTACCCCAAGCGTTTCTTCCGTGGAATATTCTGGTGTACCTGGGGTTGTGGCATTTTCGAAAAAGCCTGATGGCCAATCGTTATTTGCTGTTTTTCACCCTGTGGATCGTGGCGCAGTTTGTGATGCTGACGTTGGCGTCGAGCAAGCGCACGGTGTATCTCATGTCGATGACGCCCGCGGCGGCGGTGATTGCGGCGGAGTATGCGGGCGTTCTGTTCGAGCGGCTGAAGATGCGCGAAGGTGCCTCGAACCTGTTGGGGCACATCGCACGGCATCGGCGCGGCGCAGCCATTGGCGTGATCGCGTTGATGATTGGCAGCTACCTGGCCGCCGCTCAATGGGCGCTGCCCCATGCGGACCGCAAACTGTCGTTCCTGCCGTTGACCGCACAGATCCAGACGATGCAGGCCAACGGGCAACACATCGCTCTGTTCCAGGCCAACGAACGGGTGGGCGGTGCCAGCGTGTTCTACACCCGGCAAGTGCTCAAGGGCCTGGACACCGAGGCGCAACTGCATGAGTTTCTGGCGGACTCACCCGCCAACGTGGCGGTCATGTCCGGCGAAACCGAACCGGCCGCGCCATTGAAAGTGCTCAAGACCATGAAGGTGGGGCGTCAGGCTTATTACTTTGTAAATCAGTAAGCGGCTCAGCGGCTGGCGTTTCAGCCTTTTGCAGCACCGGCATCTCCAGTCGCGCTCGGCCGTAAAACGGCAACGCTGTCAGCAAACAGGCCAGCCACACGAAGATCCCGGCCCAGAAGGTGTGGGACATGTAGTGCCAGCCTTGCAGGACCCGCGTCGTGCCATAGACGAAACCGAGCAGCAACGCGCCGTACATCAGCGCTTTGGAGTAGCGCCAGCGGTAGCGGCGAGCCACGAAGTACAGCGCGAGCATGGTGAAGCCGCCGGAAGCATGGCCACCCGGCCAGCAACGGCCATCACCGGCTTCCCTGAACAACTGGAAGTTGTTGTACCACTCCACATGAGGCAACTTCCCACCGTAGAGGGTCGTTTCAATCGGGCAGTACACACTGGTGTGCGACTTGAGGAAATGGATCACACCGGTGCAAATGGCAAACGCGAAGACGACGAACAGGAAATCCCGACGATGTCCGTAGGCAAATCGCAGCACCGGCGCCGCTTTGCTCCGCTCCAGAAAACCACCGAGACGCGGATGCTTTGAAATGTCGATCAGCGGCCAGACAAACGACAGCACCGCGCCGATCAGGGCAATCTCGGCGGTCCAGTTCGGAATGATGCGCGCCCACTTGTGGGTGAGCTTTTCAAAAAAGTGAACCTTGTCGAGCGGGAAGATCTGGGCGACCGGATCAAACAGAAGATTACTGAAGGCGATGTCGATCCGGGTCATGTCGAACATCAGGAAAACCACGGCCGCGCAGGCCAACGGGATACCGAAGTTCGCCCAGTAAAAGCGGTTGCGGGAAGAAGTCAGCATCGTGTGTCCTGATCCAGAGGGAAAACTCATTCGGTGGTCACCGAGCGCCAGTCGGAAGCTTCAATGAAACCGAGCATACGCGGTGCTTGAGGTGTTTGGGTGGAGATGAACAGAGAAGCGCCGTAGCCGAGTGTAGAAGTGGACAAATTGAGATCCTTCTCGAGTTGCGCCATGCATTCGCTGTGGGTTACCAAGATCAGGTTGCGACCCGCCACTTTATGCGCCAAGGCATCACGCAGCATCGTGCCTTTGCAACTGACCAACCAATCCTCGCCAAGCGCGACTTTGTTGAACATGTAACTGGCCGTCTGCGACGTACGAATCATCGGACTGTTGTAGATATCGGCCTTGTCCAGCCCCATCTGTTCAAACCGTGCACCGACGCTCACCGCGACGCTGCGCGAACGATCGGTAATGCCATCGTTGCCGCTCAGGCACGCGGCTTTCGAGTGATCACAGCGCTCGACATGGCGCACCAGCACAATCACATCGCCTTTGGCCCAGTCGGCGGCCAACGCTCGTGCGCCCGCCACATTGCCATGCGCCAAGTCCGGTATGGCGGCTGGCTGCAACAGCCAGATTGTCAATGGAATCACCAGCAGCGCCGATGCCAGCACCACGGCCGTGTTTCGGTAGCGGGTCAACCGGCCCAGTTTAATTGAGCGTTTTATCCCGAACAGACTCAGTCTCAATTCCACATCAAGCCGCCTCGCCGGCATGCATCACTGTCATTAGGTGCCGCGAGGGTAGAGTCGCGCGCGTCAGCAGCGGGTGAAACCCATGTGAAAAAAAGCTTAAGGCGCCCCAGAAATCTTGTTACAGATCTGTCCGACAAAATCCTTTCAGCTCTCGCGATTGCTGCCGATACAGACCTGCTACACACCCTTGCTGGCACCTAAAAAAACAACAATCTTCCAGCCAACCGACGATCGAAAGCGCAACGTTCCTGGAGGAATTTGATGAATAGCTGGTTCGGCAACATCAGCGTGAACATGAAACTGGGCCTGGGGTTCGGCCTGGTCCTGGC
Source organism: Pseudomonas sp. UMAB-40 (assembly GCF_900095275.1). Taxonomy (NCBI): domain Bacteria; kingdom Pseudomonadati; phylum Pseudomonadota; class Gammaproteobacteria; order Pseudomonadales; family Pseudomonadaceae; genus Pseudomonas; species Pseudomonas sp. UMAB-40. The sequence goes on from NZ_LT607567.1 coordinate 155,200, forward strand.
ACTGACCTGCGTACTGGCCCTGACCGGCTGGACGAGCCTGGGCGGGTTGATTGACCGCAGCAACTGGATGAGCGACATCACCCAGCTCAACGCCGGCTTGACCAAGCTTCGTGTGGTTCGCCTGCAGTACATGCTGACCAACGGCGATGAAACCGCCGCTCAGAACGTCCAGACCACCCTTGACGCCTTTTCCGCTCAGCAACAATCGCTGCTGTCGAAGTTCAAGAGCCCGGAAAACCTCAAGCTGCTCAAAGAGCAAGGCACTTACATCGACGCCTACAAGACGTCGCTGAACAAAATGCGCAGCGCCTACCGCACCGGCAACAGCGCTCGCGACACCATGGGCGCCAATGCTGAAACAGCCAGCACGCTGATCGATGTCATCAGCACCCGCGTACAACAAATGCCTTTGAGCGATCAGCGTTTCGAACAGTTCCAGGCCGTCACCGCCGCCAAGGAAGCGTTCATCCTGGCGCGCTACGAAGTGCGCGGCTACACCGCCACCACCAATGCCGAGACCGAGCAAAAAGCCGTCGTCCAACTGGATGCGGCGATTGCCAGCCTGAAACCGCTGAACGTGCATTTCGCCGAGACCCAGCAAGACGCCCTGCGTCAGCTGGAAACCGCACTTGGCAACTACCGCAACGCGTTGATCGCCTATAAAGCCGCCAACACCGATGCCGTGCAGGCTCGCAAGGAAATGACTGACCAGGGCGCCGCGATCGTGACCCTGAGCGATCAGCTGTATCAGATCCAGCTCGATCGTCGTGACGCCGAAAGCGCCCAGGCGCGCACATTGCAGCTGATCAGCACATTGCTGGCGTTGCTGGTGGGCATCATTGCTGCGGTCATCATCACCCGTCAGATCACCCGCCCGTTGCGCGACACCCTGGCCGTGGTCGAACGCATCGCCAGCGGCGACCTGTCCCAGGACGTCAAAGTGACGCGCCGCGACGAACTCGGCGTGTTGCAGCAAGGCATCGCGCGCATGGGAGTGACCCTGCGTGACTTGATCAGCGGCATCCGCGACGGCGTCACCCAGATCGCCAGCGCCGCCGAAGAATTGTCCGCCGTCACCGAGCAAACCAGCGCCGGCGTCAACAGCCAGAAAATCGAGACCGATCAGGTGGCCACCGCCATGCACGAGATGACCGCCACCGTGCAGGAAGTCGCGCGCAACGCGGAAGAAGCCTCCCAGGCCGCAGCCGCCGCTGACGGCGAGGCTCGCGAAGGCGATAAAGTGGTCAACGAAGCCATCGCCCAGATCGAGCGACTGGCCAGCGAAGTGGCACGCTCCACCGAAGCCATGAGCGTGTTGCAACAGGAAAGCGACAAGATCGGCAGCGTCATGGACGTGATCAAGGCCGTTGCCGAACAGACCAACTTGCTGGCCCTCAACGCCGCCATTGAAGCCGCGCGTGCCGGTGAAGCCGGTCGTGGTTTTGCGGTGGTTGCCGACGAAGTCCGTGGCCTGGCCCAGCGCACACAGAAATCCACCGAAGAAATCGAAGGCCTGGTGGCCGGTCTGCAGAATGGCACTCAACAAGTGTCGAACGTGATGAACAACAGCCGCGCCCTGACCGACAGCAGCGTGGCCCTGACCCGCAAGGCTGGCGTGTCGCTGGAAAACATCACCCGCACCGTGTCCAACATCCAGTCGATGAACCAGCAGATCGCTGCCGCTGCCGAGCAACAAAGCGCCGTGGCCGAAGAGATCAGCCGCAGCATCATCAACGTGCGCGACGTGTCAGAACAGACCGCCGCCGCCAGCGACGAAACCGCGGCATCCAGTGTTGAACTGGCGCGGTTGGGGAATCAGTTGCAGATGATGGTGAGTCATTTCAGGGTCTAAAGCACCGCAGCTATCCATCCCCCCTCAGAAGCCCTTTAAATAAAGGGCTTCGTCATTTTTTACGAGGACAATTGCTGCATTTCCCCACCCGTAACGCCCACAAAGTGTCCACAGGGCTGCACACTATTTGACGGCGATGGGCAAAGCGCTGCTTGATGATTTAGTGAAGGCGGTTACGCCGAGACCAGCCAAGACTGGTAAGAAAGTCGCAGAATAGCGGCTAGCATTCAGATATATGCGCCCCGAACTCTCGCGGCGGCATCAAAAGGCAATATTCTTCCGGCAAAGTCCTCTTCAAACATCGCCATCGCATGTGCTTCAAGGCCTTGGTATATCCCCGACGATTATCGAAATAACGGGGCGAGGTCCTAGGCTAGCAGCCCCACGGCGTAGTCCTACATACGTGCCGCCCCAGTCCCCTGCCAAGTGGCGAAACTTCCGGCTCTCGTCGAATGAATGTGCTGACAGCGCCTCCGCATGTCACACCGTAATGTCGATATCTCCACTCATTGGAGGCCCATCGACATGGTCGACACTCCCGTCGTCAGCACACCTGCCGATAACACAAAAAAATCTCTGCTCGATACGTTGATCGAGGCCTACGCCCCGGACGGCAAATCAAAAGAACTGGCGGAACTATTCAAGGCCTCGCCGGCAATCACCTCGGTGTTCGACATCACCGGGATGACCGAAGCCGAGTTCAAGGATCGTCTGGACGTCGCGATCAGCGTTCACGAGAGTCTCAAAACGCACGAGGCCATCAACAGCGCAGCGCTCTACAACGACGCCAGATGTTACGCCGCCCAGATCAGCCACCTTTACCGGGAGCAGCGGACGTCGGACGGAACGGCGCAGGACCAGTGGCATCCGTTGGGCATTCGCGCCGTCGAAAAACAGGGCCCCACCTACACCCATCTGTTCAAGGAAAACTGGGACGACGCTTGCAAGAACGATTCGATTGCCGCCATCGATTCACCGGTCGCCTACCTGAGAGCGCTGTACCGTTTTGCCCTGCGGCTGGAATCCAGTGCCTCGTCATCAGCGGAAGAAAAAGCCAACCGGATCACGCTGGGAAAACGCCGGCCGGATCTCGCTGATCTGTCGATTGATCAGCAAAGCACCTTCACCGCGCAACCGATGCTCGGCATCGTCAATGCGGTCCTGGACCAGAATATCCAGGACGCGCTGAAAACCACCGATGACAAAGGCAAATCGACCTATGACGTTCTGGCGCAACGGTATTACCCCTTTGCCCTTCCTTACGAGTTTTTCCATCATCAGTGCGTGCTGGGACTGGGCGCGGACAAACCGATGCTCGGAGAGCTGAATTACCTCGTCAGCGAATACCTGCCTGTCACGCAATACTACGGATCCCGGTTTGGCACGGTGCAGAACACCTCCTCCGATCAGGCTCAGGGGCTGATGTCCGGCCTGAGCCCGAAACAACAAGCGTTGCTGACAGAACGGCCATGGGCCCAAAAACTGCTGTCAGACGCGGCGCTCGCCACACTCCCCCTCGAAGAACAGCGCACACAAAAAGACTATTACTGGGAAAAGATCTACGGCATTACATCCATTTCCGACCTGAAAAAAACACAACCCTTCCTTGACCGAACCGAACTTAAAGCCGAGCAACTGGAGGCATTGCTGGCGCAAGGCAAATACGCGCCCCACACTTCTGCGCATTACTTATTGGCGGCGCCCTACTCTCAGCCCTACGGTGCCCGTTACGTAAACGGTCCACTCGCGGTCACTGAAAAAAGCCTGTCGCTGGACACAGAAAAAAGCCCCGGGGTCATCGCGAATGTGACCGAGAACCAACTCGAACGCCTGCATCGAATGATTCGCCTCCAGCGCTGGCTCAACATTTCTTTCACTGATCTGGACAGCCTGCTATGCGGCGCATTTGAATCGAAACGACCACGTAATGCCCTGATGCAACTCGACAGCGACGCCCTCCAGGCCCTCGGTGTTTATCGTTACCTGAATCGCAGGTACTCGATCACGGCTGAAGAATTCAGCGCGCTGCTGTACCAGGTATCCCCCTGCGCGACCGGCGATAAAATCACTCTGTTCGACAAGGTGTTCAATCAGGCCAGGGTCTTCGACACACCGCTGATGGTCGATGGTCGCGCGTTTCGGGCGGATAATTCGGACCCCGTTTCTCACACCCTTCTCCAACACCTGAGCATCAGCCTGGGCTTGCCTTTGACAGAGGATTCGCTATTGCGGGTCGTCAAAAATACGCAGAAACACCTGGGTTCACTCAAGTGTGATTTGCCCACGCTGTCATCCATTTATCGCCAGGCACGCATCGCGCGAATGTTCGGTCTCTCGATCAGCGAAAGTTCGACGCTGGCCTATTTGCTGGGAGGGGAAAACACTTTCAAAAGCCTGGCAACCGGCGATCACCTCCTCGGTGTCCTGATGCAATTGGACTGGATAACTCGCTGGATCAAAGAGTCCGCCTACGACATCCCCATGCTGCAACGTGTTCTTGAACTGCAGTCGAGCACCGATTATCCGTTGGGGGACTTGCAGCAGTACCTCACCAAACTCAGGGCCGACACGCGCACGAGCGTGGTTACTGCACAAGAATGGGCGGCGCTGGCATTGCCGAGAAAAGTTGATTGGCGAGCGAAGCTGGCGAATACGCTGCTTGATGACAACGGGCTGGTAAAAGATTTCGCCCCCTCAATCAAACACGATGTACCGCAGACGTTGACCGCCGCACTGAACCAAGTCGTCGATGACACCCACATCAAACTGGACGCCGACCCCGAGAAAAACCGGAAGCTCAAAGACGAGATCAAGCTGAAACTCAAAAAGCTTCTCTTGCTGGCCCATGATCGTCAGCAGCATCTGATCGAAGTGTTTCTGCAGGAAACTTTCCTCCTGCCCATGAACTGTGCCAAAGACGTGGTGATATGGACGAATTTGTCAGTCCATCAGATTCTCACCGCAGCGCTGGACTCAAAAGACTCCCATGAGCTTGCGCGCACATTGCATCCGCTTCTGCGCCACACCGAGGCCGCTGTCCGATTGCAATTGAGCAACAAGGCATTGCGCGCACTGCTGAGCACTGCCCGCTGGCTGGACACACCGGATGGACAGCTGAAGCTATCGTTCAAAACCTTGTACCTGTTCGATCGCTTCAACCACTTCATGAGCACGTATCAGCAGCCAGAAGAAAACCTGCTGAGTTACCTGGAGTTCGCCAATTTCTTTGGTCGCGAGGCAGTCGTGGTCAACGAACGTCTGGCCCAGTTACTGAATTGGACAGCGGCTGAAGTCACCGTGCTCACCTCGCAGTTGCCGTTCAAGAAGGCCCAGACAATAAAGGACATCGATTGGGTCATGCGCTGTCACAGCGCCTGCAAAGCCACCGGGCTTGGCACGACCGCGCTGCTTGGCGCTGCGACTCTCGATAGCGACAGTTCGGCAGCTCAATGGAAGACAGTCGGTGAAGCCATCATGGCGGCCAGTCACTAATCCCGATACATGCTCAAGGAATGAACATGTCTGTTGCTATTGAAAAACAACTTAACGAAAGCCTGCGGGATGCGCAGCTGGGGCTTTATCTGTCTGCGATTGCTCCGCAAGACCAGACGCTGAAAACCTTGAAGATCGAAAAGCACCTCAAGACGGCCGATGACCTTTACCACTATTGGTTGCTCGATGTACTGGTCAGCCAGGACGTGCCAACCAGCCCGGTGGCCTGTGCCATTGCCAGCCTTCAGCAATACATCAACAGCATTCTGGCCAACATGGAACCGGGCTATCACACCGCGCAGATTCCAGCCGACCAGGTCGACACCTGGCGCACCGTCATGCATCACTACCAGCCGTGGGCGGCCAATCAGCGCCTTTATTACTTCCCGGCAACCTACCTTGATCCAACGTTGCGCAAGACCCGAACCGACAGCTTCGAGCAACTGGAAAACGACCTCAACCGCAACCAGCTCACGGCCGAGTCCGTGGACACGGCGGTGCTGGCCTATCTGAACAGACTGGAGGAAGTGGCCAACCTGCAAATCGTCAACGGCTACATCGACGGCAACGATTTCGCCAACAGCACTTATTACTTCATTGCCAAGGCCCGTGCAGCCAATACGTGGTATTGGCGCTCGCTGGACATGGCCTGTCGCCCCTTCGTGCCCGGTTCCCGGACGGCCCAATACGATGCGCCGGAACCGCAAGCGTGGTCTGACTGGCACCGCATCAACCTGCCGGTTTCAGACAGCGCCATTGAACACACCATTCGCCCGGTCATGTTCAACAAGCGCTTGTATGTGATCTGGGCGGAATGCGTCTTTCAGGATCAGGCGAGCAACGAAGACAACCAGCAAAAAACCTTTCCTTTGTTTCGTCTGAACCTGTGTTTCAAAAAGTATGACGGGAGCTGGAGTACGCCGCAGACCTGTGTGCAAGGGTACTGTTCGACCGGAACAACCGCTGGCATGCCCCTGCAGAAATTGAAGGCATACACACGAACCATTGCTACCAGCGATCAATCCTCTTCCTCGCTCTGCATCGCATTACACCTTGGCGAGTTTGAACGTGAAGATGTGAGTCTTCCCTTTTTCGATTTCTGCCTGTGGGCCTCTATCGATAAAGATGCATTGATTACGTCAAAAGTAATTCCACGTAGCAAATTGGACCTCGATCACGACGGCACCCTTCTCAAGCTTCTCGAATGCTGGCCTTATTCCAAGGAAAAAATGCTGCAGTTCAGGTACGCATCTGGCTCGCCGACAGCACCCAGCATTAAACCCGGCCAGGGCAACACATCAGGTGCCAGCGAATTCATCGAATTTCCGGCGTCCGAAAAGCGCCAACCCATCCGAATGAACATCACCTTCGCCAGACACCTGATCGAGCGGGCAGAAGACAGCATGGACACCTTGCTGAGCTGGTCCTCCCAGCACCTGCAAGAGCCACCCATCGAGAGCGGTAAATCACCTGAGCAACTGGACTTCTACGGCGCCTACGGCCGCTATTTCGTCGAGTTGTTTCTTTACTTGCCCTGGCTGGTGGCACACCGCTTTAACCAGGAGCGCCAATACGGTGAAGCCGAACGCTGGTTGCAGTACCTGTTCAATCCCGCCCGAAAAGCCGTCCGTGACAGCAACCCTGACTACTGGAACGCGGTGCCCCTGATCACCGGCACTCCCAGGCCCGGCCAACCCAGCTACGCGCTCCAGGGACCACAAGATCCGCACCAGATTGCCCTGAGTCATCCCGTGCACTTTCGCAAAGCCCTGTACATGCTCTACCTCGATATTCTGCTCAATCGCGGCGACACCGCGTACCGCCAGTTGTCCCCCGACAGCCTGACCGACGCGAAGCTCTGGTACCTGCGCGCCCAGGATCTGTTGGGCCCGCGACCGGATATCAGGCAAACCGATCTATGGGCCCCACTCACGTTGAAAGCATTTAGCGAGGAGCCCAATGCACAACTGCGTGCGTTTGAGAAAAAACTGGGGGAAGACGGCAAGCACCTACCGACAACGACAGACCCGCAGCGGGCCCCTCAAGTGTGTGTTCGCCCTTACGTCCACTCACATTCTGCTCACGCGATCGACGCAGCGCATTCACGCTTGCCCTTCAACCCTGTGCTGCTCCCACGCTGGGAAAAACTCGAAAGCCGCCTGCACAACCTCCGGCATAACCTCGACATTGTGGGTCGCCCCCTGAGGATTGCGCTCTTCGCATCGCCCGCTGTTGCAAACAAACACCTCGGCGCCAATCCTTCTCGCGCTGCGGAGCCCGGCCTGGCCCAACGTCTGGGCACGGAGATCCCGCCTTACCGTTTCAGTGCCCTGCATGCCCATGCCATGAACGCGGTAGACACCGTGATTCAGTTCGGCGAAACGCTGATGTCGTTCATCGAACGCAGCGAGCAGGCCAGCTATCAGGAACTTCAGCAACAGCACCTCTGGGACATCGCCACCGTGGCGGTCGACCTGCAGACCCAGGCGCTGAAGATCGATCAGAAAACCCGCGAAGCGTTATTGGCCAGTAAAGCCATCGTCGAAAACCGCCGTGATGACTTCAGCCAGCGAGTCAACGAAGTCGTCAACCAGGAAGAAGTGACGGCCGCCGCGTTCCATCTGGAGGGGCGCATCGCTGAAGCCGGCGCCCATGCGGCTCATGCCGGCGGTCAGGGCTTGAAAGTGGTGCCCAACATAGTTGGCCTGGCAACGGGTGGGGCTCGCCTGGAGGGCGGCGAGCTCGCGATGATGGCCATGCAACAAGGGGTTGCAACCGCAGCCTACGGCGCGGGCGAAGCCCTGGAGCGTGCCGCACAGTATCGACGCCGCCATCAGGATTGGACCCTCGCCCGCGACCAGGCAACACTCGAAATCGCCCAGATTGATGCACAACTGGCCGTGGAAGTTGAACGAGAGACCGCTTCACGCCTGCTGCTGCAACAGACGCAGACGTCGCTGGCTCAAGCCCGGGCTTCCTACGATTTTCTTAGCCAACGCTTCACCAACTCACAGCTGTACCAGTGGTTCACCCACCAACTCTCCAGCTTCTACTACCAGGTGTATGACTCGACGTTCTCCCTGTGCCAGTTCACCGAACGGAGCTGGCGCTACGAGACGGCCGACGTCACCACCCAACCGTTCTTCCAGAACCAGAGCTGGAACAGCACCTACCGTGGGCTCGGCCCTGGCGAGCGCATGAAGCTGGCCTTGATGAGGATGAAAAATGCCTGGTTGCTGGGTAACGAGCGTGAACTTGAAATCCGCAAGACCGTGTCGTTACGCCAGCTCCACCCGAAGGAAAACATCACCGTTCCGCCTGCGCAATCGATCAACAAACCCTGGGACGATGCGCTCGCAGCCGACAACACGACCATCAAAGGAATGAAGGCCACCTTGCTGGAGACGGGCTCATGCGAGTTTGAATTGACGACGGGCCTGTTTGAAAACGATTACCCGGGGCATTGCCTGCGCCGGATCAAGCGCATCAGCATTTCCCTGCCGGCCATCCTCGGCCCTTATGACGATATCCGTGCCACGCTGACCCAGACCGACAGCGAAGTGGTCATGCCCGGTGCCGACAAGACGGCGATGAAAAGCCTGCGGGCCAATCAGCAAATCGCCCTGTCGACGGGCATCGACGATAGCGGCCTGTTCACCCTGACTTTCCAGGACGAGCGCTACCTGCCGTTTGAATACACCGGTGCGATATCCAAGTGGCAGTTGTCATTCCCCCATCATGCTGCTCAGAAAAGCATGCTCGAATCCCTGACCGATATCATCGTGCACGTGCAGTACACGGCCAGGGTACATGGAGGTGCGCAATGAGCGAACACGCCGCCCTCCCTGTCACCCCTCCGACCTTGCCCAAGGGCGGAGGGGCGATTCAAGGCATCGGTAACGGCCTGGGTGCTATCGGTTCAAGCGGGACCGCTTCCTGCGAGATTGCTTTGCCCGTTTCACCCGGTCGCGGATACGCTCCGGCGCTTGCCTTGCGTTACAGCAGCACTCAAGGCAACGGGGTTTTCGGACTGGGTTGGAAACTCACACTGCCGATCATTTCACGACGCACTCAGCTGGGCGCTCCGGCCTACACCCGTGATGATTTACTCCTCGGCCCTGACGGCGAGGTCCTTATGCCTGAACGGAACCGGACAACCGGCGCAATCCAGTCCCGCCAAGCACTGTGCAGCGACGGCACACAGCAGGTGGTACACACGGTCGTGCGTTATCGCCCGCGCATTGAATCCGCTTTCAATCAGATTGAGCATTGGTCCAGCGCAAAAGACGAACCGGGCTTCTGGCTGATCCATAACGCCGACGGCAGCCAACATCTGTTCGGAAAAACGCCATCGGCACGTCGCGCGGATCCCGATGCGCTCTCGCGTGTGGGCGAGTGGCTGCTTGAAGAGAGCGTGAACCCTCATGGCGAGCATATTGTGTATGAGTACAACGCCGACCCGGCCTCGACGCCGGGCCCTGCCGACAGCCGTGCCCAGCGTTACCTTGAGCGAGTGAGCTACGGCAATTTTGAAGCTGAGGCTCAGTTGTACCTATGCAAAGTCGGCGGAATCAAGGATGTACGTTGGCACTTCGAGTTGCTTTTCGACTACGGCGAACGCAGCACCGCACTGAATGAAAAACCGACGTATCGGGCAACAAAAACATCGCCGGTTCGTAGCGATCCGTTTTCGGATTTCGCCTATGGGTTTGAACTCAGCACACGACGTTTATGCCAACAGATCCTGATGTTTCATCACTTCCCCGACGAATCCTCCATGGGGTCCGAACCGGTGCTGGTTCGCCGCACCTTGATCGAGTATCAGACCCGCCCCCCTTCCTATAGCTGCCTGAGCGCAGCGCTGAACCAGGCTTACGGCGAAAGCACCGATGAACTTCATCCGCCCCTCGAATTCACCTACACCGACTTCACACTAGAACCTGACATTCAGCGCTTCAAACCGTTCGAGGCGCTGTCCGGGCTCAATCACCAGCAGCGCTTTCAGTTCGTCGACCTGCTGGGGGAAGGACTGCCCGGCGTGCTGCACCGTACTGACAAAAGCTGGCGCTATAGCCAGCCGATACGCGATGACGACGGCGGAGATCGTGTCACGTACAAGGCGTTGAGCGATTTGCCGCAAATCCCGTCAGCCGACAGCCGCAGCCCCGTCCGCCAGTGCCTAGGCAACCTCAATGCAGACGGTCGCCCGGACTGGATCCTGGCACAACCGGGGCTCAGTGGTTTCTTCACATTGAAACCCAACGGCACCTGGTCGAACTTCACCGCGCTTGACGCCGTTCCGACCGAGTTCTTCCATCCTCAAGGGCAACTGGCCAATCTGATGGGCGCCGGGCTCAACGATCTGGTGATGCTTGGCCCGCGCAGTGTTCGCCTGTATGCCAACCGCAAAGGCGCGGGCTTCGCCGGTGCAACCGAAGTCGACCGCGCGGATGATGAGGATGATCTGCCCCTGCCCGGCAACTTATCCAGTGAACTGGTGGCCTTCAGCGACATTCTGGGCAGCGGGCAACAGCAGCTGGTGCGTATCCGCCGTACCGAAGTGAAATGCTGGCCCAACCTCGGTCGCGGGCGCTTCGGCAAAGGTCGGGTGATCGCCACACCGGAACTGTCATTGGAAGCATTCGATGCATCACGTCTTCTGCTGGCCGATCTGGACGGTTCGGGAAGCGCCGACCTTATTTATCTGGAACCCCACTGCGCGCGCATTTTCATGAATTTGTGCGGCAATGGTCTGAGCCCGGCGTTCGACGTGCCATGGCCCGCAGGATTGCGCTATGACCGCTTCTGCCAGGTCAGCGCCACCGACCTGCAAGGACTCGGTTGTTCCAGTCTGGTTTTCAGCGCACCCGGGGCAACGCCACAGCATTGGCGATGCGATTTCGTCAGCACCAAACCCTATTTGCTGCAATCGACCAACAACAACATGGGCGCTGCCGGCAACCTCAAATACCGCAGTTCGGCACAAGAGTGGCTGGACGAAAAAAAGCAGCTACGCAAAAACAAAAAACCGGCGGTTTCACGCTTGCCGTTTCCGTTGTTTCTGGTCAAACAGCAGACTCGACTCGACGAAATCACCGGGAATCGCCTGATCCAGACATTCAAGTATCGGCGCGGTTTCTACGACGGGACCGAACGCGAATTCCGGGGCTTCGGCCTGATCGTGCAAACCGACATGGGCAGTGATAAAGCGAGCAGTCCGCAGACCGCACCGACACTGACCAAAACCTGGTTCCACGTCGGCAACGACGTTGATCCCGTTATCCATGATCGAGATTTCAGCGACGAAAAAGCGGTGCCGCTCAAAGAAACCCTGCAGAACGCCCGACGGCGCGAAATCGCCCGGGCGCTGAACGGACGTGTCTTGCGGGTGGAAGTTTACGGCCAGGATCAGGGAGACCTGGCAAAGTTTCCGTATTCGGTGCAACACCATCGCTACAAGGTCAATGAACTCAAGGGCATGGGCAGGCACAGCCCTTATTCGATCCTGCACCCGGTGTTGGTGGAGTCGATTCACTATCAGTACGAGCGCTTCCCGCAAGACCCGCATTGCACCCACACCGTCAATCTGAACTGGGACGCTTACGGTTACCTGACTCACCATCTGGAGATCAGCTACGCCCGGCGCACCACAGCGGACGATGCCTGTCCCTTCACCGATTCCTGGGAGAAAAAATGCTGGGGCGATGCCCATGACGAGGCCCAACAGTTCTATTACGTGACCGAACATAAAGCCCAATTCATCCACATCAACACCCCGCAGAATAGGCGCCTGGGCCTGCCTTATCTGCAACGGAGCAATGCGTTGAAACTGCCGAAAGCACCGCTGGCCGATGGCTTGGCGCCTGCGGCCATCAACCATGAGGCGCTGCTGATACTGAGCGCGTCGGCGGCATGGAAAGCCCGACAGGTCATGACCGGGCTGTCTCTTCAACGGTATAGAAAACCGGATGCCAGTGGTCCCTTTACGGATGGGCAGGCCAGCATCGAAGCGTTGCTCGATCACACGGAAACAGCCGAACTCAATGAGTTGGCGCTGGACGTTTACGGCTTACTCAAATCGCAGGATGCGTCCTTTGATTTGCCTCAACGCCTGGAACTCGCCGGCTATAAAAAAATGCCCATCGCCTTACCCTGCGACGCAGAGTGGGACAAGCAGGACAAACTCTGGTCGGTACGACGCGACTTCGTGACGTACAAAAAGCTGGAGGGATTTTTCAAACCCGTGAGCGTTAAACAGAGCTCGCAACAGGGGCCAACCACCTTTACCCATGACCCTTATTTCTGCCTGACCACTGGCCTCAAGCTGCCGGACAACTGCACGACCACCGCCTCCAACATTGACTACCGACTGCTCCAGCCCACTCGCATCACCGACACCAATAGCATTGTTCAGGAAGCGTCGTTCGATGCATTCGGACAGGTTCACGCCATCAGCCATTTCAAAAGCAACGCCGATGGCACCATCGGGTTCGCGCCGCTCTCACGTTATATCCGTCGCTATCACGGCCGGCCTGACCTCGCTATCGACAACCCGGAGCAGGCACTACAGCAAGTCGCCAGCGCCTATTTCTATGATGCGTTCAGCTGGATGGGACAGGTGGCGCTCACAACCCAGCAGGAACAGGACGAGTGCAAAGAGGCTGTTGCGAAAGGGGATCTGCTGCCCGGTGGGCAAATCCGCGCCAGCACCCGCGCGCGTCTGGCCCGTCGCGGCAGAAAAAAAACACCTTATGAACAAGCACTCCAGACGAAGATCGACAGCGCGCAGCGCGAACCGGTTCACTGCGCCACCTTGCAGTCGGATCGATACCCCGACGATTCTGAAAACACGCAGATCCGCATCGTTGTCGCTAGTTGGGATGGCTTTGGCCGGTCATTGCAAAGCAAACAGAAAGCCGGGCAAGGAACAGCTTTAGCGGTCGACGAAGACGGCACATTGAAGTGGGCAGACGACAAACCGCAGGAGCACGAAGTCAACCTTCGCTGGCGTGTCAGCGAGCGCATCGAATACGACAACAAGGGCCTGGTGACACGAACCTATCGGCCGTACTTCAGTGACCGGCACCGCTACATCAATGACGAATCCCTGCGTAAATCGAGTCTCTGTGATCAGTATTTCCATGACCCCTTGGGTCGACTCATTCGCGTCATCAATGCCAAGGGAGACGAACGCCGTCACACCTGGCATCCCTGGTACACCATCACCGAAGACGAAAACGACACCCAGCCCGACCTGCCGGTTCAAGGAGGTGCGCAATGAGCGTCAATGTTCATCGCCACACCCCGACCCTGAATGTTGTCGACGGCCGTGGACTGGCGCTGCGCGAAGTCCGCTATCTGTGCAATGAATCGCTCACCACGCCAGAAGCCCATATAACCCGTTACCGGCATGACATCAGCGGACAGGCCGTTGAGCACTACTCGCCCACTGCGACGGTCGGCTTGAGCACCGCAGACTCAAGGCAAGTCAGCAGCCTGTCGGGGGCTACGCTGCTGGTCGACAGCCTCGATGCTGGCCGGCGCCTGACGTTTTGGGGCGAGGCCGGCCAGGCGCTGGACACGTGGGACTCGCGCGGCAGCCATTGGCAAACCGACTATGACAACCAGCTCCGCCCACTGGCGATCCACGAAAAGTCCGCCGGACAATCCCGTCAGGTCATCGAACGTTTCACCTATGCCGGCAGCTCAACCAACGATGCGCAAACCAACCGCTGTGGACGGCTGATTCGCCGCGATGATCCGGCAGGCAGCGTGCTTTTTTCAGGGTATGACCTGACAGGAAAACTGCTCGGCCAAATACGCCATCTGCTGAACGATCAGCACGCCGCGCACTGGCCGGAAGATCTCGAAGACCGCAAGGGTCTGCTCGAAAGCGGCACCGGCCATACCACCACTTGGCGCTATGCGCCGACCGGCGAAGTCCTCGAACAAACGGACGCCAGAGGGCATACGCAACGCTTCGGGTTCGATGTCGCCGGTCAGCTGGACAATGTCACCCTGCAACTCAGTGGCACGACGCAACAGAGGCTGATTTTCGATCAAGTCCGCTACAACGCGCTGGGTCAGATCGAATCGCAGGTGCTGGGCGGCAAGATCACCAGCGCGGCGGTTTACGCGCCTGAAAACGGCCGCATGATTCAGCGAAGCATTTCGCGCGCAAACACTCATATTCTTCAGAAACTGCAGTACGCCTACGATGCTGTCGGCAATGTGCTGAGTGTCGAAGATCACAGCAAACCCGAGCAGCACAATTCCAATCAACGCGTCGTACCCGTCAGCACATATGGCTACGACAGCCTGTATCAACTGGTCAAAGCGACGGGCCGGGAAGAGCAGGCAGCAAGCAGCCGCGCGGCGCTTCCCGAATGGTTATCAAGCCCGGCCGATCGCAGTCGACTGCTCAATTTCACCCAGCATTACACCTACGATGAACGCGGCAACCTGACTAAATTGCAGCATCAGCGCGAAGGCAACAACTACACCCGCGAACTGCGTATCGCCCCCGACAGCAATCGTGGGTTGTCATGGAAAACAGGTGATCCACCCCCCGACTTTGCAACCGGCTTCGATGCCAACGGCAATCTGCAAGCCCTGCAAAGCGGGCAACCGTTGCTGTGGAACGCGCGCAACCAATTGCAAAGCGTGACCCTGGTGGAGCGTGCAGCGCAGGAGGCCGATACGGAAAGTTACCTCTACGACGGCAGCGGCCAGCGCGTGCGCAAACGGCAAACCCAAAAGGCCCACGCACTCACCCGTTGCCGCGACGTCGTGTATTTGCCCGGCCTGGAGATCCGGGAAAGCACCTCGGAAACACTCGAGGTCATCACGGTTCAGGCGGGCCACTGCAACGTTCAGTGCCTGCACTGGAGCCTGGGAACCCCTTCGGCCATCACCAACAACGCGTTGCGCTTCGGTTTCGATGATCACTTGGGTTCCAACACAATTGAGCTGGATGCCGAAGGCCAGCTGATCAGCGAGGAAGGTTACTACCCCTTTGGCGGCACGGCGTGGAGAGCGGCGCGCAACGTGCTGGAAGCGAACTACCGAACCCTTCGCTACTCGGGCAAGGAGCGTGACGCCAGCGGACTGTATTACTACGGCCAGCGGTATTACGCGCCCTGGTTGCAACGATGGATCAGCCCGGACCCGGCGGGCACGGCTGACGGGTTGAACCTGTATTGCATGGCCGGGAACAACCCGGTGCGATTTGCCGATTCGCGGGGGCTGGTGCGCGATGACCTGGTCAACGTCCCCACAGTGCTCGATTACTACGACCGGTTTTCCCTGAACACCGTTTCGATGACAGACGCCCCAAGGCTATTGGCAGAAGCAAAGGACGAAAAACTGGCCGCGCTGAAAGCTCAATTTCCCAAGCGGACGAATCCCCTGACACTCAAGGAAATCGCCGGGATCGAAGCCAGCCATCCAGCCTTCAAGGCCTATACGAAAAAGAAACTCAACGAGTACACCGCACACGCGGCGGTCACGACGGCAGACGGAAGTTTTTCGTCCTGGGAGCATTTCAACTTCCCTGAACAGCTGGGGGACCGGCCCTATCCCGGGGTCACCCTCTATCGCAATCCCTTCCCCTCATCAAGCGAGCCGGGGGACCTGGGCATCTTTGAAATCACCCGACCAGAGGCCTACATGGCTCAAGTCGGACGCGATTACACCAATCGCAATGACGTATCGCTCCACCCGGCGCTGGCCAGGGACATCCGCGACCATTTAGGTCACTCCGGACATGTATTCCCCATTCAGTCGGGCACCCCTGGGCGTCATGCAGAAGTGCGGAGCAGGAACGCGTTGCTCCACAGTCCCTTGAGTGCAAGCGTCCCGCTTGAAAACATCTTTGTGATGACTCAACGGCTCAAGGGCGTTGCCGACTCCCGGCAAGCCACCGACTTCCCCACCTGCATGAACTGCAACGCCTTGATCCCAAGGAACATCAACATCCCCACCGGCCGTTTGGAGCCCATGGACTACGCCGCGCATATGCAATCGATGCGTTCCTCCAGAACCCACTACCAACGCGCCGCCAACCCGTAAGCCGTGCTGTTTTACAGGCAGATCGCGTTGGTAAACACCAACCGGTTGCCGAACGGATCACTGATGGTCATGTCCTGGCTTCCCCAGGGCATGGCCTGGATCTGTGGGTGCGAAAACGGGTATTGCTTGGCCAGCAGTTGCTGCTGGAACACCTCGAGTTCGTCGGTCTCGATCCGCAGGGCCGAGCCCGGCGTGCTATCGCCATGGTGTTCGGACAGGTGCAGCACGCATTCGCCACGGGAGACTTGCAGGTACAGCGGGAAATTCGGCTCAAAGCGATGCTGCCAGTCGACCGTGAACCCCAGGAAGTCGACGTAGAACTCCAATACCTTGGTCTCGTCGAAAATCCGCAGGATCGGGGTGGTTTTGCCGAAGCTCATTGGGTTGCTCCCTGACTGAAAAGACACCCATTGAAGTTGGGCTGGATGTCAGCGCTTCGGCTTGGTGATGGCTTTCTTTAATTGCAATATGCCACCACTGTGACGGACTCCTCGGAATCTTTACTGAAACCCGTCACGCAAATCCCCTTCCCGCGCCAGAAACCGCCCTTCCCGTTTCCCGTTCGCCTGGCCGTCGCTGTAACTCAATACGCCGTTGACCCATACACCTTCAATCCCCTCGGCCGCCCGTTGCGGATCGTTGAAGTCCGCCACGTCGCGAATGGTCACTGGATTGAACAACACCAGGTCCGCCCAATGCCCTTCACGAATCTCCCCCCTTTCCTTCAAGCCAAAACGCGCCGCCGACAGCCCGGTCATTTTGTGTACGGCGGTGTGCAGCGGAAACAAGCCAACGTCGCGACTGAAATGTCCTAGCACCCGTGGGAAAGCGCCCCACAAGCGCGGATGCGGGAATGGGTCTTCCGGCAATCCGTCAGACCCGACCATCGACAAGGGATGGGCGAGGATTCTTCGCACATCGGCCTCGTCCATGCCGTAGTACACCGCACCGGCCGGTTGCAGTCGGCGGGCAGCGTCAAGCAAAGGCACGTTCCATTCGGCGGCGATGTCCATCAAGTCGCGGCCGCCCAGTTCCGGGTGCGGCGTGGACCAGGTGATGGTGATGCGATGGGCGTCGGTGACTTGCTTGAGGTCCAGGGTCGAAGAACTCGCCGCGTAGGGATAACAATCGCAGCCCACCGGATGAGTTTTCGCCGCTTCCTCAAGCGAGGCCAGCAGCTGCGGACTACGCCCCCAGTTACCGGCCCCCGCGCACTTGAGATGGGAAATGATCACCGGGGATTTCGCATGCCGGCCGATCTGGAATGCCTCGGCCATGGCCTCCAGCACCGGCTCGAATTCGCTGCGCAAATGGGTGGTGTACACCGCGCCGAACGCCGTCAGTTCTTCGGTCAATTGCATCACTTCGTCGGTGGACGCCGAGAACGCACTGGCATAGGCCAGGCCAGTGGATAACCCCAAGGCGCCGGCCTCAAGACTTTCACGCAACTGCTTGCGCATCGCGCTGATTTCATCCGCCGTAGCGGTGCGAAACAGGTCGTCGAGATGGTTGCTGCGCAGCGCGGTGTGGCCCACCAATGCGGCGACGTTCAGCGTGGTGTTCGCCGCTTCGACCGCTGCGCGGTAATCGCTGAACGTCGGATACACAAAAGCTGCCGAGGTGCCGAGCAGGTTCATCGGGTCCGGCGGATCGCCGCGCAGGCTCACCGGTGACGCGCTGATCCCGCAGTTGCCGACAATCACCGTGGTCACGCCCTGGCTGAGTTTGGGCAACATCTGCGGTTGGCGGATCACCACCGTGTCGTCGTGGGTGTGTACGTCGATAAAACCGGGCGCCAGCACGCGGCCGGCGGCGTCGATTTCTTCGTGGGCGCTGGCCTCGTGCAAGTCACCGATGCGCGCGATGCGGCCGTTCAGAATCGCCACATCGGCGGGGTAACCGGGGCTGTTGCTGCCGTCGATGATCAGGGCGTTACGGATCAGCGTGTCGTACATCATGTCAGTCTCCCAGCGGCAAGTGATCGTCGCCGCCGCGGTAATCGTCGAGGGCGAGTTTGATCCGCCGCAGACGTTCTTGATTGTTTTCAGGATTGGCCAGCGCGAGCTCGGTGGCAAGCACGTCGATGGCCAGCAGCATGCCGTAGCGCGCCGCCGTGGGTTTGTAGATGAACGAGGTCTCGACGCCTTGCAACGGCAGCAGCACATCGGCCAATTGCGCCAGCGGTGAATCGGCGCGGGTGATGGCGATAATCCGTGCGCCATAGTTTCGCGCCAGTTCGACGGCTTCGATCAGTTCGGGGGTGATGCCGGTCAGCGAGCAGGCGATGACGGCGCGTTCGGCATCGAGGCTGGCCGCGGTGACGCGCATCATCACCGGGTCGTGGCACGCCGCAATCGGGTAGCCGAAGCGCACCAGGCGCACTTGCAGTTCATCGCTGCACAAGGTCGAGCAACCGCCCATGCCGAACGCATGAATCATCCGCGCCTTGCCCAGCAGTTTCACCGCATCGGCGAACCGCGATTCGTCGAACGCCGACAGATGCTGACGCAAGGTCGACTCGATATCGCCGACGATCTGCCCGTAAAACGCCGACTGGTCGGGCGTGCCCGCCGGGTCGAGGAAACGGCTGCCGACGCCGCTGGCCTGGGCCAGTTGCAGGCGCAGATCGCGCAAGTCACGACAGCCCACCGTGCGGGCAAACCGCGACAACGTGGCGGTGCTGACCTCCGCCCTCTGCGCCAGCTCATCGAGGCTGGCGGCGGAAGCAAAGCCGACGTCGTCGAGCATCAACCGCGCGATGCGCCCTTCGCCGGCGCTGAAGGAATCCTGGCGGGCGCGGATCTGGTAGAGGATGTCCATGGCAGGCGGCTCCGGTTAAATCAGGTAAGAAAGACCCACCGTCAGCGCGAAAGCCACCACCGAAATAATGGTCTCGAGCACGGTCCAGGTCTTGAAGGTCTGGGCAACGGTCATGTTGAAGTATTCCTTGATCAACCAGAAGCCGCCGTCGTTGACGTGGGAAAAGATAACTGACCCGGCACCGGTCGCCAGCACCAGCAACTCCGGGTGTGGGTATCCCAGACCGATGGCTACCGGCGCGACGATGCCCGAAGCGGTGGTCATGGCCACGGTGGCGGAGCCAGTGGCGATCCTCATCAACGCCGCAAACAGCCAACCCATGATCAGCGGCGACAGGTGAAATTCGTGGGCCAGGCTGACGATCTGATCGGTGACCCCAGCATCCACCAGAATCCGGTTCAAGCCACCGCCGGCGCCGACCAGCAAGGTAATGCTGGCGGTGGGCGCCAGGCATTCGTTGGTGAATTTGAGGATCGATTCACGGTTAAAGCCCTGGGCGATGCCGAGGGTCCAGAAACTCAGCAGCGTCGCCAGTAGCAGCGCAATCACCGAGTTGCCGATGAACAGCAGGAACTGGTTGAAACCGCTGCCCGGCGTGGAAATCAGGTTGGCCCAGCCACCGATCAGCATCAGCACCACCGGCAACAGAATGGTCGCCATGGTGATGCCGAACCCCGGCAGGCTGTCGCGCGGTTCGCGGTCGAGGAACTGGCGTTCCAGCGGGTTTTCCGCCGGCAGTTGAATGCGCGGCACGATGAACTTGGCGTACAGCGGACCGGCGATGATCGCCGTTGGAATACCGATCAGGATCGCGTACATCAAGGTCTGCCCGACCGACGCCCCATACACCTGCACCGCCAGCATCGCCGCAGGGTGCGGCGGCACCAGCGCATGCACCACCGACAGCCCGGCGACCATCGG
>NZ_LT607568.1:0-15522 GCF_900095275.1 Pseudomonas sp. UMAB-40
TCGATCAGACGGTCGGAGCCACCTTCAGCGACGCGGTTTTCGATCAGACGGTCGGAACCACCTTCGGCAACGCGGTTCTCGATCAGACGGTCGGAACCACCTTCGGCAACGCGGTTTTCGATCAGACGATCCGAACCACCTTCGGCTACGCGGTTTTCGATGAGACGGTCGGAACCACCTTCAGCGACGCGGTTTTCGATCAGACGATCCGAGCCGCCTTCAGCGACAACCGGGTGAGCAGAAGAAGCGGCGAAAGCGTTAACTGCAAAAACCGAGAAAGCGATGCTGAGAAGGATTTGGCGTTTCATGATGGTGTGCTCCGGGGTGTAGTTGTTTGGTATGGAGGCGATGTTACGCCCCGGAGTTTTTTAGAGAACTTCATTGAGTTGATGGTGACTATCGATGGCGGCAATGGATGCGCCTAACGCCCGTGCCGCCGGCCATCGAACAGTCCTCGCTGCTCGTTTTATCAAGAACAGCGAAGCCTGTGCCGGTCCTCGTCCGGTCATGTCGCCTCGCTTCAAGAGGTGAGAAAGTCCTGATAGTTGGCTTGCTGCACGGTTCGGGAAACGAACCGCTCATGGCAAAGATGACTGATTCATTTTAGATAAGGACGTGCGACAAATGGTCAGTCCCCTGACTCGCACAACCGTTATGGTTTCACGGCGTGGCTATCGTCAACGCGAGGGGCGTCCGCTGGGTTCTTCTCCGGAACCACAAAACTCACCACCGTACTCGTCAAAATCTTATGACTAGGATCAGCCACCTCAAGAAGCACCTTGTGAGCACCTGGCGTCAGCCCAACCAAAATAATCGGGTCTTCACTGGTGTGCGCCCAAGTACCTTTCCAGTCGTCGACGGTCACGTGAAGGTGGCCGAGCCGTGGTGATACTTCGACAGCCGTTTTGCCAAATACCGGCATGATCCGGGCGTGCTCGGTTCGATACTGGATGATGACAACGCCACGGGCGAGCGGCGCGGCGAGCGGCGGATAGGCAATGAGTTTTGGTCCTGTCTCAGACTCCAATGGCAGTATGGCCGGTGGGGAATTGGTGTCTGCTACACCTTGGCCCCACGCGGCTACGCAAAAGAAGGCGCTCAAAGCAAGGCCGGACAGATTTCCGAGAGCGAGGGGCATGGTGTTTTCTCCCGCGTGATCTCATTCAAGGCTAGATCAAACGGGGCAGTTGTCTATGCCAGAGCTGCCTCTCTCTGCAAAACAGCCGAGTGGGGAGGGACAGAAAACGGGTGTTGAATACGAGCCCTTTAATGACGGTGATCGGTTAAAAACAGCCAGTGAATGGAGCGGCGCAAAATGACAGCTAAGCTTCCTTTTACAGCCGGGCTTATTGAGCAGAGTGGGCTTTGTGGCCATGGCGTGTAACCGCCTTCAGCGGGCACCACGCCGTCACAACATCCTGCCCGATCTTGAGCGTTAGCCCTTCACAACAGCCTCGGAGGGGAGCCAATGAAACGTATCGTCATGCTCATCGCGATTTCTTTGCTGACCACTGCTTGTCAGAGCACAAATGATAAT
The DNA here is from genome assembly GCF_900095275.1 of Pseudomonas sp. UMAB-40. Lineage (NCBI taxonomy): Bacteria > Pseudomonadati > Pseudomonadota > Gammaproteobacteria > Pseudomonadales > Pseudomonadaceae > Pseudomonas > Pseudomonas sp. UMAB-40. The sequence goes on from NZ_LT607568.1 coordinate 1,538, forward strand.
GGCGTCACCCGACTAGACAATTGTGTCTGCTATAAATCGACCGAGGCACAACATTTGCCAGCATCGCAAATAGCATGGACAGACCCCGAAACGTTGCAGAAACAATTCTCACATTGCATTTGCCGAGCCTTGGTTGACCTGAAGAAGGTCGATGATCCCGGTAAATTTTTCGTGCCCGGAACCGAAATAAGAACGGAACTGAAATAAAACAACATCGGAAAAGGATAGGTGGTGTGCGTGCGAAACAGGCCAGAACCGTCCGGACTCAACGTCCATATTCAACGTAAGGGCTCAAGTAGAAAGCTTGCGTATCCCAGTTGATTCGATAAACCACTTCTTTCCCTGGCTTGATCTTGGCCGCAACCGTTTTGATCGCGGCACCACTGCATAACCCAGACTCGGCAAGCCCTGTGCCGAGATTCACTTCACCGGCCGGCAAAACGAACGATGCCTTTTGACCGGGACCTATCTTGGCTGCGCGCTGACCACCGATGTAGAACATGGCGTCACATCCCGCAGCGACAAACCCGTCATCACGGACAATCGTCAGGCGTCCAGGGTCTTGCGTGCCCTGGCTTTTGAACGCGTACATCTTGTCGGCCGGCACTGGCCGGGCTTCAGAAACCGGCATGGGCGAGGTTGCGCACCCGCCCAAAGCCAGCAAGAGAGCCCCCGTTGCGAGAATCCTTCGCATAATTTTTCCCTCCTGAATAAGGGCGAATGTATCAGAGCGTCATACTGCTTTGCTTCATAAAGCCATTCGCCAAAAACACCATCGCCAAGTACTACCTAAAGTGCCTGCTTTTGGCCGATTGCTGCCGGCCGAAAACGCACCTGGACGATCCTCAAGCAGGCCTTTAGGGCGCTACATGATGTTGAACGATAGCCATTTTCTCCAAAATTTCGTACGGAGCCTAAAGATTAAAGAATTGGTTTCTACCCCGTTCTTTAGCTATGTAGAGAGCTTTATCGGCGCGGGCCAGTAGTGTGTTGGACGGGTGCAGTGGACCAAATGTATGTACTGAAAAACCAACGCTTATAGTTAAGTATCCTGTGCTGGAAGCAGAGTGCGGTATTCTCAAGTCTCGCACTAGTTGGCATAGGGTTTCGACGTGCCGAGCTGATTGGTCTTCCGTCATGCCGTTGGAAAGAATCACAAATTCTTCACCGCCATACCTGGCTGCAAAATCAGAGCCTCGCTGAAAAGATTTATTCAAACTATCAGCGACACGTATTAATGCTTCGTCGCCAGCTTGATGCCCATAGATATCGTTGAATGACTTGAAATTATCAACGTCAATCAAGGCAAGCGTCAATGAGTCGCTGTTGCGGCATGCAATTTTACATTGAATGTCAAACTGTGTATCAAAAAAGCGACGATTGTAAATGCCTGTCAGTCCATCTTTTATGGATAGTTGTTCGAAGTGTGCTTTCATTTCCTCGAGGGACTGATGCTCGTCTCGAAGTTGCTGCTGTATTAGCATGCGAGGTGTTACATCTTTTTGTATACCTAAAAAATTGGTTACAACCCCATTTTTATCATGAATTGGAGATATGCTTAGCTCATTCCAAAACATCGTTCCATCCTTGCGGTAGTTTCGCAAGGTTACGAGGCAGTACTCACCTTTTTCAATGGCTTTGTGAATAATCTCAAGTTCAGGCTGTTCTCGATCGTTTTTTTGTAGGTAACGGCAGTTAACGTTAGTGATTTCTTCAAACGAGTAACCGGTCATGCGCTCAAAAGCAGGATTTACAAATATCAGCGGATTATCTTCAATGCAATTATCGGAGATGGTGATGCCATCTCGCGAATCCATAACGGCCTGTTTAAGAATTTCAATTTTCATGCAAATTCCGTTAGTAGGATTAAATGAAGGAGCGTTTATTAGAAAGGGTGAAATATCCAGATAGTGCGGTTAATTAACTTGCCTGACGTATAAGTGTAGTCGTTGGAGAAATACAAAGTTTTTTTTATGCTTTCGATAGCCGTTGCGATTGATTTCAGTCAAAAGCTCCGCAGAAATAGCCCTGGTTGGCTGATTGCTTGAGAAATGACCTGCATTAGGGCATCAGTATTAAAGGCTTAACTGTTCACCTCTTTTTCGAGCGACCGCTTGGTGACTGGTAGTTTTTGGCCGATTTCTGCCGGTCACGACAGGCAGAAACCGCCACAAAGCTGACTTTCGCGTAAGGCGGCGATTGGTCAATGGATGTCTCGCTGCGATCTAGAACACACGACATTTTTAACTATAGGCTGGGCCTATATAAAGGATTGTATATCGGTCTTGGACGCTATCAAGCAAGCGACAGAAGATTGCTTCTCACCTAAGCGCCACCCAATGAGCGATACCAACGAAGCAAACTTGATAGAAGACCCCACTTCCTCTACATCTTGGAGCCATCATGTCCCGACAAACAACAATGGATGCAGAGACCGTCGCTGCTCAGCCAGATGGGTTGCCTGAAAACGCCCGTCGTCTCGCGATATTTTCGTTGGCGATCGGTGTCGCCATGGCATCACTCGACACCGCAATAGCCAATGTCGCTTTACCTGCAATAGCTGCTCAATTGCAGACAACACCTGCATCATCGGTTTGGATCATCAACGTCTATCAGTTAGCGATGGTTGCAACGCTCCTCCCGTTCGCTGCATTGGGTGAAATCATCTCTTACCGGCGGGTTCTACTTTTCGGACTGTTCTTATTCACATTGGCATCACTTGCCTGTGCTCTGGCCTGGTCGTTGCCTTCACTGGTCATAGCTCGGCTGTTACAAGGAATTGGGGCTAGCGCCGTTATGGGTGTGAATACAGCCATGCTTAAAGCCATCTACCCGACGCGCATGCTAGGACGTGGTTACGGGACCAACGCCTTGGTGGTTGCAGTCGCTTTTGCAATCGGGCCGACCATGTCATCCCTTATTTTGTCAGTCGCCAGTTGGTCGTGGTTATTCGCAATCAACGTTCCACTCGGCTTAGTCGCACTTTTCCTGGGGCGCAAAGTATTGCCTGATACCCGCCGGGCGACCCACAAGTTTGATGGTCTGACTGCCCTCTACAACATCGTCGCGTTCAGCTTTTTGATTTTGTTATTCGGCGATGCAGCCCACCAAGAAAAATTCACTACCCTTGCCATGGAATTGGCGGGCACAGCCTTGTTCTTCGCACTGCTCATGCATCGGCAGGCAGGTCATAAGGCGCCAATGCTGCCGATTGATCTGCTCCGTCGACCCATGTTTGCGCTTTCTGTCGTGACGTCCGTTTGCACCTTCGCAGCACAAGGACTGGCGTTCGTAGCCCTGCCGTTTTATTTCTATACGACGCTTGGCAAATCGCCGGTAGAGGCTGGTTTCTTATTGACGCCATGGGCTGTCATGGTAGCAATAATGGCCCCAATTGCCGGCCGTTTGAGTGATCACTATTCTCCCGGCGCATTAGGTGGAGTCGGTCTTTCGATACTGGCCCTTGGGTTGGTAGCTCTAGTACTTATGCCTGATGATCCGTCGACTTTGAATATAAGCTGGCGCATGGGTATGTCAGGTATTGGGTTTGGTTTTTTTCAAGCACCTAACCTCAAAGGTTTTATGGGTAGCGTGCCACCGACACGTGCCGGCAGTGCAAGCGGCATGGTTGCCACGTCAAGGTTAGTTGGACAGGCAATTGGTGCAGCGCTGGTTGCTTATTGCTTCATGTTATCGAGCGAGCATGGAGCAACGTTTGCGTTATGGGGGGCAGTTGCATTCGCAGCCATTGCAAGCATTGCAAGCTTTGCCCGAGTCGTTGCTGTCCGAACTTGAGCTGGCAAACGCCATGAACTGAATCGCACCACGTTTTGTAAATACGCTTAATGACCGATCAGCCGATTGCCGACCTCGCCATCGGCAATAATCGAACCAAATCGGTCGTTCAAGGGTGATAGGAACCGAAGCCGGTACACCTCAGTGCGGAGCGCGCATTGGTGGCACTTTACTGAAGGCATCCCGCCAAATACCTTTTTTTCGTTGCGCATGGTAGGCGGCAGATGTTGAGGACGATAATCTCTTCAGTGTACTGGATGAAGATGGTTTCCCCTCAATGCTGAAATGGCTTTCCTCAATTCGTCGCGATTTTCGCATTCAGCTTGACTGGCCTCGTTTCGAGGAAGCAGAGCGCTACCGCTATGTTACGGAGGCTTACGATCAACTCCCTACACAAGGGATGGAAGCCGATCTAGTCGAGCGCTTGAAGCGCGTTCAAAACGAGACGGCTGCAAAGTTCAATGCTGACCGTGATCTGCTAGAAAGGGCGTTCGGAGCGCTGCAGCCCAAAGTGACTTATTCCAAGCGTCTAGTAAGCCTCTTTCAGCGCGACTATCGCGCTGAACTTGAAGCCCTGTACGCAGAAAAAAGTCGGCTCCACAGTGAAATTCAGCTGAAAAGAGCAGAAAAATCATCCGAGTACGAGTGCCTCAATTCTATCCACGAGGAGAAAAGAGAGCTGTATAAAAAACTTCACAAACTTCAGAACGAAATTGATAGCTGGTACGCGGAAGCCAACCGGCATCCTGTTTTGTTGGCAAAAAGAATCGAGAGATTCCAGAATATTCGTTTTTCGGGATTAGCCAAAACTCTTTGAATAGTGCCAAAAGTGACCGGGAGGTGGTATTTGAGAAGGTTAACGAGGCAAAAGAGGGGATCGACGAAGCCAACAGTGCTATCCATGCCTTGAATCAGGCGCTGAAGCAAATCATTGCTAATTTGGGGTTGATTAAGCAGCGCATCATGGATACTCAGAAGGATCGGGCCGAGTTTTTCGACTTGAAGAAGTCAGGTAAGACTTTGAAGGTCCTGAAAACGGAATCGGACGACTTGGGAGGTGAGCTTGCCAGGCTTCACAACTCAATGATCTCGCTTGAAGAAGAACGGTCATATTTCATCCGAGATGCCGAAGACTCGTATGGGGTGCCAGCGTTACGCATTGAACTGAATAAACAGATTGAAACTCGAGTTGCCCACCTCAGGGCATTCGACCTACCAGAACAGAAGGCGCAGCGTAAGCAGCGACACCGAGAGCAGTGGCTAGCAGAGCACCTGTAACAGCAATCAAACGCCCATAGTCAGTTGTCTCGGCTTTCCTAAGCACTCGATGACTGCTTTTGGCCGACAGCTGACATCGTCCATACTCACTCTTCGAAATGGGGGCGCGTTGGCGTCAGCTCCCTAGCTTAGAATTCGCCAAGCCCCAGCCCACACCCGAGACGGACCCTCAATGCAAACCCCAACCACCCAACACGCCCTCTGGAAAACCTACCTCCTTTTCCTCGCCCCCATGGTCCTCTCCAATTTCCTCCAATCCATGTCGGGCACCATCAACAGCATCTACATCGGCCAAATGCTCGGCACCCAAGCCCTGGCGGCCGTTTCGGGCATGTTCCCCATCGTCTTCTTCTTCATCGCCTTGGTCATCGGCCTGGGCGCGGGTGCCGGCGTTCTCATCGGCCAAGCCTGGGGCGCACGCGAGCCGCACCTGGTGAAAACCATCGCCGGCACCACGCTGCTCTTGGGCGCAATGATCGGTCTGGTAGCGGCGATATTGGGCAGCGTCTTCGCAAGGCCAGCGTTGCAGGGGTTGGGAACCCCGGCCGATGTGCTCGACGACGCCGTGTCTTACGCCCACGTGATGATGTGGATCATGCCGTCGCTGCTGGTCTACGTGCTGTTCACTCAGCTGTTGCGCGGGGTGAGCGATACGGTGTCGCCGTTAATTGCGTTGGTGGTGTCGACGTGCATCGGGTTGGCGCTGACGCCGACGTTGATTCGGGGGTGGTTCGGGTTGCCGGTGATGGGGATTCAGAGTGCGGCGTATGCCGGGCTGGCGGGGAATTTGTCGGCGATGGGGTGGTTGGCGTGGCGCTTGATTCGCAAGGGGCATCCGTTGGCGCCGGATCGGGAGATGTTTGCGGCGATGCGCCTGGACCTGGTGATTCTCGGCAAGGTGTTGCGCATCGGTTTGCCGACCGGGTTGCAGATGGTGGTGTTGTCGGTGTCGGAGTTGGTGATTCTGGCGCTGGTGAATCAGCACGGTTCGCAGGCGACGGCGGCGTATGGGGCGGTGACGCAGATCGTCAATTACGTGCAGTTTCCGGCGCTGTCGATTGCGATCACCGCGTCGATCCTTGGCGCTCAGGCGATCGGGGCAGGGCGGCTTGAGCGCATGGGGCCGATTTTGCGCACGGGGCTGTTGATCAATGTGTGCCTGACCGGCGGCCTGGTGGTGTTGGGTTATTTGCTGTCGCACTGGTTGCTGGGGTTGTTTCTCACCGAGGATTCGACCCGGGCGATGGCGGAGCATCTGTTGCACATCATGCTCTGGAGCCTGTTGGTGTTTGGCTTCCAGGCGATTGTCGGCGGCATCATGCGCGCCAGTGGTTCGGTGCTGGTGCCGATGGCGATTTCGATTTTCTGCGTGGTCGGCGTGCAGCTGCCGGTGGCGTATGTGCTGGACGGGCAGTTTGGGTTGCAGGGTGTGTGGATGGCCTTTCCCGTGGCGTACCTGGGCATGCTGGTGTTGCAGACGGCGTATTACAAAAGGGTCTGGAAGCATCAGGCGATTGAGCGGTTGGTGTAGCGCCGTGCCATAAAAAATGGGCTGCCGTGCAAACGGCGGCCCATTTTTTTGGATGGTGCGCGGTCGTTGCTTATTCCTCGAGGATTTCCGGCGATACCACCCACACGCTGCAGGGCATTTTGTACAGCAGGTGTTCCACCGTGCTGCCGATCAGCCGGCCGATGCCGTGGTGGCCAACCCGGCCCATGACGATCACGTCGACGTTGTAGGCATCGGCGTAACTGGCCAGGACTTTGGCCGGGTTGCCCATCACCATGTGCCGCTGTTCCGGCGGGATACCGTTGCGTTCGGCCAGCGCGTTGAAGGTTTCGCCCTGCGCGTCGAACAGGGTTTTGGCGGTGGTCGAGGAGAAGAATTTGGTGGCGTCGCCGAAGCCGAATTCATCGGCGCCGATGGACGACAGGTCATAGGCGTACACCACGTCGACCTGAGCGTTGCAGGCCGTGCCCAGCTTCACCGCTTCATGCAGGATGCGGTCATTGAAGCCTTCATATTGGCCATCGCGATGGAACGGGTCGACCGCCGCGACGATCCGGCGCGGCAAGGCGTGTTGCACGTTGCTGACAAAATGCAGCGGCACCGGGCATTCGCGCAGCAGGTGGATGTCCAGCGGCGTGAACAACATCCGCGACAGCAGCGATTCGTGTTCCAGTGCCTTGATCACCAGGGCCATCGGCTGCTCTTTGAGGTGGATCAGGATTTCCTGCAACGGACGTTCGACCCAGACCACTTCCGTGGTGACGGTCACGCCGATTTTGCGCAAGGGGCGGGCCTGTTCTTCCAGCCACTGGCGATGGCGCTCGACGTACCCGAGGCGCATCTGCTCCAGGGCGTCCCGGTTGACCAGGCTGGCGGTGGCCAGGCCTTCCAGGAAGTCGAACGCGACGATGTGCAGCGCCGCGTCTTCTGCCTTGGCCAGCGCGGCGGCCCGGTCGAAGGCGGGGCTGTTTTCCATCAGGGGCGAGGCGATAAGCATGAAGCGTGATTGTTCAGTCATGACAATTCTCCCTGGGGTCTTCACTCAGACGCTGGCCTGAAATGGCCGCGAGGGTTGGCTGGAGCGTTTACCTGAGGCCCATATTGGCGGACCGCCGGGAGGGGGCGCTTGATCTTTGTCAAACATGCGCGTGCCAGCGCGGGAGCGGACGCCATGTGGTCGCCTGGGCCATACTCGAAGAGGTTGATCATGATCAACCTGGGCATGAACGGTTCGGCGCACGCTCGCGTCAACTGAATGCAGGTCCCCCCGGCCTGGCCGGATTGAGAGTCCAATGAATGAAACCCTCGGCGGCATGGCCGGCGCGGCGGCTGCGCTGGGGATCGGCATGCTCATCGGTCTTGAACGCGAACGGCACAAGGGGCGAGGGGACAGCCGTGCCTGCGCCGGTTTGCGCACGTTCGCGATTACCGCGTTGCTGGGGTATGGCGCGATGCAAGTGGGCGGTGGCCTGCTGTTGGGGATCATGGCCACCTGTGTGGCGTTGCTGGTCACCGTGGCGTACTGGCGCAGCTTGAGCGATGACCCCGGAGTGACCAGCGAAGTGGCCTTGCTCACGGTGTTGGTACTGGGCGCGTTGTGCGTCACCGCGCCGGAGCTGGCCATTGCCATCGGCGTGGTGATGGCGGGGTTGCTGGCGTATCGGCAGAAGTTGCACCACTTTGCGCGCAGTCAATTGACCGAAGCGGAACTGCGCGACGGTTTGGTTCTGCTGGTGGCTGCGTTGGTGGTGCTGCCGTTGGCGCCGGACCGCTTCATCGGCCCCTATTCGGCGATCAATCTGCGGACCATTTGCACCTTGACCGTGCTGCTGATGGCAATAGGCGCGGTGGGTCATATTGCCGTCCGAACGCTCGGCAGCCGTTACGGCTATGCGCTCAGTGCCATCGCCTCCGGTTTTGCTTCCAGCACCGTGACCATCGCCGCGATGGGGCACCTGGTCAGCAAGGAGCCCGGTAACATCAAGACCCTCAGCGCGGCGGCGATATTGTCCAACCTGGCCACCTTCACGCAGGTCGGCCTGATCCTGGGGGCGGTTGACCCCGATCTGTTGCGTCACCTGTGGGGGCCGCTGTTGTGCGGGCTCGCCGCCACTGCGCTCTATGGCCTGAGCCTGATGTTTCACAAGCCGGCGACCGGCGCCAGCCAGCCGATCAAGGTCGGTGGGGCCTTCAACCTCAAGCTGGCCGTGGTCGTCACGTTGACCTTGACCTGTATTACGTTCCTGTCGTCGATGATGCTCAGCTACTTCGGCGAGGTGGGGATGATGCTGACGGCCGCCTTCACCGGTTTCGCCGATGCGCATGCCTCGACGGCCTCGATTGCAGCCCTGGCCAAGTCCGGGCTGTTGCCGTTTGATGCCATTTCCGCGCCTGTGCTGCTCGCGGTCAGCAGCAATTCCCTGAGCAAATGCGTGGTGGCCTGGGTCAGCGGCGGGCGCCGGTTCGCCGTGTATGTGGTGCCCGGCCAGGTGTTGCTGACGCTGGCGATGTGGGCGGGCCTTCTGTTGCTCTGACCGCACGTCTTGCCCGGTAGCTGACAAAGATCAAGTCGCCGGAACCCGGAACGCTCACTCTGAGCGTCTGTTCACTCCCATCCCGATGGCCACGTGCCGAGGTGCCCCATGTCGCAGATTCAGCGTTTACTGTTGATCGCTCCCCCAGCCATGACCCGCACGCCGGCCTTCGACCGTGCCGCCGCGTTGGCGCTGGCCATGCAAATGCCGTTGCACATCGTCGCCTTTGATTATTTGCAGGCCCTGGCGGTGGCGGGGTTGTTTGCCCCGGAACAGATCAGCCTGGCCCGGGACGGGTATTTGCAAACCCATCGGCAATGGCTCGTCGAGCAAGCCGCGCTGATGAGCAAGCACGGCGTCGAGGTCACCAGCGAGGTGGTCTGGGTGCAGCATCCGTATGAGGAGATCCTGCATTTCGTCAACGAGATGCCCTTGGCGCTGATCATCAAGGATGCGCAGGAAGAGTCAGCCTTGAAGCGCGTATTTTTCACGCCGCTGGACTGGCAGTTGCTGCGCGATTGCCCGGTGCCGGTGCACTTGGTGACCAACGCCCTCAACCCCAAGCCGCATAACGTGCTGGCCATCATCGATGTGTTGCGCAGCGAAGACCAGGACCACGTGTTCAACGACCAGATCATCGACGCCGCGGCGAAGCTGGCCACCGTGTGCGGTGCAACGCTTGAGTTGGTGCATGTGTATGACTGGACGGCCGTGTATGCCCAGGACATCGGCTTCGGCGCGCTGCCATTGGCCGTCGGGATATACGAAACCCTGGGCAGTGCCCAGCACGAAGCGTTTGCGGCGATTGCCGAACGCCATGGCGTAGCGCCGGACAATCGCCACTTCATTGAAGGCGCGCCGCTGACGAGCATTTGTGATTTTGCCGCCGATCACCACACCGATGTCATCGTGATGGGGACGGTGCAGCACAAGGGGCTGAACAAGCTGTTGGGGACCACGGCCGAGCAACTGTTGCATCGGGCGCCTTGCAGCGTATTGGCCATCAAACCGGGCCGGGTTTTGCAATCCTGAAGACTGGATCGCCTCGCGATGAACCGTTGGCCGGTGCATCGCGGGGCGATTTTTTACAGGTAGAGGCGGTGAATGACCTGACGGGTGTCATCGGGGTCATTGTGCGTCTCGAAACCCAGCGCTTTGGCCAGGTCGCGCATCGGCGCATTGCTGGAGGCATCCACCGAATACATCTGGCGGAAACCGTTCTTGCGTGCGGCCTTGATCAAATGCTCCATCAACAAGCTGCCCAGGCCCAAGTGCGTCCATTCATCGGCGACGGTCACGGCGCATTCACATTCATGTTCGCCCGTGGCGGCGTAGCGGCTGACGCCGATTTCGATCAGTTGGCCATTTTCGTGGACCAGCGCAATGTAGGCCGAACGCTGTTTGTTGTCGGTGTCCATCAGTTGGTCGAGCAAGGCGGTGCCGGGCTCGTTGATCTGGGCGAGGAAGCGCATGTGCCGGGACTCGGGGGATAACCGCTTGATGAAGGCGAGTTCACGCTCGCGGTCTTTTTCCGCCAGCGGCCGGATCAGAATATGACGCCCGTCCTTGAGCGCTTCGATCCAGTATTTGCCGGTGACTGCGGCGTAGGCGGCAGCGGCTCGGTCATTGTGGTCTTTGACAGTCAGCATGGTGTGTTCCTCCATCCGGTTTGAAAGGTGGGCGGCACGATGGCGAGCCGTTCGGTGACTTCCTTTCTACGCCGTTGGCGGCGCTGGAATCTGATCTGGATCAGAGAGTCGCGACGGCAGGCGTTGATTGGCTCATGTTTGATGTAAATCAAGCGAGAGGAGGGGGCGAGGAGCGCAGTCTTGGACACTTGCCGGCGTTTGATGACCGGTGTCGAGCCGAGGTGTGTGATGGGCCAATATCAACGTTTGTTGCTGATCGCCGACCAAACCCTGCATCAGTCCCCCGCCATGTTGCGCGCCGTCGCGCTGGCCAGGGCGAGCGGGGCCGAACTGGCGGTGCGGGCCTTTGTCGAGCCGGCGCCGGTGGTGCATGTGTGGGAAGACAAAATCGACGACGCACGCTATCAGGGTTATTTGCGCCGCTACCGTCGCTGGGCCGCCGATGAAGTCGAACGGCTCAACGAGATGGGGCTCGACGCAACGGTCGAGGTGGTGTTCACCACCCATCCGCTGCTGGATATTCTGCGAACGGTCGAAGACTTCAAGCCGGATCTGCTGATCAAGGACGTCACCCTCGAACCGTTGCTCAAACGGGTATTCATCACACCGCTCGATTGCCACTTGCTGCGCGAGTGCCCGGTCCCCGTGCATCTGGTCAACCAGACGCGTTACGGCCTGCCGCACCGGGTCGTGGCGGCGGTGGACCCGTTCGACCCTTCAACGCAAATCAACGGCTTGAATGACACCATCATCCAGACCGCGAACGCCCTGGCGTTGCAATGCGACGCTCCGTTGCACCTGCTTTACGCCTACGACTTGTCACCGGCGTTCAACGGCGACGCGCCGCTGGCTGGCGGTGGCTGGGGCGTGGACTTCATCGAGGAGCTGCGCCAATCCTTGCACCAGGCCTTTGTCACCCTGGCGGACCGCTACGGTGTACCGCCAGAGCGGCGGCATTTCGTGATGGGCCTGCCCGTGCCGGTGATCAGTGAATTCGTCGAGCACTACCTGGCGGATGTGGTGGTGATGGGCACGGAGCACCGGGTGGGGATCGACCGGTTGATCGGCAGTAACACCGAGCGGGCGCTGTACTCGGTGCCGGGCAGCATTCTGGCCGTCAGGTCGAACGTCAGGGGGTGAGCACGATGGCGCCTTTGAACTGCCCGGCCCGCAAACACGCGAGCGCCTGGTTGGCGTCTTCCAGGGCAAAACGGGTGACGTCGCAATGCACCGGCGTGTGTTGCAGTTCTTCGAAAAACGCGGTGCCGTCTTCACGGGTCAGGTTGGCCACCGAACGGACGCTGCGTTCACCCCACAGCAGTCGATAGGGGAAGGCGGGGATGTCGCTCATGTGGATGCCGGCGCAAATCACGCAGCCACCCTTGACGGTGACGGCCAGCGCCTGCGGCACCAGCGCGCCGACGGGGGCGAAGATCAGGCTGGCATCGAGCAGGTGCGGCGGAGGCTGGTCCGAAGGGCCGGCCCATTCCGCGCCCAGTGATCGGGCATAGGCCTGGCCTTCGCTGTCCTCAGGTCGAGTGAAGGCCGATACCCGTTGACCCCGGCCCCGCGCCACCTGAATCGCCAGATGCGCGGCGGCCCCGAAGCCATAAAGGCCCAGGTGCCGAGCGCCCTTGGCCATTTGCAGCGCCCGGAAACCGATCAGCCCCGCACACAGCAGCGGCGCGGCCTGGAGGTCCGAGAGCACCTCGGGAATGGGGAAACAGAAACGCTGGTCGGCCACGGTGTACTCGGCATAACCGCCGTCCAGGTGACAACCGGTGAACTGCGCGTGGTCGCAAAGGTTTTCCCGGCCCGAGGTACAAAACGCGCATTGACCGCAGGTCCAGCCCAGCCACGGAACGCCGACCCGCCGGCCAATCCAGTCGGGCGTAACTTCGCTGCCCACCGCCGTGACCTCGCCGACGATTTCATGGCCGGGCACCCGTGGCAGCACGGCTTGCGGCAACTCGCCGTCCACCAGGTGCAGGTCGGTGCGGCACACGCCGCAGGCGAGCACCTTAAGCAGCAGTTGGTGTGGGCCGGGTATTGGGATGGCGCGTTCTTGCAATTGCAACGGCTGGCCGGGCATAGACAGAACCATGGCGCGCATGACGAAGCTCCAGGCGGGCGAAATCAGCGAGGTTGGCGATGACAGCCGGCGACCATTTGCTTGAGTCCTTCCATGTCTTGGATCTTGACGTCGCGGCCGGCGATTTCCACCAGCCCCTGGTCCCGCAGGTGCGCAATGCCCCGGCAGATGGTTTCCAGGCGTAGCCCAAGATAGGAACCGATTTCATCGCGACGCATTTTCAGCACGAACTCTTTGGATGAATAGCCACGGATGCTGAACCGTTGGGACAGGTTCAGCAGAAACGCCGCCAGGCGCTCATCAGAGTTCATGTTGCCCATCAACATCAGCATGCTGTGATCACGCACGATTTCACGGCTCAGCAGCCGGTTGAGGTTGTGCTGCAACGACGGCAGGGTTTGCGCCAGTTTTTCCAGCTGCGCAAAGTGAATGGGGCAGACTTCGCTGTCCTCCAGGGCAAACGCCGTGCAAGCGTGCTCATCGGCACTGATGGCGTCCAGACCGAGCATTTCGCCGGGTATGTGAAAACCGGTGACTTGTTCACGGCCATCGACGGACACCACACAGGTCTTGAATGAGCCGATACGCACCGCGTAAAGCGAACGCAGAGGGTCGCCGGTGCGGTACAGCGCGGCGCCCTTTTTGACCTTGAAGCGTTGCACGATCAGCGTATCGAGCCGTTCAACCTCCGCTCCGGTCATGCCAATGGGAAGACACAGCTCCAACACACTGCAGCTGGAACACGCAGCCTTGAGGTAATGAACTTGCAGGGGACGAGTTTCATGCATGGGGGGCGGACGCCATCTGGGAGTGGTTTAAGCATAGTTGGTGAGCCATCGCGAGGAAGTTTCATTCAAGCGTTTGACGGGGTAATCGACAAACGGGGAAAGCCGCTCCCTGCTGTTTGATCTTCACCGCATTCCAGCGCCATTCAACTTGTGCGCAGACGGTGACACTTGATGTAAATCAAGTCCCGAGCGTTCCAGGCTCCCAGAATTGATCAAGGATTGCCGGCCGGTCGGATCTTTTACGGAGAACTTCATGAGCGATTTCCTCAGTGATGAGCAATTGGAAGGGCTGGACGCCTATTGGCGGGCCTCCAATTACCTGGCCGTCGGGCAGATTTA
>NZ_LT607568.1:15552-56265 GCF_900095275.1 Pseudomonas sp. UMAB-40
TGGCGCACATCAAGCCACGCTTGCTCGGTCACTGGGGCACAACGCCGGGGCTGAACCTGATCTATACGCACCTCAACCGGCTGATCAATCAGTACGACTTGAACATGCTGTTCGTGGCCGGCCCTGGCCATGGCGGCCCCGCCGTGGTGGCTCAGACTTACCTGGAAGGCACCTATACCGAGTGTTATCCCTCGGTGGAGCGCAATACCAACGGCCTGGTTCGCCTGTTCCGGCAGTTTTCCTGGCCTTACGGAATCTCCAGCCATGTGTCGGCGCAGATTCCCGGTTCGATCCATGAAGGCGGTGAACTCGGTTACAGCCTGGCCCACGCCTATGGCGCGGCGTTCGATAATCCCGATTTGATCGTCGCCTGCGTGATTGGCGACGGTGAAGCCGAAACCGGCACGCTGGCGGCGAGCTGGCACTCCAACAAGTTTCTCAACCCGGCGCGTGACGGTGCGGTATTGCCGATCCTGCACCTCAATGGTTACAAAATTGCGAACCCGACAGTGCTGGCCCGCATCAGCGAGGATGAGCTGTCGGCCCTGATGTATGGCTATGGCTACGCCCCGTATTTCGTTGAAGGCGATGAGCCGGCGCAGGTCCATCAGGCCCTGGCCCGGACGCTGGAGACGATGGTGCTGAAAATCCGCGAGATCCAGCGCGAAGCGCGCCAGCCTCGACCATCCGGGGCGCCAGAGCGGCCGCTTTGGCCGATGTTGGTGTTGCGTACGCCCAAAGGCTGGACCGGGCCGAAGTTCGTCGATGGCCATCGTGTCGAAGGCACCTGGCGTGCGCATCAGGTGCCCTTGGCCGATTTCCAGCAACCGACTCATCTGCGGCAACTGGAGGAATGGCTCAACAGTTACCGTCCCGATGAGCTATTTGATGCCGATGGCGCGTTGCTGCCTGACATCGCTGCGCTGGCACCGACCGGGCATCGGCGCATGAGTGCCAACCCCCACGCCAACGGCGGGGCGTTGTTGCGGCCGCTGAACCTGCCGCGATTTGCCGATTACGCGGTGAAACTCGAAGCTCCTGGCAGCTTGCGCGCCGAGGCCACGCGAGTCATGGGCACGTTTTTGCGCGATGTGATGAAAAACAACCTGGCCTCGAGCAACTTTCGCTTGTTCGGCCCGGATGAAACCGCCTCGAACCGGCTGGACGCGGTCTACGAGGTCAGCGCCAAGACGTGGATGGCGCCACTGGAGGCGGACGACAACCATTTGGCCGCCGATGGCCGGGTCATGGAAATCCTCAGCGAACAGGTGTGCGAGGGCTGGCTCGAAGGCTATTTGCTGACCGGGCGTCATGGTCTGCTGTCCTGTTACGAGGCGTTCATCCATATCGTCGATTCGATGGTCAACCAGCACGCCAAATGGCTGAAAACTGCCAGCGAAGTGCCATGGCGCAAACCCATTGCCTCGCTCAATTATTTGCTCACTTCCCATGTCTGGCGCCAGGACCATAACGGCTTCTCCCACCAGGATCCGGGCTTCATCGACCTGGTGGCGAACAAAAAATCGGACGTGGTGCGCATCTACCTGCCGCCCGACGCCAATTGCCTGTTGTCGGTGGCTGACCATTGCCTCAAGAGCTGCAATTACATCAACGTCATCGTCGCCGGCAAACAACCGGAATGGCAGTGGCTGGACATCGATGCCGCCATTTGCCATTGCCAGGCCGGCATTGGTCGCTGGGGGTGGGCCAGCCAGAACGATGACGACCCGGACGTGGTCATGGCCTGCGCCGGTGACGTGCCGACCCTGGAAACCCTGGCCGCCGTGACCCTGTTGCGCGAGTACGTGCCGGACTTGCGGGTGAGGGTGGTCAATGTGGTCGACCTGATGGTATTGCAGCCGTCCTTCCAGCATCCCCATGGGTTGTCGGACTCGGCGTTTGATGCGCTGTTCACCGTCGACAAACCGGTGATTTTCGCCTTCCACGGTTACCCGGCGCTGATCCACCGTCTGCTCTACAAACGCACCAATCATGACAATTTCCACGTCCGTGGCTTCAAGGAGGAGGGGGCGACCACCACCCCGTTCGATATGGCGGTGATCAACAATCTGGATCGATATCAATTGGCGCTGGACGTTGTCGAGCGGGTGCCGCGGCTGCGCGATCAGCTGCAAACCGCGCGGTCGCGCTACTGGTCGACGATGGAGCGGCACAAGCTCTACCTCATCGAGCACGGGCAAGACCTGCCCGAGGTGCTGAACTGGCAATGGACGCCGGCAAATCCCTGAGTCTTGCCGCGCCGGGGTGCGTGTCGAATGTCCACCTGACGGGAGTCACATCATGAGCCAGTATCAACGCTTGTTACTCATCATCAACCCGGCCCTGCGCCATTCCGCAGCGATCAAACATGCGGCGGCATTGGCCAAGGCCAGCGGCGCGAGCCTGCATATCGCCGCCTTCATTCCTTCGTTCAAATTGTTGTCGCTGCTGGAGGAAGGAGATCGGGAAATGGCTCGTCAGCGCTACTTCCAGGACCATCGCGACTGGCTCCAGGCGCAGGCCGAGACGCTGCGCGGCGAGGGCATCGATGTGACCACGGAGGTGGCCTGGGCCGAGGATATGGAGCAAGACATCCTCGATCACGTCACGGAAATGCAGCCCGATCTGTTGATCAAGCAGGTGCAGCACGAATCAGCGCTCAAACGCGTCTTTTTCACGCCACTGGATTGGTACTTGCTGCGCCACTGTCCGATGCCGGTCTATCTGGTGGGCGGGGGGGATGGCGACGGCTGGCCGCGCAAGATCGTGGCCGCGGTGGAAGTGTTCGACACCGAGTCCCCCGACAACACACTGAACGACCGAATCATCAGTCAGGCCACCAGCCTCGCCATCCAGTGCGATGCCGAATTGCATTTGCTGTACGCCTGTGACATTTCGGCGGCTTTTCTGGCGGACATGGATGGATTGACCCTGGCGGACTTGACCAAAGCGCTGCGCAAGGACCTGCAGCAAGCCTTCGAGAAACTCGCCGGCCAATACGGTGTGCCGGCGGATCGTTGCCACAGGGTGTCCGGCCATCCGGTCCAGGCATTGAGTGAATTTGCCCACGAACACGAGGTGGATGTGATCGTGATGGGCAAGGTCCAGTCCTCCGGCGTCGACAAGCTTCTGGGCAGCACCACCGAGCATATTTTGTATCAGGTGCCGTGCAACGTGCTGGCGGTCTAGACGGTATCGAGACCAGGTTGATGCGCACCGTCGTCAGCACGACAATCGACGGTGCGCAGTTGAGAGGCGAGCCGACAGGCCTGATCGCCTGAGGAGGTTTTCCGATGAGTCAGAATCTCTCGTTGCCCACCACTTTGCAGGACCGGCCCGCCGCCGGTCGACGCCTGGTGGAACCGTTGCTGCAATACGCTCACCGCCCCGATGTGATCATTCTCGCGTTGCCCCGTGGCGGGGTTCCGGTGGCCTATGAGGTGGCGACCGCCCTTGGGGTGCGCCTGGACCTGATGCTGGTCCGCAAGCTGGGCGTGCCGTCACACCCAGAGTACGCCATGGGCGCCATTGCCAGCGGCGGTATTCAGATTCTCAATGAACACGCGCTACGGGCTCACCCCATCGACAAGGCGGCATTCGATGTCGTGGTCGCCCGGGAAACCCGCGAGTTGTTGCGTCGCGAGCAGGTTTACCGGGGAACGCGCGCGCCGGTGCAACTCAAGGATCGGGTGGTGATCCTGATCGACGACGGCCTGGCGACCGGCGCTTCGATGCAGGCGGCAATCCATGCGGCGCGTGCACAGGCGCCGTCGCGGATTGTGGTCGCGGTGCCCGTCGCACCGCTCGAAACCGTCGAGGCGTTGCGCCGCGAAGTGGATGAGCTGATCTGCCCGATCATCCCCGAATGGCTCATGTCGATTGGCTATTGGTACCTGGATTTTTCTCAGACGTCGGATCAAGAGGTCATCGATCTGTTGCAACGGGCCTGGCAGCGCGAAACCGCTTCCGAAGCCGATACCCGGGACCGCCCCGGTGCATGAGCCTGAACTCGAAAACTGGCACGGTTATTTGCGCTTCCAGTACTTCTGCATTTCAAGAAACAGGAAGGACGCCGTCCAGGTAATCAGCACCAGACCGGTCAACGCTTGCAGGCCGGTCAGGTATTTGAGGTTGCCTACCGGTGAAATATCGCCGAAGCCGATGGTCGTGTAGGTGGTGAAGGAAAAGTACACGCAGTCCATGAACGAACCATCGAAGTTACCCGTCAAGGTGCCCCATTCGCCGGAGCGCACCATTAGGTAATAGACCAACGCGAAGCACCAGACTTCCAATGCGTGGGCAAACAGGGCCCCGAATACCCCGACGACGATCCTGAAGCGGCTCCAGAGTTTGAGGCGGGGCAGCCAATCGTTGAGCCGTAACAGGCATTCGTAGTGGATGACCACGACGATGATCACCACCAGTGTATTGATCAGCGTGACGGTCAACATGGCGAGCCTTCGTCATTAGCGGGTCAGTGTTTTCTACGCCTGGGCGACGAAAAATCATTGAGTTAAATCAACAATGCTTCTGTGAGCCGCAGGTCGATGGGGACGCCCGCCGAAAGACTCCCATTAGTTGACAAAGATCAGAGCCCTCGCTGGATAACGCCTGATACTCACACAACAGCTTTGCAGCCGCCATCAGCCTGAAGAGCTGCACAAACGCTGACAGGAGTCGGGTTTGCGGTAAGGCAATAAATCGCTTCCAGGACGAGGTAGGTGATGCTGAAACTCAAACGTATCTTATTGATTGCACCCAGCGAAATGATCCGGACTCCGGCGTTCGACCGCGCACATGCGTTGGCCAGTGCAACGGGTGCGTTGTTGCACATCGTCGCCTTCGACTATGTGCAGGCGCTGGCGGTGGCCGGGCTGTTTGATCACGACGCGATGGCCCAGGCACGGGAGGGCTACTTGCAGGTGCATCGTCAGTGGCTGGAACAGCAAGCCCGGTTTCATCGAGGCAGCGGGTTTCAGGTGACCACTGAAGTGGTCTGGGCCAAATCCAGCCGGGCGCACCTGCTTGAATACGTCAACGATTTCCATGCGGATCTGGTGATCAAGGACACTCACCACGTACCGGCACTCGACCGAGCGTTCCATCGGCCACTGGACTGGCTGTTGCTGCGCGACTGCCCGGCCCATTTGCATCTGGTCACAGAAGCCAGGAATCCCAAGCCGGTGAACATTCTCGCGGTCATCGATCTGTCCCATCTGGAGGATCTGACCCAGGGGCTCAACGACCGGATTCTCGACCTGGCCTCGACACTGACGGTCTCCTGTGGCGGTGCCTTGCACCTGCTTAACGTCAGCAACTGGTCGGTGGTGGGCGACGCAACGATGAGTGTGCCGACCCTGAGTCTGGATGACAGCCTGAGAGACGCGGTCAACGATGCCCAGGAAGAGGCCTTCGAGGCACTTGCCGAACGCTACGGCATCGACAAACAACGCCGACACCTGCTGACCGGCATTCCACACAAAGTCATCGGTCTGGTCGCCAAGCGGCACGCATTCGACATGGTGGTGCTGGGGACGGCTTATAGCCATGGGATCGACCGGTTCATCGGCAGTACCGCCGAGAGCGTCTTGAACCACGCACCGTGCAGTTTGATGTTCGTCAAGCCACGCCCCTGGCTCGACTGAACGGCCACCCGTTGCGCCACAGTTGATAAAAATCAACTGCCCTTGAGCCGAAAGGAGCGATCAATAGCGCTTCCATGAATGTTCAAGGAGCCGGCCATGCGAATGACATTTCTTGGTGCTGCGGGCACCGTCACGGGCAGCAAGTACTTGCTGGAGCATCGCGATCAACATGTGCTGATCGATTGCGGATTGTTCCAGGGCTACAAGCAACTGCGCTTGCACAACTGGGACCCTTTCCAGCTGCCGGTTCGCGACCTCCAGGCCATCGTGCTGACCCATGCCCATCTGGATCACAGCGGCTACTTGCCGGTGCTGGCGCGCAATGGTTATCGCGGTCCGGTGTATGCCACGCCCGCCACCTGTGAATTGGTCAAAATCTTGCTGCGAGACAGTGGTCGCTTGCAGGAAGAAGAGGCCGAATTCGCCAATCGACACGGCTTTTCCAAACACGCCCCGGCGTTGCCGCTTTACACCGAGCAGGACGCCGAACGCGCACTGAAGCTGTTGCATCCGGTGGAGTTGCACCACCGGGTCACGATTGTTCCGGGGCTCAGTATTCTGTTGCGCGGGGCCGGGCATATCCTGGGCGCCGCGACCGTTGAAATCGTCGCCGATGGCATCACGCTGGTGTGTTCCGGGGACCTGGGGCGGCCGAACGATCCGTTGATGTTCGCCCCGGAAACCATCGAACAGACCGATTACCTGCTCATAGAGTCGACCTACGGTGACCGTCGGCACCCTGAAGAGTCGCCGCAGAAACAACTGGCCGAGGTCATCACCCGCACCGCGCTGCGCCATGGCATCACCCTGGTGCCCTCGTTTGCGGTCGGGCGAGCGCAGTTGTTGATGTATCACTTGTATCGACTCAAACAGCAGCATGCGATCCCAGACTTGCCGATCTACCTCAACAGCCCCATGGCGACGGATGTCACGCGCTTGTATCAGCGTTTTCGCAGTGAGCACAGGTTGTCGCTGGAGGAATGCGAAGGCATGTGCCAAGGCACGCATTTTGTCCGCGCGACCCGCGACTCGATCGAGTTGGATCAGATGCGCACCCCTGCGGTAATTCTCGCCGCCAGCGGCATGGCAACCGGAGGGCGGGTGCTGCACCACCTCAAGGCACTGGCGCCGAATCCGCTGAATACCCTGCTGATCCCGGGCTTCCAGGCCGGCGGCACCCGCGGTGCACAAATCATCGCCGGTGCGCCTTCGGTGCGTATCCACGGCAAGGACGTGCCGATCCGGGCCGAGGTGGTGCCGATGGAAACCCTGTCCGCGCACGCTGACGCCGACGAGATCATTGAGTGGCTGCGCGGGTTCAAGCGGCCGCCGAAACACACCTATGTGGTGCACGGCGAGCCCAATGCCTCGGATGTCTTGCGTCGGCGCATCAGCCTGGAGTTGGGCTGGTCGGTGTCGGTGCCGGAGTACCGTGACAGCGTCGACCTCACGCTCATCGATCCGTCTTCAAGCTCATCGTTCTGATAAAAAAGCCCCCTGGCCGGTTTCAAGGCCAGGGGGCGGGCTGCCCGATGTTCACTCGCCCTTACAAGGCCAGCGTCCCGGACCACAGCATCCACCCTGCAAAGGCAGCCGCCGTCCAGATGATGATCAACAGTCCAGTTTCAGGACCACTGAGCGGTTGGCCCTGGCGAGACTTCATCGTGACCAGGTAAATCAACGAGCCGGGGGCGTAAAGCAAAGCGCTGAGCAGCATGTATTTAGGCCCGGCGGCATACAGCAGCCATACGCAATACAGCGTGGCGACCAGGGCGATGGCCATGTCGCGCAGTTGCAGGCCCCTGTGACCGGCGTAGGTCTGGCCCTGCCAGGTCAATTTCAGCGCGTACAGACCGCTGAACAGGTACGGCAGCAGAATCATCGACGTGGCCAGGGAAATCAGCGCGAGGTAGCTGGCGCTCGAGTACAGTGTCAGCAACAGGAACAGTTGAATGCAGCCGTTGGTGATCCACAGCGCATGGGCCGGCACGCCTTGGGTGTTTTCCACGGCGAGTGTCCCCGGCATGACGTTTTCCTTGGCCGGTGTGAACACCGATTCCGCTGCCAGCAGCGTCCAGGCGAGCAGGGCGCCGCCCACCGAAATGATCAAACCGATGCTGATCAGCACTGCGCCCCAAGGCCCGGCCGCCGCCTGAAGCACGCCGGCCATCGACGGGTTTTTCAGCGCGGCAAGTTCCGGTTGTCTGAGAATGCCCAGTGACAACAGGGACACCGCGATCAGCAGCAACAGGGTGATGACAAAACCGATGACCGTGGCGCGACCGACGTTGGCCCGTTCTGCGGCGCGGGCGGAAAACACGTTGGCGCCCTCGATCCCGATGAACACCCACACGGTGACCAGCATGGTGCTTTTGACTTGATCAAGCGTGCTGCCCAGTGCCGACGAACCCCAGAAGTCGACCGTGAAGGTTTCTTTCTGAAAGGCTGCGATCACCAGGCCGATAAACAGCAGCAACGGCACAATCTTGGCGATCGTCGTCAACGCGTTGGCCCGCGCCGCGGTGCGCATGCCCCTGAGGATCATCCAGTGCAACGACCACAGCACCACAGACGCCCCGGCAATGGCCGCTTTGTTATTGCCTTCACCAAACAGCGGGAAGAAGTAACTCAGCGCCGCGAACAGAATCACCAGGTAACTGACGTTGCCGATCCAGGCGCTGATCCAATAGCCCCAGGCGGAATTGAAGCCGAGGAATTCGCCGCCCAAAGCCCGGGCATAGGCAAACACGCCGTTGTCCAGGGCCGGCTGGCGGTTGGATAAGGACTGGTAGACCAGGGCCAGGGACAGCATGCCGACCCCGGTAATCAACCAGCCAATCAGAATCGCCCCGGCTCCGGCACTGGCCGCCATGTTCTGCGGCAGGCTGAAAATACCGCTGCCGATCATCGAACCGACCACTAGGGCGATCAGCAAACTCAGGGACAGTCGCTTGGGCTCGACCTTTCGCAAGCTGCCCGCCAGCGGATGGGGGACCGTCGGCGGGATAATCGGTTGAGTGCCTTGCAGTTGGGTAGCCATGTCAGCCTCCACGAGACGAGACGAGAGTTCTCTGCACTCACCGCGAATGCGCTGGTGCGAATGCTGGCTCTAAATGTCGGCGTGAACGGGCTACCCGTCTTTGATTTAAGTCAGATACGGGGGAAACAGTTATGCCGGCGTCGGCGAGTTTTTTACGAAAGACCTTGGGGCGATGAATCGCCCCCACCGCGGTGATGACCCTTACATTCAGTGTTCCGTTAAAAATCGATCGATTTCTTCCACGGTGCTGCGTGCCGTGCGCGTGACGCCGATCAGTGTTGCGGAAGCGGCGCCGGTCCAGTCGCCATAGCCCACCAGCCACAAGCGCGGCTCTTGAATGGAGTGCGTGCCTTCGACGGCCACGCGCCCATCGGCGGAGCACACGCCCAGTGATTGCAGATAGCCAAGGGCCGGGCGGAACCCGGTGCACCAGATCACCGCGTCGACCGGCGTTTGCGAGCCATCGGCCCACGCCACGCCGGTTTCGGTAAAGCGCAGGAAGGGCCGAACCGCGTGCAATACGCCGCGCTCCCGGGCTTCGATGACGGGCGGCACCATCACGATATCGCCCAAGCCACCGACCGGTTGTTCAATGACGGTGCCGGCGAGTTGGGCTTTCCAGCGTTCGGTGGCGCGTTCGAACAGCACTCGGCCATCGACGTCATCGGCGAGAAATTGTGGCGGCTGTGGGGTGACCCAGGTGGTGTCAGCCACTTGCGAGACTTCAGCGAGGATTTGTGCACCGGAGTTGCCACCGCCCACCACCAGGACCTTTTTTCCGGCAAACGGCTTGGCGTCGACGTAGTGGGCGGAATGCACTTGCTGGCCGGTGAAGGTTTCAATGCCGGGGTAGTGCGGCAGGAAGGGATGGCGCCAGGTGCCCGTCGCGCTGACCACCGTGCGGGCCAGCCAGCTCCGGCTATCGCTTTTGAGGTGCAGGCGATTGTCCCGGCGTTCAATCGCGTTCACCCAATAGGGCCGCGCGGTAGGGAATTGGTAGCGTTGCTCATACTGGTGCAGGTAATCGAGTACGTTGTCGCGGCTTGGGTAGCCGTCCGTGACCGGCGGCATCATCCAGCCGGCGATGGAGCTCCAGGTCGAGGGTGAGAACAGTCGCAGGGAATGCCAGCCGTGCCGCCAGGCGCCGCCCGGTCCGGCTTCGGCATCAATAATCACAAACGAACGCCCTGTTCGACGCAGAAAGTAAGCCACGGCGAGTGCGGACTGGCCACCGCCGATAATTGCGACGTCCACTTCGGTGGGGGTAGAAGGCATGGCGAATCCTCAGGGCGCAAAGTCACGCCAAGATACCCCAGGCGGATCACCTATTTGTTGATGTTGCTCAAGCGTTTGGTGCAGCGGTTCAAAACGCCAACTTCGGCCCCAGGTAGGCATTGGCGCTGGCGATGTCGTCATCCCCCAATGCGCCAACATCGGCCGCCAGCCGCAGCTTGGCCAGCAGGTAACGCAACTTCGCTTCGAACAGGTCACGCCGGGCGGTGTAGATCTGTTCCTGGGCGTTGAGGATGTCGACGTTGGTGCTGGACCCGGCCAGGAAACCCTTTTTCGAGGAGTCCAGTGAACGCTCGCTGGATTTGACCGCTTTTTCCAAGGCACGGATGCGCGCTTCGCCGCTCTGCACGCCGCGAAACTCCCGGGTGGTGCCGGAAATAATTTCTTCGCGAGTAGCATTCAGGTCTTCTTCGGCCTGATCCCGGGTGGCGACGCTTTGCCGGGCGCGTGCGCTGACGTAGCCGCCGCTGTACAGCGGAATATTCAGCTCCACGCCGGCCGAGCTGTAGCGGTTGCGCTGGTTTTGCGTGGACAGGGTTTCACTGTCGGCGGCGGTGTAGCCCAGCACCAGATCCAGGGTCGGCCAGTGACCGGCCTTGGCCTTGGCCACTTCTTCGTCGGCGGTGTTGACGTTCAAGCGGCGGGCCCGGATCGAGGGGCTGTCGGTTCCCGCGCGAATAATCCATTCCTGCAGATTGTCCGGTTGCAGCGGCGGCGTGGGGAAGGAGTCTTGCAGGGTGGCGATTTCATCGGGTGTCTGCCCGAGGTATTCCTGCAACAGGCGCCGTGCCACGGTGACGCTGTCTTCGGCTTCGATCAGCTCGGCCTGGGCCAGGTCACGACGGGCCACCGCTTCGTCGACGTCTGTGATGGTGCCGTCGCCGAGGTCCTTGCGCCGTTGGGTCGAAGCCACTTGTTCATTGAATGATTTGAGTTTGGCCATCGCCAGTTCCACGGTCTCGTGGGCCAGCAACACGTCAAAGTAGCGCCCGGCCAGCTTGACGGCCGCATCCTGCGCCTTGCCGTCGAACACCGCCACACCGTACTCGGCCTGATATTCGCCTTGGCGATACTCGGCCATTTTCTGCTTGTTGAAGAGCGGTTGGCGCAGTTGCAGGGTGGCGCCCCGGGAGTTGTAGTTCAGGTCATTGGTCTGGCTATTGCCGAAAAAATCCGGCTGCTTTTGTGTGCCGTTTATGTGGTTGTCGAAGGCAGTGATGCCGATTTTCGGCAGCAGCCCGGATTGACCGATGGTGCGGTTTTCCAGCGCGGCATCGCGTTCGTGACCGGCGGAAAGGTAGGTCGGGCCCTGGAACTGCATCAGGTTCCAGGACTCGCGAAGGTCCAGCGCCGCCACCGACTGAGCCAGGCCCAACAGGGCGACGAAACCGATGAACCGACCGCGGCTGCTCACGTCATTGCTCCTTGAACGCACTGTTGACGCGGTCCAGCAGCGGCTTCAACAGGTAGCTGAGCATGTTGCGTTCACCGGTCTTGATGGTGACTGACGCGGGCATGCCTGCGCGGATGTGGTTGCTGCCAAGCAGGGCCATGCCGGCGGGCGTCACTTCGATCTGCGCCAAATAGTAGGGTTGTTTGTTGTCGTCGCTGACCAGGCGATCGGCGGAAATGGTCAGCACCTGGCCCGGAATGTTCGGTGTCTGCACGTGATTGAACGCGGGGAACGAGATGGTCACCGGCAGGCCTGACGCCATTCGGTCGATGGCCTGCACCGGCACCATCGCGTCGATCTGCAACGGTTCGTGGGCCGGGACGATTTCCATGATCTTGAAACCGGGCGCGATCACGCCGCCGATGGTCGACACGTTCAGGCCCTGGACCATGCCGTCGATGGGCGAGCGGATCACCGTGTGCCGGACCTGATAATCCAGGGCCTGCAACCGGTCGGTGAGGGCGCTGTTTTCCTTCTGCACATCGGCCAGCAGGGACTGCACTTCCTTGCGGTAGTCGTACTCGCGCTGCAGGATGCGCAGCTTGATGTCGGCGACTTGGCCCCGGGCCCTTGCAATGTTGTTGAGGTTATCGGCCTGCGAGGCGTTCAAGTCCGAACCGGTGCGTTCGAGCTCCAGCATGCGGTTGCGGGGTACGTAGCCTTCGGCGGCGAGTTGGCGGACCCCGACCAGCTCCTGATTGAGAAACCCTATCTGCGCCGAACGGGCACTGTAGATGTGCTGCAAACCCTTGATCTGCGCCTCGGCGGAGTTGAGCGACTCGCGCAAGATGCCGATCTCGCCCTCAAGGCTGGTGCGGCGTGTGGCAAACAGATGACGTTGCAGGTTGATGGCGTCGTTCAGGTGATCGTTGCCGGCATAGCGTTGCAACATGGCAGGGTCGAAAACCACATCGGCGGCGCCATCGCGTTCGGCTTCCAGGCGGTTTTCCATGGCTTTGGTGGCGATGTATTGCGCGTTCACCACCCCTTGTTCAGAGAGTGCCTGGGTGGCGTCGAGCCGCACCAGTTCCTGATCCTTGCTGACGCTGTCGCCTTCGCGTACCAGAATCGTTTCGACACTGCCGCCCGTGAGGTGCTGGATGGTTTTGCGGTTGCTGGTGACCTTGACCGTGGCGGTGGCGACGATGCCGGCGTCCAGCGGTGCCAGCCATGACCAAAGCAGAAACCCACCAAAGCCGAGGATCACCAGCAGCACGCCCCAACGTGCCGGGCGATGGTCGTCGACATCGATATTGGCTGCCGCGCGCACCAATTCCTGGCCTCGCGGATCAAGACTCAAGGCGCTCATTTATTCTCTCCCCCGAACGGCTGACAGGGTCGGAGCGCCCACCGTCGGCAGCACGCTGGTCTGGCGCAACGCCGCGAACACTTCGTCCCGGGGGCCGAACAATTGCGTGCTGCCTTCGCGCAGCATCAGGACTTTGTCGACAGTGCCGAGGATGCTCGGACGGTGGCTGATCAGCACCGTGGTGCACCCCCGCGACTTGAGGTCTTCGAGCACTTCGATCAGGGCTTTTTCCCCGGCGTCGTCGAGGTTGGCGTTCGGCTCATCCAGCACGATGATTGACGGCTCGCCGTACAACGCACGGGCAAGGCCGATACGCTGGCGCTGACCGCCGGACAGCGGGTTGCCGTCGACGTCCAGGGTGGTGTCGTAACCGTGGGCAAAGCGCAGGATCATGTCGTGCACACCGGCCCGTCTGGCCGCCACGATCACCGCGTCACTGTCGACCTCACCGAAGCGGGCAATGTTGTCGGCGATGGTGCCTTCGAACAATTCCACGTCCTGGGGCAGGTAACCGACCCAGGGGCCGAGCTCTTCCTTGTTCCACAGGTAGACGTCCACACCGTCGAGCCGCACTTTGCCGCTTTGCGCCGGCCAGATGCCCACCAGCAGCCGTGCCAGGGTTGATTTGCCCGACGCGGACGGGCCAATGATGCCCAGTGATTCACCCGGTGACAGGTTGAAGTGCGGCCCGCGAAGGATTGATTGGCTCATGCCCGGCGCCCCGGCGTGCAGGTGTTCAACCGAGAGCATGCCCAATGGACGCTGCAGCTTCATCGCATCGGCCCGGGGCGGAAATTCCTGCAGCAGCTGCTTGAGCCGTGCCCAGGCGCGACGGCTGGTCAGCAGTTGCTTCCAGGCGCCGATCAGTTGTTCGACGGGGGCCAGGGCGCGGCCACTAAGGATCGAGCATGCGATCATCATGCCGGGGGTGATCGAGCCTTCGATGGCCAGCAGGGCGCCGGTGCCGAGGATCAGCGATTGCAGGGCGATCCGCACAAAACGCCCCAGTCCACTGATGTAGGCGGCCCGATCGGATGCCAGGGTTTGCATTTCGAGAATCCGCAGGTGGCTGCCGAACCAGCGTTGAGTGATAGCCGGCAGCATGCCCATGGCCTCGATGACTTCGGCGTTGCGCAGATTGTTGTTGGCAAAAGTGCCCGAGATTTGTGACGCTAGATTCGCTTCGTTCAACGGCTTTTTGGTGGCGATTTCAGTGAGCCAGGTCAGGGATACCAGAATCAGCGAGCCGCACAGGGTGACGATCCCGAGCAAGGGGTGGATCAAGTAGGCGACGAATAGGTAAATGGGCGTCCACGGCGCATCGAAGAACGCAAACAGGCCGTTGCCGGTAAGAAACTGGCGTACTTGCGCGAGGTCTTGCAGGGCTTGCGCCGGGTTGCCGCCAGCACGCTGCAGGTTGCGCTCGAAAGCGGCGGTAAAGACACGCCGGTT
Organism: Pseudomonas sp. UMAB-40; assembly: GCF_900095275.1. Lineage (NCBI taxonomy): Bacteria > Pseudomonadati > Pseudomonadota > Gammaproteobacteria > Pseudomonadales > Pseudomonadaceae > Pseudomonas > Pseudomonas sp. UMAB-40. Next base: position 29,745 of record NZ_LT607568.1, read on the forward strand.
CAGGGCCATGTCCAGTCGGTTGCCGACCCGGATCATTACGCGAGTGCGCACCACTTCCAGCATGGCCAGCAAGGTGTACAGACCGATCATCAGCAGGGTCAGCATCAGCAGCGTGGTGAGGTTGCTGCTGACCAGCGCCCGGTCATACACCTGCAGCATGTAGATGGCCGGCGCCAGCATCAGCACGTTGATCACGCCACTGAAACCGGCCAGTGAATAGAACGTATGACGCAGCCGAAAAAACACCTCGGCAAATTCGGAACGCTGCGGGTTTTTCTTGTCCATCGGGAGGTTCCCGTGCCGTGGATTCATGTACCTCAGCGTAGGGGAACGACTGTTGGTCGGATGATGCCCCGATCCGGTTTTTACGCGTCAATATTTTATTGACGCTTTTGACAGTGTTGAAAAACAACGGGTTGGGTCATTCTTTTTCAGAGGCTTGTGATGAGGATGGCTTTTTGTCGGTCGAATTTCGTGCGACCTAAGTCTAATTATCGTCCTCAAAGCCTGCGGTACTTGCGACCAGTAACCGGCATCCGCCCGGGTTAGCTGCTATTAATCAATGGTGTTCGAATACTTGACCCTTTCAGGAGCGCGTCATGAACCCTTTCATCCGGATCGGCATCGCCGATGATCATCCTTTATTGCGTGAAGGCGTGGCCAATACGCTGAGGAAGAGAGCGGATTTGCAAATCGTGGAGCAGGGTGGCAGCGCGGATGAAGCCCAGGCCATTGCGATACGAATGCGACCGGATGTGATGCTGATGGACGTCAATATGCCGGGCGACGTATTCGCCGTGGTGCGATTTATCTCCACCCAGTTGCCTGACGTAAAGGTGCTGATGCTGACGGTGTCGGAGTCTGAAGATGACGCCTATTCGGCGCTCGAAGCGGGCGCGCGCGGTTATGTGTTGAAAGGCGTCAGCGGGCCGGATCTGGTGCTGGCGATCCGGTCGATCGCGAGGGGCGAAACGTATATCACCCCCGAATTTGCCAATAAGCTGCTGAGCAATTTCAAAAAGCATGAGGCTGAAGTCCGCAAGATCGACCTCACCCATCGGGAGGAGCAGATTATTCGTGAGGTCTCAAAGGGCCTGACCAATAAAGAAGTGGCCTCAAAACTGTTGATCAGCGAAAAAACCGTCAAGTACTACATGACCTGCGTGATGCAGAAGTTGCACGCACGCAACCGGGTCGAGGCGGTGACGGCCCTTCGGCGTTATTGGGAGCGTGAGGCCGTCGGCCGCCTGCACATCGGGGTGGGTATTCATGTAGATGCCCGGGGTGGTTCGTGACTAGAGGTTGAATTGTGCGTTCACTGATGTGCCGGCGCTGGACGACTCGATGCTGAACAACCCGCCCAACGATTCCACGCGATAGCGCAAACCCGCCAGCCCGAGCCGGGTCCTGCCGGCGGTCTCGACCACCATGGCGTCAGCTGCCATGCCCGGTCCACTGTCCCTGACACTGATGTACAACAGCCCGTCAATGTAATCGGCATTGATGGCCTGGCCTCTGCCCTGGGCATGGCGGTACGCATTGTTGAGGGCTTCCTGGACAAACCGGTAAAGACAGAGCTTGAGTGGCAATGACGTCACCTCAGGCAGCGGCCCCAGCGACAATTTGACCTTGGTGCCGGTGCGTTGCTCGTGGCGCTGCGCCACCAGTTGCAACTCCTCCGGCAGGCTCAGGTCGTTGATTTCGGGAAGTGCCAGCCCCCGCGACAGATCACGCACCTCACGCAATGCATCGGTGGCAGCGCCGCGGATGGTTTCCAGGGATTCCTGATCGATGTCGGTGCAGTTTTCAGCCAGGTCATCGAGCCGGATGAGGATCAGCGTCATCAGCTGTGCCGGGCCGTCATGCAAGTCCGCGCCGATGCGGCGCAAGGTCAGTTCGTTGATGCGTGAGAACTCCTGAGTCGCGGTGGTCATCTTGCGCTGTAGTGCAGCATTGCTGATGTGCAAGCGTGTTTGCTCCAGGAGCCGCAACCGCAATGCGACTTGCTGGCGCTGGATGATCTGGTCACCGCGTCGCACCAGGAAGAACAGCAACGTCAGCATCGCCAGCGTCGCGGCACCGACAACCATCCACACTTGCTGACGAATACGATTGATTTCCTGCTCCAGGCTGGTCGCCATTTCATAGAACTCGCCCACCGCGATGATTTTTCCGGTGTTGAACTCCCGCAGCGGCGCATAGATTTCATAGAGCGGTACGTTGAGCTTTCGCTCGAACTCGTTCTCTTCCTGATCCAGGTCCTCAAGGTCGGTGACCACATTGCCCTTGAGCGCCTCGGCGATTTCATCCATCGGGAATTTGCGATTGGTGATGGATTTGTCGGTGCTGTAAACCACGGTGCCGTCCGCGCGCCAGATCTTGATCGAGACGATGTGCCGTTTCAGTGAACGGCTTTCCATCAGGCGGTCCAGGGATTCGACGCTGGTGGGCGACAAGCCGTTATCGCGACTCATCTCCTGTACGTAGGGTTCCAGAAACGCTTCCATGTAATGGGCGCCGGCTTCGGCGGCGCTTTGCACGGCGGCCCGTTCGATTCGTGCACTCACCAGGTTGCCGACGAAAAACATCGTCAGTCCCAGGATCAATGCCGCGGCAATCACGAACTGTGTGGAGCGGCTCAGGTTGCGTGTCCGGGCCTTGAAGCGGGTGCGCCAGATTGCCCGCTTGCCACGCTCTCGAGGCGGGGGAGGCTCGACCAAAGTCTCAGTCTGGTCACCGACAAAAGTCTCGTTTTTTGATTCGACTTTTGCATCTTTTGCCATCGGTCCGGTTCCCTGATCATCGTGATAAGTCGGTTGGAAAACCCTGCAACTCAACGGATATCTGGAGATTGCCATGTATGAGCTAAAGCGCTTCACCCTCAATCAAAACGATATTTCGTTTCTTGAGCAGCAGGTTACATTTCCAACCATTCATGTCGTGGGTTACAACGCCGCCGGTGAACCGCTGTACGGCTACAGCGGGTCGGATGGCAACGTCCATGTGCTCGGGATTCTCGGCAGCTTCAACCCTCTGGATATCCCGGCCGGCGAAACCCGCTGGTACAACGGCGCACGGGACCCGATCGGCTTGCGCGATGTGTCCGGGCACTTCAACAACCTGACCCAGGACGGTCAGGCCTGGGGCAGTTTCGGGCAGAACTTCATTCGCCTGACCCACTCCGACTACACGCACTACGTTCATCAGAACCTGGATAACGCCGCATTGGCAGGGCCGGGCGTTCCCGTCGGTGCCACGCCCATGACTGACAGTAGTTCACTGTATAGCGATCCGACAGCTTCGCTGGTGGACTACACGCCACGGATGATCAGCCAGACCATCGTCAGCGGCGGGGTGACCTTTGCCACCGATGCCAATGGGCATATCCAGCACACGGCAAACGGCGTGGCCATCGTGACGGATCCGGGCATCCTCGGCACCATCGGTGAAGTCGATACCACCTCGCCGGACTCGGGCCAGTACTACATCCGCAACCAGAACACCGTCAGCGGCGACCCGTCGACCACCGGCTGGTTCACCTTGTTCGGGCAGTTCTTCGACCACGGCCTGGACTTCATCAACAAGCCCAACCAGAACGCGACGATCACCATTCCCCTGGCGCCGGATGATCCGCTTTATGGCTCCATAGGCCCGGACGGACAACCGGTTTACTCGATCAAAGTACACCGCGCCTCTGTCAGCGAAGTGGACGGGCAAGGCCAGGCGCAATACGTCAACCTCGACTCGCCGTACATCGATCAGAACCAGACTTACGGTTCCAACGAGGCCGTGACCCAGTTGCTGCGCCAGTGGGTGGCGGACCCCAATCACCCTGGCCAATTCATCGCCGGGGCGGCGCTGTTCGACGGCACGACCTTGAGTGATGAAGCGGCCTGGACCCTCAACGGGGTGCTGACCCACCAGACCCTGCCAACCCTGAGCGAACTGCGCGCCCACGTGCTGGCCACCGGTCGTGACGACCTGACCTGGGACGACATCGCCAACTTCCGCGTGCGCGACGCCCACGGCCATGTGCTGGACGCCGACCCTACCACCGCCGGCGTGCAGGCGGTGTATACCCGCGAAGCGATCCTGCTGGACATGAACCCGCACTTCGACGATGTGCATATCGATCAGGCGAAGCTGATGTCGCTGGATGCCCACATCATGAGCATCACCTTCGATGCGAACAACCCGTATGGAATGGTCATCAACTACGACAACTCGGGGCCGAAGAACCTGTTCAGCTTCGTCAACTTTGCCGACTTCTCCATCAGCGCCGCCCCCGGCAGTGCCGATTTTGCGGTGGCCAACGAGTTACTGCTGCAATCGGTGGGCGACCACTACATTGCCGGTGATGGTCGGGTGAACGAAAACTTCGGCCTGACCGCCATTCACCACGTCTTCCACGAAGACCACAACGTGCAGCTGATCAACCTGCAGAACGAGGTGCTGGGGCAGACCGACGTCAATGTGCGGCATAACTGGCAGGTACATATCAGTAACGGCAGCGGCGGTTTTTACACCGATGCCAATGGCAACTTCACCCTGGCCGATGGCGTCACCGTGTCCTGGGATCAGGACAAGTTGTTCTATGCCGCCAAGCTGACCGTGGAGATGGAATACCAGCACGTCGCGATCGACCAGTACGCGCGGCTGATCACCCCTGACTTGCCGGAGTTCGTGACCTACGACTCGAGCATCAACACCAACATCTCGCTGGAGTACGGCCAGGCGGCGTTCCGTTTCGGCCACTCGCAATTGCGCGAAACCATCGACGCTCTGGAGAAAAATGCTAGCGGCGGTTACGACCTGACGGGCGCGATTACGCACTATGCGTTGGAGCAGGCGTTCCTCAACCCCGGTGGTTTCGCCGACATAGGGCCAACGGCGATTGCCTTGGGCATGACCCGGCAGATCAGCAACGAAATAGACGAGTTCGTCACCCCGGCGTTGCAACAAGGCTTGCTGGGCCAGCCACTGGACCTGGCGACGATCAACCTGGCCCGTGGTCGCGACCTCGGCCTGCCGACCCTGAACCAGGCGCGTCAGCAGATTCACGATGCGCTGATTGCCGAACGGGCCTCACCGGCCGGCGCGCAGCACCACACCAACCTGATCGTCGACGGCCTGACGCCCTATACCAGCTGGAGTGATTTCGCCAACAACATGATTCACCCCGAGTCCCTGGTGAACTTCATCGCCGCTTATTCTTTCGACGGTGACGTGGCTCATGCTCAGGCGATTATCGATGCAGACGTCTCGGGTCTTACCGTCAGCTATGCCGGTGGCAGTGTCACGGCCGAGCAGGCGGCGTATTTCCTTTCCGGCGCGGCAGACGCCAACGGCAATCATGTGGCGGGCTATGACGGCTATAACGCGATTGACCTGTGGATCGGTGGCCTCGCCGAAAAGCACGTTTACACCGGGCAACTGGGCACCACCTTCAACGCCATCTTCGAGGATCAGATGGAGCGGCTGATGGACGGTGACCGTTTCTATTACCTGTACCGCCTCGATCTTGGCCTGCCGGCGATGACCAACCTCAACGAACAGGTGGTCACCGAGCAATTCAAAGACATCATCGAACGCACCACCGACGCCCGGCACCTGGCCGGTGATGTCTTCGGCTATGCCGACAGCTACGTGGAACTGAGCTACACCGATTCCGGCGCGAGTGCCACGGCCTACAAGAGCGAGCACAAGTACGGGACGCTGATCGCGGCCAACCATGTGGGCGTCTACTCAACCGGTGGCTCGGGCGGGATCGGTGGTAACGGCCTGCTGGTCAGCCTGACCAGCCCGGAAACGCATACCGCGCAAACCTACATTCGGGACTACCGTCCGGACCAGGGCACGAACCCGGATGGCACGGCGGCGGTGGGTTACAACTCCCACGAAGTGCTGGTCGGCACCGACTACAACGACTGGCTCGACGCCGGTGACGGTGACGATACGATCTACGGCGAAGGCGGCGACGACATCCTGGACGGCAAGGCCGGTGCCGACCATATCTACGGTGGCGACGGCAACGACGTGATCTATGGCGGGGATATCGAAGACTTCCTCGATGGCGGGGAAGGGGACGACACCATCTATGCCGGGACCAGCGCCGGCGCCCTCGATGTGGTGATTGGCGGTAACGGCAACGATCACCTCTACGGTGAAGCCGGGATCGATGAGTTGTACGGTGGCGCCGGCAATGACTACATCGATGCCGGTGGCGACACCGACCTGGTGCATGGCGGTGACGGTAATGATGAGATTTACGGCGGCGACGGCCCGGACATCCTGTTCGGTGAGGACGGCGACGACATCATTTCCGGTGGCTCCACCGGCGACCAGGAGTTTGGCGGTGTCGGCGACGACATTCTGTTGCCGGGCCTGGGGGGCGCTCCGGGTCAGGGCGATGGTGATGAAGCCCTTGGCGACGTGGGCTTCGATATTGCTGCCTTCAGCGATGTGAACATCGCGCTGGACGCGGCAGCAGACCTCAACAATCAGAATATCGTCGCGGCACCGGGCACCGCAGTGCTGTTCCAGCCGTTCAACGCCTTGCTGGCGGACATTGAAGGCTTGATCGGTTCACGCTTCAGCGATGCCCGTGCGAACACGGTCACGCCGGCCAATCCGCTGGCGGGCCTGATCGGCAATGCCACGGAGAACTGGCTGATTGGCGGCAGTGGGGACGATGTGTCCCAAGGCAACGGCGGCAATGACGTGATCGTCGGGGATTCGATCAAACTGGCCGATCTCAATCACTTGCTCGCCAGTCAAGGGTTTGCCGAGCACTTCACCGGTCTGCAATCGACCCGCCCCGACTTCGTCCTGGGCGATAACCATCAGGCCGCCGGCACCGCTGATGGCGCGGCGGACACAGCCATCTACTCGGGTAACTATGCCAATTACAGCATCACCAAGTTCACCGACACCCGGCCGGGCGGCGAGCTGATCACGGCGTTCAAAGTGGTGGACCTGCGGGTGGGTGCTGCGAACGTCGATGGCACCGATATTGTCATCGGCGTTGAAAAACTGCGCTTCGCCGACCGCACGATCAACCTGAGCATCACCAATCACCTGCCGAGCGGCAACGTGACGCTGTCGGGTTATGCCACCGCACCGACCACCCCAAGTCGTCCGGTGCCGGCCCCATACCGGCTGACCGCCAACACCTCGGCCATCCAGGATGCCGATGGCTTGCCTGGACCGAGCGGGTTCTCCTATCAGTGGCAGGCACTGGTGGGCGCGACCTGGTTGAGTATCGCCGGGGCGAATGCGTCGACCTTTGCACCGACTTCGGCGCAGTTCGGCCAGCAGCTGCGGGTTGTCACCACGTACACCGACAACAACGGCACCGTGGAACAACTGACGTCAGACCCTTCGGAAGCGGTAGGGCGCTTCATCGAAGGCACTAACTCATTCTTCTTCGGTGATACGCTCAATGGCACCAACTATCAGGACATCCTGATGGGCTACTCGGGCAATGATGTCCTCAACGGCGGGCTGGGTTCCGACTTGCTGGACGGTGGCGCCGGTAACGATACGATGCGCGGCAACGCTGGCAATGACATCTACATGGTCGATGCCAATGGCGATGTGGTTCAGGAAAACCTCAACGAAGGCACCGACACGGTCATGTCCTCGGTCAGCTATACCCTGGGCGCCAATGTCGAAAACCTGACCTTGCTAGGCTCGAACAACATCAACGGCACCGGCAACGCGCTGGACAACGTGATCCATGGCAACAGCGGTAACAACCAACTCAGTGGGCTGGCCGGCAACGACTCGGTCTTTGGTGAGGCAGGCAACGACACGCTGCTGGCCTCGCTGAACGACGGCAACGACCACTATGACGGTGGCTCGGGCACCGACACCTACGATTTGTCGGCCACATCGGCGCCAGCCACGGTCGATTTGATCGCCGGCACGTCAACCAGCACCCAGACCGGCAACGACTCGCTGACCGGCATCGAGAACGTCACCGGCAGTTCGGGCGACGATCACATCCAGGGCGATGGCGTCAGCAACCTGTTGCAAGGCCAGGGCGGTAATGACTGGATGGACGGTGGCAGCGGTGACGACACCCTGGTGGGTGGACAAGGCCTGGACAGCCTGTTCGGTGGCCTGGGCAATGACACCTTCCGGGCATCGGTCAATGATGGCAATGACAGCTACGACGGCGGTGGCGACACCGATACCTATGACTTGTCAGGCACATCGGCCAACGCCACGGTCAACCTGTCCACCAACTCGGCCAGCAGCTCGCAAACCGGTAGTGACACCTTGATCAGCGTCGAAAATGTCATCGGCAGCAGCGGCACTAACACCCTGACCGGTGACAACGCCAATAACGCCCTGACCGGGCAGGGCGGTATCGACACCTTGAGTGGCGGCGGTGGCGCCGACACGCTGGCGGGTAATGGCAACCGCGATACGTTGACCGGCGGTGCAGGGGCGGACATGTTTGTGTTCAGCTCGATCAATGACTCGGGAACGTCGGCCGCAAGCCGTGACGTGATCACGGACTTCTCGCACGGAACCGACCATATCGATCTCACCCTGATCGATGCCCGGACCTCCGGCGCAGGTTCCGCCGGTAATCAGGACTTCACCTTCCTCGGCGAGTGGAACGGCGCTGGCAACGAGTTCAACAACCAGGCGCAATTGAAGTACCACTTCGTCAATGTCGGCGGGGTCGATCACACGTATGTGGAGGGTAATGTAAACAACGGTAATGGCGCCGATTTCCAAATTGATCTGGTCGGGCACGTGGCCCTCACTGCGAGCGATTTCGTCGGCGTGGTCTAGGTTGGCAGCGTACAAAGGGCGCCCCGTTTAATTATCGGGCGCCCTTTGTTTTTTTGCAGGATGAACGTGAGCTAGACCACGGCGCCAAACAAGTGCCCCACCAGCGCTGTAATCCCCATGGCCAGCGCCCCCCAGAAGGTCACCCGCCAGGCACCGGTGATGACCTTGGCGCCGCCGGCTCTGGCGGCAATGGCGCCCAGCGTCCCGAGAAACACCAATGACATGCCCGATATCCAGGGCACCACGCTGTGCTCCGGGGCGACAAACGTCACCGCCAGGGGCAGGGCGGCACCCACCACGAAACTGGCGGCGGAGGCCAGGGCGGCCTGCAAGGGTTTGGCGGTCAGGGTGGCGCTGATGCCCAGTTCGTCCCGGGCGTGCGAGCCGAGCGCATCATGGGCCATCAATTGATCGGCCACCTGACGCGCCAGCTCGGGGGAGACGCCACGGTGCATGTAGATGTTGGCGAGCTCGATGTGTTCGGCTTTCGGGTCACTGGCCAGCTCGGCCCGTTCGCGGGACAAATCGGCGCGCTCGGTATCGGCCTGGGAATGCACGGAGATGTACTCGCCTGCGGCCATTGACATGGCGCCGGCCATCAGCCCCGCCATGCCCGTGACCAGCAACGTGGCGTGGCTGGCATTGGCGGCGGCGACGCCGATCAGCAGGCTGGCGGTGGAGACAATCCCGTCGTTGGCCCCCAGGACGGCGGCGCGCAGCCAGCCGATACGATCACTGCGGTGGGATTCGGTGTGTCTGTGCATGAATTTCATGGTTGAGCGCGACTCACTGTCATTGGGCGGTTCACATCGGGCGGGTTTCAATCTGCGCCTGCAACTGGCCGCCGACAATGGATATTTCCTTGAATTGTTGGCCGTCGCGCAGCACGAACAACACGTCCATCTCGCGTTCCTGAGCCAAGCGTGGGCCTTCGGTTTCACCCAGCACCATCAGCGCCGTGGCCCAGGCATCGGCGAGCATGCACGAAGCAGCCACCACGGTGACGGCGGCGAGCGGGTTGCACAGCGGCGCGCCAGTGGCCGGGTTCATGGTATGGGCATAGGCTTGACCGGCTACGTCGACCCACTGTCGGTAGTCCCCGGAGGTCGCGATCGCGGCGTCGCCAAGTTCCATCACGCCCATGACTTCACGCACGCCCCGGTCAGGCTTTTCCACGGCGACGGTCCAGCACTGGCCGTCGGGTTTGACGCCCCGGGCGCGCATCTCGCCGTCGATGCCGACCAGGTAGCGGGTGATGCCAAAACCTTCCAGACAACGGGCCAATTCATCGACGCCAAACCCTTTGGCGATGCCATTCAAATCAAGGTGCAGCGGCGCGCGTTTGCGCACCTGATTGCGTAACGGGTCGACCACCAACGCGGCGCTGGCTGACAGCCGGGTGCGCAGCGGCATCGTCGCGAGCCCCTGTTCTGTAACGGTCGGTTCTGCGGGGCCGAATCCCCAGGCATTCACCAGATCACCGACGGCAATGTCGAAGGCGCCGCCGGATTGCTGACTGACACGCAGTGCCGCTGACAGTACCGTTGCCAGTTCCTGGGGCACCGAAATCCATTGCTGCTCGGGGGCGGCATTGAGGCGGTTGAGGTCCGAGTCGGGTTTCCAGGTGGACATTTGCTGATCCACCCGGGCCACGGCGCGCGCCAGGCGATGACCAATTTCGTCGGTATCGATGCCGGCCCCGGCATAAAACAGGGCGGTGTAGCGCGTGCCCATGGTTTCGCCGTTCAGGCTGTAGCGCTGCAACTCAGTAGACGTCTTCACGGTAGCGTCCTTGTGCCTTGAGGGTCAGCACCGTCAGGTTGAGAGGGGCCAATACTTCATCGAGGGCTTGCATCACGCCTTTGGCCATTTCGCGACTGCCACACACCAGCACCTGAGCGCCTTTTTCAATCAGGCGGCGCAGGGGCAGGGCATCGCCGATCAGCCGGTCTTGCACGTAGCAGCGGTCCTGAACCTGAGAAAAGGCGGCGCGCAATGCCGTCAGGCGTCGGTCCGCCAGGTATTGATTGAGCTGCGGTTCATAGAGAAAATCCGAGGCCGGGTTGCGCCCGCCCCAATACAAGTGCATCGGGTGTCGAGCCGTGTTGTTGCGGATAAAACCGGCCAGAGGACCGATGCCGGTACCGGCGCCGATCAGGATCACCGGGTGCGTGCCCGACGCCGGGCGAAATTGCGGGTTGGGCTGGATAAACACCTCGATCTGCGCACCGATGTCCAGGCCATGAAGGAATTCCGAGCACAGGCCTCCGTTGTGTTTGCGCACACAGATTTCCAGCACGCCGTCCTGCGAACCGCTGGCCAGCGAGTAGAAACGGGGGATCGGACTGCCCGGAGGCACAATCCCGACCAGGTCACCGGCCAGGAAGTCCGGCAGCTCGCCGGGAGCCTTGAAGCGCAACACGTGGGTCGGTGCGTTCACCTGTTCGCCGTAGACAATGCGCTCTGTCAGCTCTAATGGATGGATCTGTGGCCGCTGCGGGGCATGGACCAGTGTCAGGTCATGCTTGAGCACTTCGCCTAGCGCGTGGCCCCAACGCGCAAATTCCTGAGAGGACTGGCGGTTGACGGTTTCCAGCCCCAGTAACGGCGAGCCACCGGCCTGCAACATCGCGTCCTGCACCTGATGGGCGTACTGACAGAACTGCGCAAACTGCCGGTCACCAAAGCCCAGCACGGCAAAGGGCAGGCCGGGCTTGAGGCCTGATTTGACCAGCCGCGCCATGAACTGCGAAGCCGAGGCTGGCGCGTCGCCGTCACCGTGGGTCGCGGTGAGGATAATCACGCGTTGGGCGCTGCGGTAGTCGTTGGCGTATTGATTCATCGCCGCGCTATGCACCCGGTGTCCGGCCAGGTGCAAGGCGTCATGCAAGGTCTTGGCAAAGCCCCAGGTGCTGTTGTTTTCACTGCCCACCAGAATCACGCTGTCGGCAGAGTGGGCAGGGCTGTTGTGGCGGATGTTCGGGCTCGCCTTGCGCCGGCGCCACCACAACAGGAGGCCGGTGACGCTCATCAACGGCACACAGAGGGCGCAGAGCCCCAGCGGCAGGCCCAGCCACCACAGGCCTTCACCGGTGTGCAGTTGATAGATCAATTCATAGAGGTTGTGCATCGAGTCGTGGGCCTGGTAGGACAACAAGGCGCCGCTGGCCTGATCCACGTAGCCGTCGCCCTGGGCGGTGCGCAGGGAAAACACGTCCTTCGGGTTGCCGGGACTGGGGTAGACCAGCTCGCGCAGGTCATTCAGGTCGGTGGCCTGCAAGGCTTGCAGGCTCGCCACTGGCAAGGCCGGCCCGGCACTGACGTGGGCGGGGAAGGCGGGTTCATTCTGACTGCCGTCGGCGATAAAGCCGAAGGTGGTGGCGGACATATACAGCCCGCTCAAGGCCGACAGCAGCAGCCCGAGCAAGGCCAGTCGCCCGACTTCAGCATGCCAGCGCTGGTTGAAGGTGCCGCGCAGTGGCCGCAGCAGGTTGCGCCAGCCACCCAGGCGCCGGGCCAGCAATAGCGCGCCGGACACTGACAGCATCAGCATGAACAACGCGCCGACACCCGACACGCCATGGCCCGGTGTGCCGAGGAACATCGAGCGGTGCAGCTCTTTCACCCAACGCGTGAACGCGGAGGGTGCATAAGGCGCGAGGCCTTCGCCAGTCAGTGGGTCGACCGTTTCAGCCCCGGCCTGACCGTTCTGGTTGTAGTAGACGATGACCGTCCCGGACGCTGTGCGCTGGATCTGCTCCACGCCTGGGAAGTGATTGGCGACACGCCCGGCCAGTTGGCCGACGTTGAGTTGCCCGGCCGCGGTGGCGGTGTTGTGCAAGCGTTCCAGCGCCGGGTCGACCGACAGGATCGCGCCGCTGATGGCCAACAGCATGACCAACAGGGCCGCGATCAGGCCGGGCAGGGAATGGGACTGGCGAAGCATGTTCAGCCTCCAGAAAGGGCAGGTGCTACAAATCGTAAGTAAAGGACTCGACATAGGTGCTGCCGGTTGCCGGCTTGCCAGTGCCCTTGGACGTCAACGGCACGCTGACATCGGCGCGAGCGTCGCGTTTGTCCTCGACGGCGCTGTCGATGCGGATCTGATACCCGGCATCGATCAGGGTGTCTGCCAGTTCGACGCTGACCTTGAGCGTGCGCCCGCTGCCGACACTGGCGCCGCTGACGCCGTCAAACTCGCTCCGGTTCATCCCGCTGCCACGGGCCCAGTCGCCCAGGTGCTTGTAGTACTTGGCCTTCTTGCCGGCCACCCACAGGGTTTTCTGGTATTGGCCATTGGCGTCGGTCACGTAGATCGCCAGGTAAGCATCATTGCCGCTGTAGTCCTTGAGCTGGGTGGTCAGGGTCACTTCCCGGGCCTGGGCCAACCCCGGCAGGGCAATGGCGCCGGCGAGGCAGGTGGCTGCGATGATCTTTTTCATGAGGGTGTCCTTTTGATCGTTAGGTCGAGAGCCTGGACCTGCTTGCTGACAGCAACCTGAATCGCAGGAAAAACTCATCGACAGGTGAGGCGTCATTCGGAGAGCGGGCTGCCGAGGTAATCCCTGGCATCGCCGTCGTTGCGGAAATGGATCTCGAGGGTGCGCAGGCGCAACGAGGCCGGTGAGTAGTTGGCTTCGATGACGTTGCCCTTGCGGTCCAACCCCTTGAGCTCGTAACAACCGTCGTCGACCTTGATGCGTTGCACGCTCCAGCCGTATTGCCGCTCGACCTGCTCACGCAGGTTTTCGCGCGGTTGCCAGTCGCTCACCGGGTCGCTGCAGTCGTCGTCGGCCAAGGCGTAACCGCTAAGCAGCAGGCTCAACAGCGCGGTATGGGCAATAAAACCTGTTTTCATGATCTGTCTCCTGCCGAGGTCGGCGTCTGTGGCATACCCTAAGGTGCATTCCTGACAACCAGCTGAATCTTCAGATTCACGTCAGGTAAGGCGATTAAGGTGCGGCACGACAACCACCACAGGAGGTGCCCGATGCGGGTTTTATTGGTCGAGGACGCCCCAGGCTTGGGGGAAGCGGTGCGCGAACAGATCGCCGATGACGGCCACGCCGTCGATTGGGTGCAGCGCCTGGACCATGCGCGCAACAGCGTGCGCACCACGCCTTACGACCTGATCCTGCTGGACCTGATGCTGCCGGACGGTCGCGGGCTGGATTTCTTGCGTCAGCAGCGCTCGGCGGGGGACGTGACCCCGGTGATTATCCTGACGGCCCAGGATCAGATTTCCGATCGCATCGCCGGCCTCAACGCAGGCGCCGACGATTACCTGGTCAAACCGTTCGACCTGTTTGAACTCTCGGCCCGTGTGGCAGCGGTGGCCCGACGTTACAGCGGCAACCCCAATCCGCAGATCAGACTTGGTGATTTGCAGGTCGACATGAGCGCCCGCACTGTGCAGCGTGCCGGCACCACCGTGGACCTGACGGCCCGCGAATGGGCGCTGTTCGAAGCGTTCGTGCAGCGCCCCAGCGCGTTGTTGTCCAAGTCGCAGCTCGAAGAGCGGCTGTATGCGTTCGGTGCCGAAATCGAGAGCAATACCATCGAGGTGTACATCAGTCGGCTGCGTAAAAAACTGGGGCGTGAGCTGATTGAAACCGTGCGCGGCATGGGCTACCGGTTGATGACCGCATGAAGTCTTCTTCAAGCCTGCAAAAACGCCTCGGCCTGGGCCTGACCCTGGGCATGACCTTGCTGTGGCTGGGCGCGACCGTCGGCGCCTGGCTGGTGGTGCAACATGAGTTGAACGAAGCGTTCGACAGTGCGCTGGAAGAGACTGCGCAACGGATCTTGCCGCTGGCGGTGCTGGAAATCAGCAACCGGGAGGAACCCCGTGAAGCGCAGCACGTTGCGACGTTGAAAATGCACAAGGAATACCTGACGTACCTGGTGCGCGATGCCAGCGGCAAGATCCTGATGCAGTCCCACGACGCCAACCCGAAGATCTTCAGTAAGCGGCCGACCGAGGGATTTTCCACCTCTGAAAAGTACCGCTTGTATGGCGCCAGCGCGTTGCGCGAAACGTTGTTCATTGAGATCGCCGAACCGCTGGATCATCGCCGCGAAGCCGCGCGGGAAGCCTTGTTTGCCTTGTTGTTGCCGCTGTTGGCGCTGATCCCCGTCAGCCTGTTGGGCACCTGGTTGTTCGTGCGGATCAGCCTGCGCAGTGTGTTGGCGTATCGTCGTGCGGTCGAGGCGCGTGGCGTGGGTGACCTGTCGCCGATCAAGGTGGCCCGCCTGCCGGCAGAAATCGATCCGTTGGCCGAGGCGGTCAACCACCTGCTGGAGCGCTTGCGCAAGGCCCTGGAGGCCGAGCGCAGCTTTACCGCCAACAGCGCCCATGAACTGCGCACGCCACTGGCCGCGACCCTGGCGCAGATCCAGCGGTTACACCACGAGGCGCCCGAAGGGCCGTTGCGAGTGCGGGCGGCGAAAATCGAAAACGCCTTGCGCGAACTGGCGCGGCTTTCGGAAAAGCTCATGCAACTGGCCAAGGCCGAGGGCGGTGGGCTGTTGTCCGAAACGCCTCAGGACCTGATTCCGTTGCTGGCTCATGGGGTCGACGAGTGGAACCAACGCAGCGGCCAACGTATTGAGTTGCATCTGCCAGGCCAGGCCAGCGTGTACTCGAACATCGACCCGGATGCCTTTGGCATTTTGTTGCGCAACCTGATCGAGAATGCGCGGAAGTACGGCGCAATCGATCAATCGATCGAAGTCAGCCTCACCGAACAGGCACAACTGCGGGTAGTCAATGGCGGCCCGGCGGTGCCGGACTCGGTGTTGCAGCACCTGACCGAGCGTTTTGTGCGAGGTCACAGTGAAATGAGCGGTTCAGGACTGGGCCTGGCGATTGCCAAAACCATTGCGCAGGGGGTCAATGCGAGTATGAAATTGGTCTCTCCTGCAACCGGTCGACAAGAGGGTTTCGAAGTATGCATCGGGTTACCGCTCGCGTCGGCGATTGAAGACTGACGTCGGCCTGGTCGTTGTCGTAAATTCGCTTAAGTGAAAAAGTCCGACTGTTTCAACGGTGAGGGTAGTAAATGAGAGCGGCTCTCTCTTGCACTTTTCGTAAGTAGCGCAACAACTAATGGATCCAATAGAATAATCTGACGCTCCTCTAATTTAAGCGGGCCAGTTATCATGCGGCTTTCCGGGAAGTTGCCGACTTACCCTCGGGATGAGTTGCTTTGACTGAAGTAACCGTTTGTCGGTAGCCTGCTCAAAAAATGAACATTCTAGCCTCTGTGCCCTCTGATGTTTCAGCATGTCACCATGACATGCTATTGCTCTCGCAAAAAAAGAAGTGGAAAAACAACCTCATGTGCAGTGAATGAAAATGAGGATTTTTTTATCTGAAAATCAGGAGGTAACAACTAAGCCGGTCATTGAATTGCCAGGTAATTCAATGGGCTAAGCAGTGTCAGGTCGACGATTTGGCATATCTTATAAAAAGTAAGATCGCACAGGGTTTGAATAGCGAAATGCCCTGTTGAAGAACTGATCTGTACTATCGAATAAGGTGGAGAACTTACCGTGGCGATAAATACAATTATGAGCCTGCAGGAAAACAAAGAATGTATGGAGTTTTTGCGACTGGGCGTTATTTACGTTCATTTGGTGTCGTGTTGTGTGGCTATTGGTCTGGTGTTGACCAGTGATATTGCAATGGTTAAAGATTTGTTGAAACGGAAAACGTCCACTGGGCATGATCATGCTCACATGGAAAGTCTGCAGAAGTCGGTGGTAGTTGCGTTAATCGCGTTGTGGGTAACCGGTATCGCCGTCATCGGTATTGATTACCTCGATAAAGGTATGAACTACTTCATGAACCCCAAACTTCACGCCAAAGTCATTATTGTCATCTTGCTGACTTATAACGGCATGTTGTTGCATCGCCTGGTATTGCCCGCGTTGCAAAAGGCCGGCTCTTTGCTCGATCTCGGATTCAGCGCACGGATGCTGGCGCTGTTTTGCGGCTCGCTGTCGGCGGTGTCGTGGATGTACGCGGCCATGCTGGGCGTCGGTCGCCCATTGGCCTGGAAATACTCGCTTTCCGAACTGTTGTTGGCGTATCCGGTGCTGATTGCACTAGGTTTCCTGACCATGCTGGTGTTGACTCAGCGAGTCAGACAACAGGACTACGCCGTTATCTCTGCGCGGACCGTTGCGAGCCAATGCTAGGCCCGTTCAGCGCGTAAGTCTTTAAGACTGACAGGGGCGACCTACTGAGTGCAGAGGCCATACAGGCCTGTACTCGGGAGGTCGCTTTTTTTGTCGTCCCCTCAGTGCGTAACTTTAAGCGGGCACGGTGTATTGATGTTCGCTAATGACCTGCAGTGCTTCGCTGCTTGCCTGTCCGTTAGATATCAGTAAAGCTTTGCCGCGCCCGGTCCCGGGCAGGTTGGCGACATGATCCAATGGTTAAGGAAAGCGTTGAATGGCACTCAGGGTGATGGTGGTCGGTGGCTACGGAAATTTCGGTAGCATCGTTTGCAGGCATTTGGTCGCGATGCCGGGCGTTGAGCTGGTGATCTCGGGCCGCGATTCACACAAGTTGCAGCGCAAGGTCGATGAGCTGAAAACCCTGTCCGGCCGTGTCTGTGAAAGTTGGTGCGGTGACGCCATGGGCAGCGCGTTCTGCTCCACGCTGAGCGCAATGGGCATCCAGTGGGTCGTGCACACCGGCGGCCCGTTTCAGGGGCAATCCTATGCGGTCGCGCAAAGCTGCATCGACGCGGGCATCAACTACTGCGATCTGGCTGACTGCCGCACCTTCGTCAATGGCATTGATGTACTCGACGCGAGCGCAAAGCACGCCGGCGTGGCCATTCTCAGCGGGTGCAGTTCGGTGCCGACGCTGTCGTCGGCGCTCATCGACCACTATCGTTATCGCTTCAAACGCATCGACTCGATCGAGCATGGCATTTCTTCCTCGGCGAAGATGCCCGGCCTCTCGACCGTCGAAGGCGTGCTGGCCTACGCGGGCAAACCCATCAAGCAGCTCAAGAATGGCCAGGTAAACGAGGTGCTGGGCTGGCAGGACCTGACCCTGCGCAAGATGCCGCAATTGGGGGCCCGTGTTCTGTCCAATGTCGATGTGCCGGACATGGATATTTTCGCCGGCCGCTACGGCGCCCATACCTTGAGTTTCAAGGCAGGCTCGGGCCTGAAGCTCGGTGGCGTGGCCAACTACGTGCTCGCCGAGGCGCTGAGAATCGGGCTGGTGCGGGACTCTGCGGCGTGGGCGGCAAGGCTGCACCGCTGGGGGACGTGGTTTGAGCGATTTGGTGATGGCTTGAGTGCGATGTACATCGATGTCGAAGGGCAGGGCGTTGATGGGCAACCGCTGTCCATGACCGTGCAATTGACGGCGCACAACGACAAGGGCCCTGAAATCCCGAGCTGCGCGGCCGTGGCGTTGGTGGCAAAACGGGTTGCGGGTTACGCGCCGGCCCCCGGTGCCCGTCCTTGTGTGGGCGAAATCAGCGTCGACGAGTACATGGCCGCGATCAACGATCCGGCCAATCTGCAGCTGTCCGTGCGCTTTTCTGACGAGCAGGGCTGAGCATGCTCTATCTGTGCCTGAAGTACCTGCACGTCATTGCCGCGATTTTCCTGTTCGGGTTCGGCATGGGCTCCTACCTCTATCTGATCGCTGCCAGTCGCACGGGCAACCCGCAAGTGATCGCGCACGTCGCCAGAATGGTGGTGCGTTTTGACACCTGGATTACCACCCCGGCAGGCTTCATTCAGATCGTCACCGGTTACCTGCTGATGAAAGTGTCCGGGCTGCCCATGAGCACGGAATGGATTCTGACCTCGTTGATCATTTTCCTGTGCGTGGGGTCGTTGTGGCTGCCGGTCTTGGTGCTGCAAAAGCGGCTGCACGGGATGGCGTTGAGCGCGGTGGAGACGGGCGAGGGGCTCGATGCGCAATACCGGTCGGTCTACCAGAAGTGGTTCTGGATGGGCGTGGCGGGTTTTGCGGGGATGTTTGTGATCGTGATGATGATGGTCACGAAGATGACGCCGATGCAGTTGATCGAGGCGGTGGCATAGCGCATCGCCTCAGATTTGATTGGGCTTTGTCATCTAGTGAGTCTCAAGCCAGTCCTGAAACCGGGTTGCGCCGATCATGGGATTGGCGCCCGGTGTCAGCGACTGGTCATTGATCGGCGCACCAAAGTAAGGAACCGTGTCGTCCGCGACGGTCTGGCGCGGGTCCCGGGTGTGCTTCAAGTAGTCGCTCGCGAACTCGATGAGGGGGCGGTTTTCAGGGCCGGCCACTTCGACGGTCTGATTGGTCGGTGCTTTCAACGCGATGTTCGTCAGTGCCGCCGCTACATCGGCCGAGGCCACCGGTTGCAGCGCGGCGGACGTCAAGTGAATGGTGTCGCCTTCCTCGCGCCCGGAGTGGGCAATGGCATGGATAAACTCGAAGAACTGCGTAGCCCGCAGAATGGTGTACGGAATCCCTGACTTTTTGATGAGTTTTTCCTGGGCCATTTTCGCCCGGAAATAACCACTGTCGAGCATGCGCTCGGTGCCGACCACCGACAGCGCAACATGGTGTTTGACGCCGTCGATCTTCTCCGCCGCGATCAGCTTGTGCCCGGCGGTTTCGAAGAAGTGCAACGCCGCGTGGTCTTCGAACGAAGGCGAGTTCGAGACGTCGACCACCACGTCCGCACCTTTCAACGCCTGCGTCAGCCCCTCGCCGCTGATGACATTGACGCCGGTGCTTGGCGACGCCGCCAAAGCATCGTGCCCCAGATCCTGCAGGTTCTGGCAGAGCTTGCTGCCGATCAGCCCGGTGCCACCGATGACGACGATTTTCATGTCCTGTCTCCCGAAGCGGTGAGTGCTTGAGACATTAAACACCTGCCCGGGCGGCCGTATCGGGCGCGGATGCACGTTGCCGACAGGTGGTCGGAAGTCTCGATGCCAAGTGGCATAAACGGCGGTTCTTTGCTTTAGTCCACCTGTCTGGCCAGCGTATGCCACGACCGGAGCATCCCATGAGTTCTCTATTCCCGTCGTTTTCCGTACTGGCTGTTGCGTTGGCCTTTGGCGTTTTTTCCTGTGCCGAAGCCGCCGAATATACGCAAGTAAATGAAACCGCCAGCACGATCTCCTTTACGTACAACCAGTTCAGCTCGCGGGTGTACGGCACGTTTGGCACGTTCAAGGCCACGCTGGATTTCGACACGGCAAACCCCGCAGCGGGCCATGCTGCGCTGACCATAAAACTAGACAGCATCGATGCCGGCAGCGAGGACGCCAACACCGAACTGCGAAAGTCCGCCTGGTTCGACACGCAGAAGTATCCCGAGGCGACGTTTGAATCGACAGGCGTGAAAACGCTGGGTGACCACCGCTATTCGATCACCGGCGAACTCACGCTCAGAGGCGTCACCCGTGAGGTGACCGTTCCGGTCCTCCTGAAAGAGGAGAACGCCATCGGGATCTTCGATGGCCAGCTAACGCTCAAGCGTAGCGACTTCAAGGTCGGCGAGGGTGAATGGGGCGACACGGTTGTTTCCGACGACATCTCTATCCGGTTTCGGATGGTTGCGCCGCAGCGTTAGCGGTCAGTGGGGTCTAACGGCAAGCATCCGCCACCGCCTTCTCGGCCCGTTCAATTTCCTGCTTGATGTCCGTGGTGATCCGCTGTTCCTTAAACTTCTGTTCGAGGAATTGCTGGCTGCCCTGGTTTTTCAGCTCCGCGTCGGTGGCGGCGTCCTGCGCCTGCAACTCGGCGGCGTGCGCGTCTATGACGGCCTCAACCTCGGCATCATTCTTCGCGGTATCCAGGGAACTGACCAGTTTGCCGACTTCGGCTTTCTCGGCTTCGGCGTAAGCATCGACAGACAGCCCGGCAGCCATCGCTCGCGCTCGAATTTCCACCTCTTCCTTGTGCTGTTGAGCTGTCTTGCACACTGCATCCCGGCGCGCGCGCTCGCCAGCGTTCCATTCGATAAATCCATAAGTCGTCACACCTATCATGGTCAGGGTAATGACGGCGCTGATAAATTGGGCTCTCACATTGCGCAACCTCAACAGTCAAGGGGCTCCCCCCGTATTTGTGATTATCACCCGATTCCATTGGAGGCCTCAAAAGCGTAGCAGGGCGAACGCATTGCACGTTGACGATGCATGTCATCGGACTTGATAACTACGGGACGTGAGGAGCGCACTTGTGTGCTATTACT
Organism: Pseudomonas sp. UMAB-40; assembly: GCF_900095275.1. Lineage (NCBI taxonomy): Bacteria > Pseudomonadati > Pseudomonadota > Gammaproteobacteria > Pseudomonadales > Pseudomonadaceae > Pseudomonas > Pseudomonas sp. UMAB-40. The sequence goes on from NZ_LT607568.1 coordinate 50,786, forward strand.
TTTCTGACGATTGTCACTGAGGCCTTCAGGGGCGCATTAGAGCGAATGTGCGAGTACCCACAAGTTGTAATTGTTTGTTTGCCTGAGTGGCAGGGTGCCACAATCGCTTTTTTTGTCGCAGCATCATGATCAGGCGGATCAAATGGGTGGCCCAGGATTTCGGCACGACCAGGATTTTGTCATCGCAGCGCAGGTGCGCAGTGATCGATTGCATCAGTTATTCCACCAGTCATTCCCTGCAATCTTCGGCAGCTTTCTGGCCGCGATCATGCTGTGCGGGCTGTGCTGGGAGCGTTTTGATCACGCCGTCATTTTTACGTGGATTGGGCTGCTGACAGCGTCGTCGTTGCTGCGCATCCTGATGTTCGTGGCCTGGTTTCGCTGCCCTGACAGTGAGCGCACCCCGCAACGCTGGGAGAAGAGATACGGGTTCACGCTGATGTTGTCCGCCGGTATCTGGGGGGCGGGTGCGTTTGCGGTCATGCCGGCAAACGACCTGTTGGCCCAGGCACTGGTCATGCTTTTTGCCGTGGGCATGTCGGTCAGCGCGGTGTCGTGTTATTCGGCGTATCGATACATGACGTTGGCGTCCATCGGCCTTGTGTTGTTGCCGTGTACGTTCTGGCTGCTGTTTCAACCGTCTGCGATCCAGGTCGGCATGGCGCTGGCCGTGATTGTGTTCGCCTCATTCGTGGCCAGCGCGACACGCAAACTGTCCGAAGCCCTGGAAACCGCCTTCCAGCTAACCCGCGAAATGGAACGCGCCCATCGCATTGCCACCTACGCCGCACAGACCGATGAACTCACCGGCCTGAAAAATCGCCGCGCTTTTTTCGAGCATGCCCAGCAATTGTTCCATGACTGCAAACACAACCGGTTACCGTTGTGCGCGGTGATGCTGGATATGGATCACTTCAAGCACATCAATGACACATACGGTCATCAGGTCGGGGATCAGGTGTTGCGGCAGATGGGCGTGATCATCAATCGGTCCTTCCGCGACACCGATGTCTTCGGCAGGCTCGGCGGTGAAGAGTTCGCGATCCTGCTCCCGGACACCTCCATTGAAGTTGCCCTTAACATCGCCGAGCAACTGATCCAGTCGATCGGTGGATTGATGACCGGGCCGGTTCACCGCATTTCGGCCAGTCTCGGTGTGGCAGCGATGGATATCGGCGACAACGATTTTCAAAGTTTGCTGAATAACGCGGATAAAGCGCTCTATCGAGCGAAGGCGCGTGGGCGTAATCAGGTGGCTGTTTCGGAGTAGGGATGTGGAGAGGTTTTTCGGCCCTGCTTGAAAGCATTCACGCGATACAACGAGCGCTGGACAACCTGTGGCGAGGGAGCTTGCTACCGCTGGGCTGCGAAGCGGCCCCCAGCGTCCATTCAGACAGACCGGGTTGTCCGAATTTACGACTGCTTCATAGCCGAGCGGGGCGGTGCGACGTTTCGCTAAACCCCCTCGCCACAGGTTCTTGCTCGACTGAAGATTGTCTTAAGTGAACAGCATGACTCAATAAAACCGGTCCTCTTCCTTCATCGCATAAATCCGCACCAGCGTCCTGGCCGATATCCCCAGGAACAACAACGCCAGCAACACCCCACCCAGCATGATGTAAAACCCCGGACGATTGCCGTTTAGCTCTCGGGCAATGCTGTTTTGCCCCGGTAGCCAGCGCGAGTAAAGCAGGTCAATGCTGCCGCCGGTTTCATACGCGGTTTTCTGTGCATAGCGCTCGTCAACGTATTGATCGTCGTGCGCCTGGCCGTTGTCATCGGTGTAGCGGTAATGGATCACTTTACCGTCGCTATTCATCAGGATGTCGTCCAGCTGCGTCACCGTGCCGGTGGTCTCGACGGGGCTCAAGCGGATGGCGGCGTAGGCAATGCCCTCGTGCCGGGCCATGCCGGCGAGGATCAGCACCACGCAGCAGGCCACGGTGAGCAGGATCACGCGGTTGAACAGGTGATCTTTTTCAGCTTCTCGGGGGTAATACATCTCACGGTCCTTCGTCTGTGGGTTCAGAGGAAGGAGTCGGCGAGCGGAGGGACAACTTTAGTCGAGTCGGATCAAATGGCGATTACCCGCTGCCCGTCCCTGGCCCCATCCAGCAACCGATGCACCGAACTGCTGTAACCGTCTGACGCCCGGTCCACCTTGCATGGACCGGGCGCCAACCGATGTCACTTCAATGCGCCGCTATCGGCACGGTCACGGTCTTCCCGAACGTCGAACTGACGGTGACGGTCGGGTTTGGCGTCGGTCCATTGCCGGTGGTGGTCACGGACACCCTCCAGCGAGCTCCCGTGCCGGTCGGGGTGAGGATCGCGGTCCCCAGGTTAAGTGGCCCACCGGTGGTGGTCGCGGTGACGGTCAGGGTGTTGCCCGTTCCCCGCGAGGTCGTGCCGGATAGGTCCCAGGTGTAGCGGTTGTTGCTGCGAGCGGTGACGGAGGCGCTGGTCACCAGCAAGTCTTCGTTGACCGTAGTGGTTGCAGCGACCGACACGGACACCGTTGCCGGGTTCTCCGAGACGGCATCCTTGGCGTCACTGGCGTTATACGTGAAGGTCGCGGTGAACGGCTCGGCGACGGAGGCCGGTGGCGTGTAGATCACTCGTACGCCGTCGGTGCTGACTGAGCCCTGGCCGGAGTCCGGCTGGCTGAGGCCCACCACTTTGAGTGGCAGGTTGCCGTCGGGGTCGGTGTCATTGGCCAACACGTTGATGGTCAGCGGCAGACCGTTGCTGCTGGTGGCGACGTCAGGGTTGGCTATGGGTTTCTTGTTCTCGCCTTCGTGATCGTCGTCCCGATCGCCGGTGCGGAAGGTTGGCAGTGCGGCGGAGTTCACGTAGGTGACACCGTCCCAACCCGGCAGTGGCGTTGGCATCAACTGGAACTGGCCCGGATGCTCGACATCCCATCGCAACAGCATCGAAGAGTCTTCGTGCTGGGTGTTGTGGCAATGCTCCATGTAAGTGCCGGCGAACTCGCGGAAGTGGATCGCCATTTCGACGTCCACCGAACTGTCGATGCCTTCGCCGATGCGATAGACGTCTTTGCGTGCACCTTTTTCCCATTCCGGCGGCGCCTTGCCATCGCGGCTGAGGATGACGCCTTCTTCGAAATGCACGTGCACCGGGTGATTCCAGCCGTTGCCGCCATTCTTGATTTTCCAGACTTCGAGCGTGCCGTCGCCGGAGAACCCGGCGTCGGTCGGGCCGTTGGCCAATTGTGGCGCGGCACTGAGTCGGCGAGGGTCCATGTTGTAGCCAAAACCGCCGTCGGTCTTGACCGTCCAGGGCGCTTCATCGGTGCCGTCGGAGCGACCGAAAATGAACTCGCGATGCCGCGCCAGTTTGATTTTGGCCTGGTCAGTCGGGCTGTCGCGATTGATGGTCAGAGGGATCATGATCTTCCCGGCGGGTTTGCCCGGTTTGGCAGGCTCATAGGCCACTGGGTCCATGCTCTGGTCCTGGCCGGAGTAGGGTTGCACGAGCAGTTGCAGGAACTTGCCAACGGTCGGATCGCCTTTGTCCCATTGCGGGCCCTTGCTGGTTTGTTTGATGACGGCTTTGTATTTCTCGGACAGCACGTCGGCCAGGGACAGTTCGTTCTTCTCCGGACCCTTGCCGGTCTTGTGTTCCAGCAAGTTGACGAAGTACAGCTTGTCACCGGTTTTGATGCCGTTTTTCGCAAAGTTGACAATGATGTCGTAGCGTTCGGCGATGCCCTGGGTGGGCAGGATTGCATTGTGGTCCTGCCGGTCACCGTCGGCATCCAGGTCCATGCTGCCGTCGAAGGGCACGGCGTGTTCCATGATGTTGCCGTCGTTGCCGATCAGGTGGAACGGCACCCGGTTGTAGGAAACCCCCGAACCCGCCGGCCCCGGAAACTCGCCGCCATTGCCGCTGATTTCACGGACCAGAGCCAGTTTGAAGTAGCGAGATACCGAGCCGTTGAGAATGCGGAAACGGTAGCTGCGCGCCCGGACTTTCAAGCGCGGCTGGTACTGCCAGTTGACCAGGATCTGGTCCCCGAGAAAGCCGTCGGTGTTGAACGGGTTGAACCACAACTGGCCGTTCGCGTCCCAGGCTTTGTCGGCGACCACCAGGTTGACGTCATAGTCGCGGTTGCCCCACGGCAGCGCCGAACCACTGGGCAGGCGCAGGTTGACGCCATCCTCGATGGCTTCGTTGCCGCGATCCAGCGCGCTGTAGTAATTCATCATCACCGCGTTGCCCTTGTAGACGTTCTGCGCGGTGAAATCGAGCATGTGGTCGTGGAACCAGTGGGTGCTCATGGTTTCGCGCCAGTCGCCACGGATCTTGATGCTGCCGTTTTCACAGGTTTTCAGGCCCGGGTTGGCATCGTTGACGTACAGCGTTTCGCCCGGTGCACAGGGGAACGCGGCGCGCGGATCTTGCGCGGTGGTGTTGATGGTGTCGTAGCCGGCCAGTTGCATCGGCCAGCGATAATCGTAGTACTGCCCCGGAAAAAAGAACGCGTTGGCGTAGCCGTCGCTTTCGGCGGGGGAGTGACCGTTGTGTTCGTGGGTGCTGATGGTGTGCAGGCCAAAACCGGCGTTGGCCGACGGGTCGATCGGCAGGGCGTTGTAGTGACGCATCAGCAACGGTTGACCGTAGCGCACCATCAGCAATTTCGGCGGCACGGAGCCGTCGAAGGTCCACAGCGAGTTGTGATTCTGCAACGGCATCTTGGAGTGAAAACGCACATCGATGCCCTTGGTGGTGCCAGCGGTTTCAGGGATGTCCGAGGTTTGGTAGTAGAGCCCGCCGGGGGCGAACTCGCCGTTGGCGTAGTTGTGCAATTGCTTTCTGTCACGCAAGCCCTGGTTGGTCCGGGCGCCCATTTGCACAGTCTTGTACTGAACCTGAGGATAAAATTCGTTCCAGCGCTGATGCGACCAGCCTTTTCCCGGTGGCCGGCCCTCGGCGGGCGAGCCGACCGGATGGCGATTGAGGAAGGCTTCGATCTGCGCCTTCCACGGGTTGCGATCCAGCACATTGGAAAACTGCGACGGATACGGAAACAATCCCGGCTGGCGCATGAATGCTTCAATCGCGGCACTCGAAGGGCCACTGCGGGCGACGTTGTTCGGATCCTGCTGCGGCGCCGGGCCAGTGGTGGGCACCGGGAACGTCAGGAGTTGCGGCGGGGTGGTCGGGTCGAGTTTTTCCGGGCCGAATTCTTCGAACAGCAGCAATTGCTGGGTAAACGGTTCGGCCCCGAACAAGGGGCTGGGTTTGCCGTTGGTGGGGAAGTTGAACGACGTCTGCACGCTGGGTGGCAGCACGTTGTCGGCCCGCGGCGTGTCCCGGTCGCCGAACGCGCCATTGGGCAGGGCCAGTGCGCCCTGATTGGCTTCCGGCAAGGTCTTCAGTGCCTCCAGCGCGGCGGCCGGATCGGCGGGAGGATTGGTATACGCCGAGGGATCCGTTGGTGGCGGTGGGCTGAC
>NZ_LT607568.1:56295-162986 GCF_900095275.1 Pseudomonas sp. UMAB-40
ACCGGGGTCAGGCTGAACGTCATCAGCATCACGGAAGTGATGCCCGCCCCCCTGAAGAAGCCGAGCGACTTGTATTCAGGTGTTGAGTTTTTCATGGTGGTTCTCTTGGGGCATGCCGGGCGTGGCGGCATTTGCCAAGGGGTTGATGCAAAAGTCGTGCTACAGCCGGATACCGATTTGAAGTGCTTAAAAAACATAGGGTTGAATTGGTAGTAGGTGATCGGATTGGTGGGGGTTGGGGGATTTTCCTCACTGTCGAGGAGGGTGCTGCCCCCACTTGCCAACCACCCTGACACCCGCGCGGCCTTGCCAAAACCAACTGTCATCGAAGAAAATGAGAGTCATTATCAAATAACTCTCCGCATTGGGCCTTCTCCATGTCGTCTGTTGATCTCTCGCTGCAACACGCCGTGCATACGCTTTACGAGGACCATCACAGTTGGCTCTGCGGCTGGCTGCGCAAACGACTCGGCTGCATCGACAATGCTGCAGACCTGGCCCAGGACACGTTCATCCGGATCCTGACCCAGCGCAAGACACCTGAATTGCGCGAGCCTCGCGCTTATCTGAGTACGGTCGCGCGCAGCTTGATGATCGACATGTTCCGCCGTCGGGCGCTGGAGCAAGCCTATCTGGAAACCCTGGCCCTGATCCCCGAGCCGGTGGCGTTCTCGCCTGAAGCCCGCACGCTGATTATCGAAACCCTGATGGAAATCGACCGCTTGCTCGATGGCCTGGGTAGCCGAACCCGTGAGATTTTCCTGATGTCGCAACTCGACGGTCTGACTTATGTGGAGATTGGTCGGCGCCTGAACGTTTCGGTGAACACGGTGAAGAAGCACGCGGTGCGCGCCCTGACTCACTGTCTGTTGTTGGTTGAGGACTAAAGCTTGGCACGTGCCCAATCACTGGATCACGCCACCCTCGAAGCGGCGGCGCGCTGGTACGTCGACTTGCGCAGCGAGGCGCCGGATGAGGCCATTCGCGAGGCGCATCGGCACTGGCTGGAGCGCGATCCACGTCATCAGCAAGCCTGGGACCGCCTCGCGCGTTTGCAGGACAAACTGGGTCAGGTCAGCCCCGGCATCGCGCGGCCGACATTGACCAGCGCCCGGATCAAACGGCGCGACGTGCTCAAGGTGTTGTCGATTCTGTTGGCGGCGGGCGGAGCGGGCGCATTGGCCTGGAACACCACGCCGCTGCCGACGTTGATGGCGGACCAGCGCACCGGCACCGGCGAGCGCCGCCGCGTGCACCTGGACGACGGCAGTCAGCTGCAACTCAACACGGCCACCGCCGTGGACATCCGCTACAGCGAACGGCTGCGGGAAATTCGCTTGCTCAGCGGTGAAATCCAGATTGAAACGGCCCCCGATGAACGAGCGCGGCCCTTCATTGTGCACACGGCCGAAGGCAGCATTCGCGCCTTGGGCACGCGGTTTATCGTGCGCAGCGAAGCGGGGCGCACGCAGGTCAGCGTGCAGGAACATGTGGTTGAAGTGCGCTCCGCCCATTTGGCCGGCGCTGCCGTGCGTGTGGATGCCGGGCAGCAGCTGAGTTTTCGCAGCGACAGCGTTGAGCCCTTGCAGCGAGCCAACCCTCAGGCGGATGCCTGGACCCGCGACATGCTGGTGGTCAATGACTGGCGCCTGGCCGATTTCGTCATGGAACTGCAGCGCTACCGTCCCGGCCACCTGGGGTGCGATCCGGCGGTCGCTGCGCTGCGCATCTCCGGCGCTTTCCATCTTGGCAGCACCGACACGATTCTGGACAACCTGACCTCGACATTGCCGGTGCGCATACGCCGTTTCAGTCGGTATTGGGCCAGTGTCGAGCCGGTGTGATGGGGCCTGCGAAAAGAATTTGCCGAGAGGGGTTGTTGATTCTGTTTCTCATTCGACCTTGTAGGTAGAGGCGCAAAGAGTCGCCGCCATTCACTGCCGCCGGGCGAAAGGAAACTGCATGACCCCTCGCAATCCCCTTAACCGTAAACCTTCTCTCAAACCGTTGAACCGTGCTGTCCACGCGGCGTTGCTTGGCATGGCGCTCGTCGTCCCGTTGGGGATGGCGGTCGTTGCACAACCCGCGTGGGCGCAGACCAACATCGAAACCGAGTTCGATATTCCTGCGGGTTCGCTGGGGTCGGCATTGACCCAGTTTGCTTCCACCGCGGGTGTAACGGTTTCGTTTGATCCGGCCCATGCCGGTGGCCAGACATCGGCGGGATTGCACGGCCGCTACACGGTTGATGCGGGATTGCGCCAGCTGCTCGCCGGCAGCAAATTGCAGGTCGTGCGCCTGGACAATGGCAGCTATTCGCTGTTACCGGTGGTGGATTCCGGCTCGGCCCTGCAACTGGGCGCGACCAACATTTCGGGTGAGGTCGTCGAGTCGGCCTACGGGCCCGTGGACGGTTTTGTTGCCACCCGCAGCGCCACGGGCACCAAAACCGACACACCGATCCTGGAAATTCCGCAGGCCATCAATGTGGTGACCGCGCATCAGGTCGAGGTGCAGGGCGCACGCAACCTGACCCAGGCGCTGCGCTACACGCCCGGGCTGAATACCGGCGGTTTCACCGACCGCAACTCGATTGCCGACGAAATCACCAGCCGTGGTTTCGCGCCGACGCCGTTGTACCTGGACGGTGCTTACATTCCATATGCCGGCAGCCTGGGCGGCGCACCGCAAATCGATCCGTACACCCTGGAACGCATCGAAGTGCTCAAAGGCCCGTCGTCGGTCCTCTATGGGCAGAACCAGCCGGGCGGCCTGATCAACATGGTCTCCAAACGTCCGACCACGGAACAGCGCAGCCAGGTCAAACTCGGTGCGGGCAGCTACAACCGGGTCAACGGCGCGTTCGACACCAGTGGCCCGATCGACGATCAGAAAGCCTTCACCTATCGCCTCGTCGGGGTCACGAACAAGGGCAACGACCAGGTCGCGCACACCCACAGCGAACGGATGTTGCTGGCGCCAAGCCTGACCTGGACACCAACCGATGACACGTCGCTGACGCTGTTGGCGCAGATCCAGCGGGATGACGGCCAAGTCGACTATCAGTCGCTGCCGCGGATCGGCTCGCTGAATCGCGGCCCCAACGGCGAGAAAATCAACCGCGACTTTTTCTCCGGCGATTCGCACTACAACGACTACAAACGCAACCAGTACGTCTTCGGCTACGACTTCACCCACAACTTCTCCGACGATCTGAAGTACCGCTCCACCGCGCGCTACACCGACGTGCGCGATCGTTATAAAGGCTTCTACTTGCGCAGCTTCGTTACCGATGCTGCCGGTGTGACCGATTACACCCGCGCCAACCGAACCAAACTCGACTGGCGCCAGCACAACATCGCTTACACCATCGATAACAACCTTGAGTACACATTCAACACCGGAGCCCTTGAGCACACCACGTTGGTGGGCGTTGACTATCGCCACTTCAACCGCAAGTACGATGGCTTGAACGCGAACAACGTGTTGCCGGTCGACCTCTACGGCAAGAACAACTACGACACCAGCAGCGTGACGCCGGTGCTGGACACCAAATGGGACAACACCCTGCGCCAGACGGGTGTGTACGTGCAGGACCAGATCAAACTGGACCAGTGGATCCTGACCATCGGTGGGCGCCAGGACTGGGCGGAAATCGATAACAAGGACATTCTCGCCCGCACCGTCAGTTCGCAACGCGACAACAAATTCACCGGCCGCGTGGGCCTGACCTACGTCACCGAATTCGGCCTGGCGCCGTATATCAGCTACTCCGAGTCCTTCCTGCCGACCATCGGCACCGCCGCGCCTGAACGTGGCGGCAATGCCTTCGAACCGACCGAGGGCGAGCAATATGAAGTGGGCGTGAAGTACCAGCCGTTCGAGAAGACGCTGATCACCGCCTCGGTGTATCAGATCAAGCAGAAAAACGTGCTGACCGGTGACGATGAGTATCCGCAGTACCAGGCCCAGGCCGGCGAAGTGCGTTCGCGCGGCGTTGAACTGGAGCTGAAGTCCAGCATCGACAACGTCGACGTGCTGGCGGCGGCGACGTACATCGACTCGTTCTACACCAAGAGCACCTATGGCGATCAGGGCAACCGCAACGAAGCGCAGTCGCCGGTCTCCGCCTCGTTGTGGGTGGATTATCACTTCACTCAGGCCTCACTCAATGGCCTGACGTTCGGCGCGGGTGCGCGGTACACCGGGCGCAAACCGGGGGATTCATCCAACTCGTTCGACGTGCCGTCCTATGTGGTTTACGACACCACCGTCAGCTATGACATGGGCAAACTCGACCCAAGCTTGCGTGGCCTGCAAACCCGCTTGAACGTGCAAAACGTGTTTGATCGCGAGTACGTGTCAGACTGCAATTATTCGTTCGGTTGCTACTACGGCCAGGAGCGGGTGGCGTCGGTTGAAATGAGCTACGACTGGTAACTTTCTCAACCACGTAACAGCCCTCGATGCCAATAAAGCACCGAGGGCCTTCGCTAACACTCAGAGCCCGAGCCCGGTGAACCCCCTCGCAACAGGTTTTGTGTTCGTTGTTTAAGCGAGCTTCACATTCATGGTGATCCGCGCCGTGAACACCTTCTTGCCTTCGGCATCATGAATATCCACCGGCACGATCTTGTCGCCCTCCGTCTGCCAATCCACCGCCTCGCCATCGGCCACCGCCGTCACATCGCTCTTGGCCTTGGCCAGATACTCAACCGTCATCCCTTTCGGAATCCAGCGCGCACCGGCCGCAATGGACACGTCGGTCATCGTCCCGGCCGCCAGTTCGGCGGCGTTGCACATCGCAATCGCATGAACCGAGCCCAAGTGGTTGGTGATCTCCTTGCTGAATGGCACCTGCACCGTGGCGTGACCGGGGCGCAACGCCGAGATCAGCGGCTTGATGGTGCTGAAATAAGGTGCCACCTGGCAGGCCATTTTGCTGAACGCTTCCGGACCGGCGCTGTTGAACATGCTGAGAAACTGACTCATTTTGAAGCCTCGCTGAGGGTGTGGTTTTACAGAATCATGTTCCGTAACAGAATAATATTCTGTGACGGAACAGTATTCTGTCGCGAGGAAATCTGTCAACCTAGCGCAGCTTTCTCACGGGCAGCCGGCTGCCTTGTCATGAATTTTCTGGCCTGTATCCCGCATGGAAACCGCAGATTTACTCGAGCGCAGCTACCCCGGCAGAAGAGCCGAACTCAAGCGCGACATCTTCAGAAAAGCCTTGGCCCTGTTCAACGAACAAGGACTCGAAGCCACGACCATCGAAATGATCCGCGCCGAATGCGATACCAGCGTCGGCGCGATCTACCATCACTTCGGCAACAAGGAAGGCCTGGTAGCCGCGCTGTTTTTTACCGCGCTGGACGATCAGGCACTGCTTCGCGACAGCTACCTCGCCGAGGCACAGACGAGCGAAGAGGGCGTGCACGCGCTGGTCTACAGCTACGTCGATTGGGTCGACAGCCAACCCGAGTGGGCACGGTTCCAGTACCACGCGCGATTTGCCGTCACCAAAGGGCCGTTCAAGGAAGAACTGGCCACCCGAAACAAAACCCGTAACCAAAAACTCGGCCAATGGCTGGCAGAGCCCGGCCGACGCGATGAATTGCGAGCGTTTCCTGCCGAATTGTTGCCGTCGCTGATCATCGGCCAGGCGGACAGTTACTGCCGGGCATGGTTGTCGGGGAGGGTGGCGGGCAGTCCGAAGGCTTACAGAGAACTGCTGGCGCAAGCGGCGTGGCGATCAATTGGTGGCGATGCAGCCATTTCTGACGAATAAATTTCAGTTCAACAACGCCGTTCTCCGCCGAATGGCAATTGTTGCGTCCATGCATGGCTATGCTTGATCTGCTGCCGCGAACAGAGGGAGTCAATCGGGCCGTTTTCCAATGTCGAGAGGGCAAGCGTTCAATCCATTCCTGATGGAGATGACACTGTGAAACCACTCATCCGGCTACTAACCGCCCCCGCCGTGTGTATCGCGCTGGCGCTCCCAAGCGCTGCAACCGCGCTCGACAACTCGCCTGTTCCCGCGTCGATCAGCACGCCCGCAAACGTCGACACCCGTTTCGGCACGCTTGAATTCAAGGACGGCATGCCGAGCACGGACACCCTGAACAAGGTCTACGACAACCTCGATTACATCCATGCTTTCAACGCCATTACCAACACCTTCCAGGGCGTCAACGTGGTGGCGATCCGCAAAGGCTTCCTGGAGGCCGGCGTCAAGGACAACGAGATTCTGATCTTTTCAGAGTTGATGGATGCCAAGTCGCTGTTCCTCACGGCCAATGCCGATACCATTTATTTCCTTGGTTTCATCGACGTGAGCAAGGGGCCGATGGTGCTGGAAACACCGCCCAATTCGCTGGGCACGCTGGACGATTATTGGTGGCGCTGGATGATCGACTTCGGCGCGCCGGGACCGGACCGGGGGCAGGGCGGAAAATACCTGGTGCTGCCGCCTGGCTACGACGGGCCGGTGCCTGAAGGCGGCTATTTCGTGACGCGTGCGCCTACCACCAAAGTGCTGATTCTGGGCCGTGCGTTCATGGATAAGAGCAACCCGAAACCGGTCGTCGAGTTAATCAAGAAAACCGCCAAAATCTATCCCTACGAGGCAGGGGGCTACGGCACCAGCGTGGCGCAGTTCCTCAGTGGCCAGGTCGCGCTGGCCAAGGTGGCCGAACCGCCGCCCACGGTGTTTCACGAAGGCAGCGGCAAGGTGATGAACACCATTCCACCGAACGACTTCAGCGCCTATGAGCTCCTCAATGAACTCGTGCAGCAAGAGCCTGCGACCACGCTCGACGCCGAACTGATGGGCTCGCTGGCCGCCGTCGGCATCGTCAAGGGCAAGCCGTTCGCCCCGGATGCACGCCTGAAGAAAATCATGACCGAAGCGCTGGCGGCGGCGAATGCCACCGCGCGCAGCTTGCTGATGAACCCGCGTGATCCTGACTGGTATTACTACCCGGGTTCATCCTGGTCCAACTTCCTGTTCATCAGTGGCAGTGAGTTTGAAACGCCCATCCCGATCATCACCTCCGAAGGCGCCAAGCCTTTCCCGGCGACGGGTTATCGCACCCTGGATGCGCGCTCGGCGTTTTTCTATGGCGTCACCGGCATCACGCCGGCCATGGCGATGCGTCTGCCCGGTATCGGCTCGCAATACCTGTTCGCCATGCTGGATTCCAAAAAGGCGTATTTCGACGGGGCCAAGACCTACAAGGTGACGCTGCCCAAAGGTATTCCCGAAGCCAACTTCTGGTCGTTCACCGTGTACGACAACCAGACCCGATCGATGCTGGATACGCCACAACGTTATCCACGGGCCGGCAGCCAGAGCTATCCGTCGCCCGCCGCCGAGGCCGACACGGATGGCTCAACCACCGTTTACTTCGGTCCTCAACAACCGGACGGCGTGAAACGTGGCAACTGGATTCAGACGCTGCCGGGCAAAGGCTGGTTCATGCTCTTGCGGTTATACGGGCCGCTCGAACCGTTCTTCACCAAAGCCTGGCGCCCCAGCGAAGTTGAAGAGGTTCGGTGAGTCAGTCGAGGGAAAGGCTGCAACAGCAGTTATCATAGGCGCGCCCTGTGCCAACGCTTCACGTCACGGGCGCGCCTTAAACCTCGGAGTCAGTCACGCAATGCCCCAACTCAGCCACTTTGAAACCCCGTGCCCGGAGCACATCAACAGCCAGATCCTGCAGATGGTTGTCGACAACCTGACCGACATCAGCATGGTCGGCATCGCGCCGAGCAACCCGCTGTACAACGTGTATCAGTACGCGGTCGGCTACGAAGTGCATCTGTACCTGGAAGCCCTCGGCGGGTCCAAGGGCATTGCGGTCGAGTTGATCGTCGCCACCGACGATGAAGACCCTGAAAAGGTCATCGGCTTTCTGTTGTACCTGCCGGTCAAGGACGATCCCGAAGCGTGCGGCGTCGCCTACATGGCCGTCGACGCGGGTCATCGTCGCCGCGGCGTCGCGCGGTCCATGTTGCAAGACATGATCAGCCGCTACCCCCACGCCGAACTGACCTGCACCGTGGCCAAGGTGCCGTGGTTCGAGTCAATGGGTTTTCAGGTGCTGGGCGTGCGCGGCACGCAGGTGCTGATGAACACCCGCGACCGCAGCAGCGAAGGCTTGATGGGGCTGTTGGACGTCACATTTATCTACAGTTCTCTAGAGGTCCGGCAGATACATACCTACTTGCTGCAAAAACACGGAAAGCGCGCGATGGTCGATGCCGAAAAGCAACGCGACCGGCACCTGGACCAAATGACCCACAACGCCAAGGTGTTTGTGCTGAATCGTTTGGGCCGGGACGCGGCGAACGAGCCTCGTCTGGACTAGACTCATAAGTCCTTTTGAGAGCGCGCGGTCGTCGAGCCATGATATTCTGCGCGCCAACTTGGTTTGACCTATTCAGTTTGCACGTCCCTGAGACGTGCCGACAGGATCAATGTCGCTCAAGTAGCTGAAGCCAATAATGATAAAAAGTCAGTTCAGTAGGGACATATAAACTGAGGTCGATGCAGACAGTCGGCCTTGTGTGCCCACCCTCCAATCTTCATGTACGAGCACCCACGACATCCTGCCTGAATGCCGTGAACAGGGGCTCCGTAACTGAAGATGGAAGGGCGGATGGCGTTTTATCATAGGTGCTACAGATGTTTAAGAAAATGAACACGGCCCTGCTGGGGCTGGCTTTGTCGATGGGGATCACGTCCGTTCACGCGGAAGAGGCAAAGAAAGTCGATGTACTGCTGATCGGCGGCGGCATCATGAGCGCGACCCTGGGTGTCTGGCTCAACGAGCTGGAACCTGGCACTTCGATGGAAATGATCGAGCGCCTCGACGGCGTTGCACTGGAAAGCTCCAATGGCTGGAACAACGCCGGTACCGGTCACTCCGCCCTGGCCGAGTTGAACTACACCCCGGAAGACGACAAGGGCAATGTCTCGATCCCGAAAGCCGTTGAAATCAACGAAGCGTTCCAGATCTCCCGTCAGTTCTGGGCCTGGCAGGTTCAGCAAGGCGTGCTGAAAAACCCGCGTTCGTTCATCAACTCCACGCCACACATGAGCTTTGTGTGGGGCGATGACAACATCAAGTTCCTGAAGAAGCGCTACGAAGCCCTGCAAGCGAGCCCGCTGTTCGCCGGCATGCAGTATTCCGAAGACCCGGCTGTGATCAAGAAGTGGGTTCCGCTGATGATGGAAGGGCGCGACCCGAACCAGAAAATCGCGGCCACCTGGAGCCCGATCGGCACCGACGTCAACTTTGGCGAAATCACCCGCCAGTTCGTCGCGCACCTGCAAACCACACCGAAGTTCGACTTGAAACTGTCTAGCGAAGTGCAAGACATCACCAAGAACGACGACGGCACCTGGCGCGTCAGCTACAAAAACCTCAAAGACGGCACCAAGTCCGAAACCGACGCCAAGTTCGTGTTCATCGGCGCGGGCGGCGGTGCACTGCACTTGCTGCAGAAGTCCGGCATTCCTGAAGCCAAGGAGTACGCAGGCTTCCCGGTAGGCGGCTCGTTCCTCGTCACCGAAAACCCGACCATCGCCGAGCAACACCTGGCCAAGGCCTACGGCAAAGCCTCCGTTGGCGCACCGCCAATGTCGGTTCCGCACTTGGACACCCGTGTCCTGGACGGCAAGCGCGTCATCCTGTTCGGCCCATTCGCGACCTTCAGCACCAAGTTCCTGAAGGAAGGCTCGTACCTGGACCTGCTGACCACCACCACCACGCACAACGTGTGGCCAATGACCAAAGTCGGCATCAAGGAATACCCGCTGGTCGAGTACCTCGCCGGCCAGCTGATGCTGTCTGACGAAGACCGCCTCAACGCCCTGAAAGAATACTTCCCGAACGCCAAAGCCGAAGACTGGCGCCTGTGGCAAGCCGGCCAACGCGTGCAAATCATCAAGCGTGATGAAGCGGCGGGTGGCGTGCTGAAGTTGGGTACTGAAATCGTTGCTTCCGCTGACGGCTCGATCGCCGGCCTGCTGGGCGCATCGCCGGGCGCATCGACCGCTGCACCGATCATGCTGACCGTGCTGCAGAAAGTGTTCAAGGACAAAGTAGCTTCGCCTGCCTGGCAGGAAAAGCTGCATCAGATCGTGCCAAGCTATGGCACTCAGCTGAACGGCAGTCCTGAGAAGGTTGCGCAGGAGTGGGCTTACACCGCCAAGGTGCTGCAACTGACTCCGCCGCCGGCGATTGGTCAGGTCGCGGCTCCGGCTGCCGCTCCGGCTGATGCTGATAAGGCAAAGGCGCCGAAGGCTAATGCTGCCAGTGATATGGCTTTGTAAGTAGGAGCGTAATCAGAGAAAGCCCACTGATCGGGGACGGTCAGTGGGCTTTTTTGTGGGGAGTGGTTTTCGAGGGGGTAGATTCATCTGGGCCCACATCTCGGTGCTTCATCCAAAGCCTGTCTGAACGCATCAAAAAACTTTGAACCGCCTTTGGACGCGCTCGCCTAATGATTAGCTTGTGGACGAATCGCACAGGCAATGTGCCAATACCGGCATTTTTCGAGAGGTGGTCAACGTGGCTAAAGACGAGAAGAAAAGCAAAGGTGATGCTTCGAACGCCAGCAAGGATTTGAAAGACAAGAAGTCATCCAAGGCAAAGAAATCAGCGGCGGCCTCGGCGCTTTCGAAATCTTCCGAAAAGAAAGACAAGAAAAAAGACGCCGAACCGAAGAAATCTGCAAAAAAAGCTGATAGCAAGCCAGACAAGGTTAAGAAATCAGACAAGGCAGAAAAGCCGGCGAAAAAGAAAAAGTGACATCTGCTATCTGCTAGGGGTAGTCGAGGGCGTTGTTCCAACGCGTCACGCAGTAAAAAAAAGCCCACTGACCCGGTGACGGTCAGTGGGCTTTTTGTATCCGGTTGTCCGATCAATTACCCACCACTAACCTTCCAATGTTTCACGTCATCCGCAAACACCATCTGCTTCATCTCATGAGCAATACCATAGGCCAGCGATTCATGTGCGGCGATAACTTTTTCCTCCGCAGACAAGCAATGAAAAATGTCGAGTTTGGTCGCTGCATCAGCGGTTTCGAGCATGAAGATTTGCACGTAGCGTGCGAGGTCATTGTCGAGGCTGGACAGGTATTCCCGCAGTCGTTGGTGGTCGACGGATTTTTGGCTGAAGTACCAGTTCATCGGGTGAATCAGAAAGCGTGCGTGAGGAGATGTGATGCGCCGGCCTGCCGCCAGGAACATGATGATGCCCATCGACTCGATATTGCCGGCGTTGATTGCGCAAAGCGGTACTGGCAAGGACTTCAGGAACGTGTAGAGAGTGAAGCCAAAATTGGTGCTGCCCCCGCAAGTGGACAGGTTCAACAGAAGGGAGGTGGCACCTTGATCGATGACCTCAAGGCAGCAATCCCTGAACCGTTCGGTCGTCGCCTGGTCGATCTGGCAATGAAAATGCACGATGTGTTCAGTCATTGATTGACCTCCTGAGTGCGATGCAGGGAGGGCTTGCAAGCGCTATTCAGTCTAGTAAACATCGATTATTTGGTGTGAAAAGCCATCGTAAGGTGGCATCGACGAATGGGACAGCCGTCAGTCGAATGAGCGACATTTTAATGGAACCAAACGTCCAAATCCGCTCGTCGTGAGCCCCGTATTTCCGTTCAAACTTTCCCTTTTGCGTGTCCTCCGAATTGTACGGGCCCATGCTCGTGCCAATGATGTAGAGGTGAACCAAAATGGCCAATACAGGAAACAACAATCCAGGCAATTTTTCCAATGACCGGGACAAGGCTTCTGAAGCCGGCAAGAAAGGCGGAGAAGCGTCTGGCGGAAATTTTGCCAACGATCCACAACGCGCGTCTGAAGCCGGTCAAAAAGGAGGTCAAGCTTCTGGCGGACAGCCCTCGCGTGATAAAGGCAGCATGTCTGGAGGTGGGCAGGGTACCAATCGCGGAGGGGAATTTACCGACGATAAGGAAAACATGTCCAAGCCAGGCCAAAAAGGCGGCCAGGCTTCCGGCGGACAGCAGTCTAACAAGGCTGATCAATCGTCCAGCGGCGGGCAAGGAAGCGGACGCGGTGGCAATTTCGCCGATGACCGCGACAAGTCGTCTGGAACAGGGCGCAATGATGATGGGATGAGCGGAGGTGGAGGACGTAAATCCTGATGTCGTCTGACCCCATCAAGCCCCGAATTTTTCGGGGCTTGATTTCTATGGCACTGCTTGTCTTATCTTGCATCAGTTGCCGGGTGAGACTGGAGGAGGGGAGTCGAGTTACGTCGAGCTGGCCGCCTAGCGATTAAGAATTTTTTTGATGATTGCACGTCCATCAGTGCGGCTGTTTCAACGCGCCACACAGTAAAAAGCCCACTGAACCGGTCACGGTCAGTGGCTTTTTTTGTGGACGGTGGTTTTCAAGGAGAAAATTCATCTCGGTGGCAACCCAAAGTGGATGTTCCAGAGAGGCACCGCATGGCTGCGAATTCGCCGCAGTTAGCCGAATTGTATCCATGACAATTCTTTGAATGTATTGGCTGTTTGTTTTTACGATGGGTCACAGAATTTCTCTGGTACGAGGCTCATCATGCACATCGCCATCCTTACCTTCGAGGGGTTCAACGAACTCGACTCGCTCATCGCGTTCGGTATCCTCAACCGAGTTCAACAGCCGGGCTGGCGAGTGTCTATCGCCAGCCCCACGGATAAGGTGCTGTCGATGAACGGCCTGAAGATCGAGGCGCAGGCATCGTTAGAGGACGCCTGCAGCGCGGATGCAGTGCTGGTGGGGAGTGGGAGATTGACCCGGAATGTCGTCGCGGACGAAGCACTGATGTCTCGACTTAAATTCGACCCGGCCCGCCAACTCTTGGGCGCCCAGTGCTCGGGCACATTGATACTTGCAAAGCTCGGCCTGCTGGACGAAGTTCCGGCCTGCACGGATCTAATCACCAAGCCGTGGGTTGAAGAGGCTGGCGTGCCAGTGCTCAATCAGCCGTTCGTGGCCAAGGGCAATGTCGCAACCGCTGGCGGCTGTCTGTCGTCGCTGTATCTGGCCACATGGTTCATCGCCCGTCTGGCGGGTGTAGAGGCTGCACGCAGTGCGCTTCATTACGTTGCCCCAGTGGGGGAGAAAGACATTTACATAACGCGAGCGATGGCGAACATTTCGCCGTTTCTTTCGCCGCCTTAGGCATCACTGCTACGTAAGGTCAAATCGCTCCAACGCATAATCCTTACCTGCCAAAGTAAGTTCAAAAATGGTGGCGCCAAACGTACCTCGGGTCACTTTTTGCGTCACGAGACGTTTAGCCTGGAGTTGCTTAAGACCGGTTTCAACTTCTAACGTGCTGAGTGAGACCAGTTTGCAAACCGAGTTCAAGTTTGCAACTTTTCTGAAGTTCGCATGATAGGCCAAAACTTCCATCAGTAGCGTTTGGTTATCGGTCAATTTTGGAAACTGAGGATTGTTCTTTTTGTAAACCTTTCGCTCTATCTCGTGTAACTCGCCGTCAGTTCCATCAGGGATGCGGACGTAGTAAATCGCTACAGACAGCGTGCTGATGAAAATCGCGATAATCATCAGCAGCGACCAATTCGGCATTGGCGTTTCCAGCAAAAGCCAATCCCCCAAACGTAGCAGCCAGCTCGTGGTATCTGCCAACAATGTCAGTTCGAAATAAGTTTCGAGCGAATTTATGGCAACCCAAGCGACAACGAAAATCCCAGCCAGGTAGGCCATGGCCTTAAGCGTGAACGAGGATTGCTTGCCTTGTGCTGCCATGCTACTCGTCTCGACCGCAGAAACAGATGCTATCAGCATAGCAGTGGAATAGCGGCCGTCTGGCACCTCACCTGCAAGGTCCAGCATTTGGCCTTATCAAACCAACGGACTCCCGCGCATCCCCCGCGCCGGATCATCCAGCAACCTGAATTGCTCCACCATGAAATCAATCAACATCCGCATCGACGGCAGCATCCCGTGCCGGCTCGCAAACACCGCATAGATCATCTCAGTCCGCGGCGCCCAGTCAGGCACCACCACCACCAGTTGCCCGCGCTCGATAAAGTCATGCACCAGCGACATCGGCATCTGCGCAATGCCAACGCTGTCTATCGCCGCGCAGCGCAGCATCGGCAGTCCCTTGGTAATCAGTTGCGGACGATGCTGGATCGTAAATTCCGCGCCATCTTGATGGAACAACGTCCAACTGTAATCACGTTGCGGGCTGCCGTGATGGACGCTGGGGAATCGTGCCAGTTCTCCCGGCTCGTGGGGTACACCGAGGCGGTTCAACAGCGCGGGACTGGCCACCAGGCATTGCGGCCGCTGGGACATGACGCGGTTGACCAGGTCCGAATCCTGAAGGGGAGGCGGGCGGACTCTCAGTGCCAGGTCAACGCCTTCGGCGACCACGTCGACCTGACGGTCGCTGGCTTCCAGATGCACTTCGACACGCGGGTGCATGGCCATGAATCGGGTGATGATGCCGCCGACGCACTCCTCCAGTAACACCGTCGGGCAGGTGACGCGCAACAAGCCGCCGGGTTCTGTGCGCGTCATGGCGACGGCGGCTTCGGCGGCTTCCGCGCCTTTGAGCATGGAACGGCAATGGGCGTAATACGTCTGGCCCAGTTCCGTCACCTTGAAGTTGCGGGTGTTACGGATGATCAGGCGCACGCCCAGGCGTTCTTCGAGCAGCGCAATGCGGCGACTGAGGTTGGATTTTGGAATGCCCAGCGCCCGTGCGGTCGGCGCGAAGCCGCCGTGGTCCACCACCATCACAAAGTACTGAAGGTCATTGAGGTCGAGCACCGGGCGGCATCCATTCGGCCAAAAGAGGCCAACTATACAAGAACGATCGTCCAATGGATGGGAAAGACAAACCCGTTTTTCGGGACTGGTTCACAAGACAGCAAAGCGCCTAGATTGCCGCCGTTCGGTTGGTTCATTAAAGGAGCTTCAGATGTTACGCAGGACGATTCTCGCCATGTCTTTGGGTTTGGCCACACAGGGTTCGGTGGGTTATGCCAACGCTGCCAACGATCCTTCCGTGGTGCTGGTACATGGGGCGTTCGCCGATGGTTCTGATTGGGCGAAGGTGATCACGTTGCTGCAGGACAAGGGTGTGAAAGTACGGGCGGTGCAGAACGGTTTGAATTCGTTGGCGGATGACGTGGCCACGACTCGCCGCGCTATTGAAGCTGCGCCGGGCAAGGTGGTGCTGGTCGGGCATTCGTGGGGCGGAAGCGTGATCACCCAGGCCGGTGCGAGCGACAAGGTCGCGGCGCTGGTCTACGTGGCCGCCTTCGTCCCTGACGTCGGGCAGTCCACGGCCGAGGTCGGCAAGGGCTATCCGCCGTCGCCGGGCATGGGCGAATTAGTGGCTGACAAGGCCGGGTATCTGTCGCTCACCCAACACGGTATCGAGCAGGATTTTGCCCCGGACGTGCCCGCTGCGCAGGGTCGGGTGATGGTCGCCACCCAAGGTGCCATCAATTCCCGGGCGTTCGACGAGCGCATCAGCGTGGCCGCCTGGCAGCAGAAACCCTCGTGGTACATCGTCAGTGAGCGCGATCGCATGATTGCGCCTGACCTGCAGCGCGCACTCGCCCGGAAAATCAACGCCACAACGACGGCGCTGCCGACCAGCCATGTGCCGCATCAGTCTCGACCTGCCGACGTGGCCAGGGTCATTACCGAAGCGCTCAACACCACGCGATGAACGTTGTTATCGATAGGGAAATAAAGATGACTGTGCACAGCAACGTATTCGACTTCGTCATTCTGGGTGGCGGTTCTGCCGGTGCCGTATTGGCCGCGCGTTTGTCGCAAGACCCACAACTTAATGTGCTGCTGGTTGAGGCGGGCCGAGCCTTTGACCCCGATGAATACCCGGCAGAGATCTACAGCAGCACGATCATCGCCGCTAACGGTGATAAACGTTACGAGTGGGGCTATTTCGCAACCCCGGTCGAGCAACCGCAGGCGGTCTACGCCCCGCGTGGAAAAGTCCTGGGCGGAAGTTCTGCCATCAATGGCGCTGTCGCCTGCAGAGCGTTGCCCTTCGACTTTGCGCGCTTCACCGCCAAAGGCCTGAAAGGCTGGAGCTTTGAAGAGGTGCTGCCCTATTACAAAAAAATGGAGCGCACCGCCCACGGCGAAGATAAATGGCACGGCCGCAACGGGCCGCTGCCGATTCACCAGATGTCCCTGGACTACATCACCCCGGTACAGCGCGCGATGGTGGAAGCAGCATGGGCTTGCGGCGCCAACAAAGTCGACGACTTCAATGACCCTGAGGCCAATAACGGCGCCGGTCCAAATCCAATGAACGTGATCAACGGCGTCCGCGTTAATACCGGGATGGCCTACCTCACGCGTGAAGTACGCGCTCGCCACAACCTGTCGATCCTCGATCAACGCCTTGTCGACAAGGTGTTATTCGAAGGCAGCAAGGTTCAGTCGGTGCTGTTGGCGGGCGGTGAAAAAGTCCACGGCAAAGAAGTCATTCTGAGCGCTGGTGCCTATGGCTCTGCCGCGATTCTTTTGCGCTCAGGTATCGGCCCCAGGGCAGACCTTGAAGCGTTGGATATTCCCTTGGTAAAAGATGCGCCGGTCGGTGTGCGGCTGCTCGATCATGCGTTCTTCTGGATGAACTTCAGCGGAATAGAAGCCCTGAAGGGGCAAGATCGGCCGGTGGTGGGCGCGCAGTTGTGGACCCACTCGTCCTACGCCAGTTCGGATAAGGAATTGGACATCGGGATTTCCCCCTCGCATCTGCTCGATCCCGCCATCAGCCCGACCGGTGTCGCTTTTTCGCTGGGGCTGGAGTTGATGCATTGCACGTCCCACGGTCGCTTGCGTTTGAGCAGTCGCGATCCCCAGGACGCACCGGTTATCGAACTCAATCACCTGACGACTGAAGATGACATGAACCGGATGATCGAGTGCTTCCGTCTGGCCCGCAAACTGGCCAACACCGAACCGCTCAAGAGCCTGATCGTGGAAGAGCTTTATCCGGGCCCAGCGACTGACGACAGCGACGAGCACATTCGTGCGGCGCTGGCGAAAGGCGTGGGCACCTTGCAGCATCCGTGTTCGACGGCACCGATGGGCTTGCCGGACGACCCGGGCGCGGTAGTGGACGAGGAGGGGCGCGTTTATGGCGTGGAAGGACTACGCGTGATTGATGCTTCCATCTTCCCCGAGATCCCGCTGATCAACTTGAACCCGACCGTCATCATGACGGCGGAAAAGCTGGCCGATGCCATCAAACAATACCGCTAATTCATATAATAAAAACGTTAAGGGGCATGCCATCTGGAAGGGCATGCCCCCGATTTTCTCTGGATTATTAAAACTTGAACAAGCTGTCCGAGATGCATTCTTTTGTCATGGTGGTGGACACCGGCAGTATTTCCGAAGCCGCTCGGCGTTTGGGTATCGCAAAATCCATGGTCAGCCTGCGGATCCAGCAACTGGAAAAGCGCCTGGGCAGTATTTTGCTGGAGCGGGGGCGTCAGGCCCGGCTGACGGAGTCGGGCGAAGTGTTTTACCGTTATTGCGTGCGTATTCTCGCTGATGTGGAAGACGCCGAAGACGCGGTGCAGGCGTTTCAATCGAGCTTGCGCGGTGTGCTGCGACTTGCCGCGCCGATGGCCTTCAGCATTCGTTACCTGACGCCGATCCTGTCGTCCTTCGCGGTGCGTTACCCGGAGTTGCGGCTGGATATCGAGTTCGATGATCGCCACGTCAATCTGCACGAAGAACGCTATGACGCGGCCATCCGCATCGGCGAGTTGCCGGACTCCTCGCTGGTCGCCAAGACCATCACGCCCAACCGCCACATCATCTGCGCGAGCCCGGAATACCTGGCCGCACACGGCACACCGCAAACCCCGCAAGAGCTGTCCCAGCATTTCGCCATGCTCTATGTGAATCGCGAACCTCACGGTATGTGGACGCTGCCGGTGAACAACACCCTGGAATCGTTCCGTGTGCGCTGCCGGATGCGCACCAACAATGGCCATCAACTCATGGAAGGCGCCAAGGCCGGCATGGGCCTGGCGATTCTGCCGACCTTCCTGGCAGCGCCGGCGATTGTGGCCGGTGAGCTCAAGGAAGTGCTGGCGCCTTATGCCCCGCGTGGCGGCAACATTTCGGCGGTCTACCGGCAATCCCAGCGAGCGTCGCCCAAGCTTCATGCGCTGACCAGCTTCCTCATCGAACAGATCGGCAACCCGCCGGTGTGGGAGCAAATGCTTGCGGCTCACACGCGTTCAATCGTTCTGGAAAAACGAAACCGGGAATCGTCTTTTGCCGGCTTATGAGCCTGCGCACCGTCCCATATGCTTTTCCCTAACAGACGCATTCTGACGTCTGACAGGGAAGAAAACGGATGAAGAGTACCCTTGACAATCCTGCTCGCCGGGCGGTTCTGGCCGGCGGAGTTGTGGCCGCTGCGACGTTGGCGGCGGGCAGTGGTTTGGCGCAAGCGTTGGAGTCCAGCGGTATGGCTGGCAAGCGTGGCGCTGATCGCGCGGCAGTAGATGTGATCATCGTTGGCGGTGGTTCGGCGGGCGCGGTGCTGGCCCGTCGTTTGAGCGAAAACACCGCGCGCCAGGTGTTATTGCTTGAAGCCGGCCATGGCTACGGCCCGCACAATTACCCCGAGATCGTGGCCAGCAGCGACATCGTCGGCGCTAACGCCAATCCTGAATTCGAGTGGGGTTACAAGACCCGAGCGGGCTACATCGACCACCCCATCGGCGCCTTGCGTGGCAAGGTGTTGGGAGGGAGTTCGGCGATCAACGGCGCGGTGGCCATCCGTGCCCGCGCCACCGATTTCAAGCGTTGGGATTTGCCAGGCTGGAGCTACGAAGAACTGCTGCCGTCGTTCAAAAAACTGGAAACCCACAGCGGCGGTGCCAGCGCGTTGCACGGCCATGAAGGACCGCTGCCGGTGCATCAACTCGGCAAGGCCGATGTCACCCCCATGCAGCGCGCGTTCATCTACGCGACCTTCGCCAATGGCTACCGGGTGATCGAGGACTTCGACGGCGCTGACGCCCATGGCGTGGGCCCGTACCCGATGAACATCGTCAACGGCGTGCGGGTCAACACCGGCATGGCGTACCTCACCGACGAGGTGCGCGCCCGCGACAACCTGCAGATCCAGACCGACAGCCTGGTGGACAAAGTGCTGTTCGACGGCAAACGTGCGATCGGCGTGCAACTGGCCAACGGTGAAAAATTGTTGGCCGCTGAAGTGATCCTTTCCGCCGGCAGCTACGGCAGCGCCGCGATTCTCTTGCGTTCCGGGGTTGGGCCTGGCGAAGACCTGCGTGCCTTGCAGATTCCACCCGTCGCTGAACTACCGGTCGGGCAGAACCTGGTGGATCACCCGTTCTATTACAACGCCTATGCCGCCAAGCCTGACGTGATCGGCAGCCAGTCGCCCACCATCGGTGCCAAGCTCTGGACCCACAGCCGTTCCGCCGAAAATGGCGAGCTGGACCTGCACATCACCGCCACCCACTTGTTTCCTCATGATCAGAGCCCGACCGGTGTCGGCTTCGTGCTCGCCGTCGCCCTGACGCGGCCACTGTCCCGGGGCAAGGTGACGCTGGCCAGTCGTGATCCGTTCGTGGCACCGACCATCGACCTGAATTTTCTCGCCGAGCCCAAGGACCGCCAGCGCCTGCTGGATGGCATCCGCCTGGCCCGCAAAATCGGCAACACGGGGCCGCTGAATGCATTGATCCATTCCGAGCTCAACCCCGGCCAAGGCAACGACTCGGACGAGGCGTTGCTGGCCAGCGTCAAAGCCAGTCTCGACACCTATCACCACCCGACCTCGACGGCACCAATGGGCCGGCCGGGGGATGCGCGGGCGGTGGTCGACCTGCAAGCGCGGGTCATCGGTGTGCAGGGGCTGCGCGTCGTGGACGCGTCGATCTTCCCCGACGTGCCCTCGGTCGCCACCAACATCACCGTGATTGCCACCGCCGAGCACATTGCCCGTCTCTACGCTTAATTTTCAGGAACCTGCCTCTATGAACAGCACCCCGGTATTGAACTGGATCGACGGCCAATGGCTGGACTCCGGTGTTTACAAAGACTCCATCGACCCTGCGACCTACGAGCTGATTGGCCGATACGCAGAAGGCGGCTTGAACGAAGCGCAAGCCGGCATCAAGGCCGCGCAACGGGCATTTGCCAAAACGCCCTGGAAAGACGACCGCCAGTTGCGCGCACAGGTATTGCTGGAATTGGCGGATGCCTTCGAACGCAACGCCGATGAGCTGATCGACACCCTCGCACTGGAGAACGGCAAGATTCGGCCAGAAGCCGCGTTTGAAGTCGGTATGGTGCCCTCCAAGCTGCGCTATTACGCGGCGCTGGCGCGTGCCGAATACGGGCGTGCGGCCGAGCCAAAACCCGGCAAGATTTCCCTGGTGATTCGTCAGGCGGTGGGCGTGGCGGGCATCATCGTGCCGTGGAACTCGCCGGTGGTCTTGATGATTCGCTCGCTGGCTCCGGCGCTGGCGGCCGGTTGCACCACGGTCATCAAGATGCCCGGGCAAACCGCCCAGACCAACTGCCTGGTGGCCCGGATCATGAGCGAGGCGCTGTCGCTGCCGCGTGGCGTGATCAATCTGTTCAGCGAGCAGGGCGCGGCGGGCTCGATCCATCTGGTGGAATCACCGCGTGTTCCGGTGATCAGCTTCACCGGCAGCACCAGCACCGGCCGGGCGATTTCAGCCGCGGGTGCCCAGCACCTCAAGCGTTTTGGCCTGGAGTTGGGTGGGAAAACGCCGATGCTGGTGTTCAACGACGCCGACCTCGACGCCGCCGTGCCGACTCTGGTGAAAGCCCTGACGGTATTCGCCGGCCAGTTCTGCATGACCGGTTCGCGGCTGTTGGTGCAACGGGATATCGCCACGGCGTTGACCGAGCGACTGGCCGCGCGGCTGGAAGCGGTGCGCGTCGGGCCTGCGGCCGATTCGGCCAGCGAGATGGGGCCGTTGATCGATAAGCCCAACGTACAACGGGTCAATCAAATCGTGAAAGAGGCGATCACCGCCGGCGCCCAAGTCATCGTTCGCGGTGGTCCGGTGACCGATGGGCCGTTGGCCAAGGGCGCGTTCTATCGCCCGACGCTGCTGCGGGTCAGCGATCCCGACATGGCCATCGTCCAGCGCGAGACCTTCGGCCCGGTGCTGACATTGCAAGTGTTCGACAGAGAAGCCGAAGGCATCGAACTGGCCAACAACAGCGAGTTCGGCCTGGCCGCCAGTGTCTGGACCCGCGATGTCGACCGCGCGCTGCGGGTGGCTCGCGAACTGGAGGCGGGCACGGTGTGGGTCAATGACTGGGCCGTGGTCTATGACGAGTTTGAGGAGGGCGGTTTCAAACAGTCGGGGCAGGGGCGCCTGAACGGCGTGGCGGCCATGGATGATTTTGTCGAGTACAAACACATCGCCCTCAATCCCGGCCTGCGCAAGGGCTGAATCTAATGCGGCCCACCCGATTATTGATCGGCGCGCTGCTGGCGGGGACGCTGACCGCGCCCTCCGCTTTTGCCGCCCACGAGCATGATGTGTCACCCATGAGAAGTGCCCCCATGTCCAAGGACAGACTTTACGACGCGTTACTTGACGCGCTGACCGCGACGTTCGGCCATCACCCGGGCTTTCGCGCGACCCATGCCAAGGGTGTGTTGCTCAGCGGAACCTTCATGGCGTCGCCGCCCGCTCCGGTACTGAGCCGGGCGGCCCATTTGCAGGGGCAACCGGTGCCGGTGTTGCTGCGGTTCTCCAATTTCAGCGGCGTACCCGCCACCGAGGACGGCGACCCGATGGCCAGCCCTCATGGCCTGGCCATTCGTTTTACCCTGCCGGACGGTGAATTCACCGATATCGTGACCCACTCGTTCGACGGCTTCCCGGTGGCCACACCCGAAGACTTCCTGAGTTTTCTGCAAGGCATCGCCGCCAACTTCGCTACGCCGCCGGACCCGCTGCCGCTGCAAACCTTTCTGGCCAGTCATCCCCGCGCCGAACATTTCCTTCAAACGCCCAAGCCCGCGCCGAGCAGTTACGCCGGTATCGAGTACTTCGGCATCAACGCCCTGGTGTTCACCAACCGTCAGGGTGAAGCGCATGTCGGTCGCTACCGGATTGAACCGTTGCGGGCAGAACCGGCATTGAATGAGCAGCAAGCCGCCGCGATGCCTGCGGATTATTTACAGGACGAAATCAGCGCTCGGTTGGGCAGGGGCGCTGTGAAGTTGCGTCTGGTGGTGCAATTGTCGGCGCCTGGGGATGCCATCGAGGACGGTTCGATCCCATGGCCGCGCAGCCACGATGAAGTTGAACTGGGGATTCTGACCCTGGATGCGCTTGTTCCTGCCGCACAGCAACAATCCGCCCAGCAGCGCCTCGACTTCAATCCCGGGCGCTTGACCGACGGCATTGCACCGAGTGACGACCCGATGATTCTGGCGCGCGAACGCATTTACCAGCGGGCGCTGCTCAGGCGGCAGCAGGCATGAGCATTGACGCCGAGATTGGCGTCAGCGTGATTGTGCATGAGGTCAATCCACAGCATCAGGCGTTGTATGAGCAATGGATGAACAAGGCCATCGACGCGCATCGGCAGTTTCCGGGTTACCTGGCGACGGACGTGGTCATGCCTGTTGGCTCGCACCTGCGTTACGCGATCATTTTGCGGTTCGTGAGTAAGGGGCACGTTGTGGCGTGGCTGGAATCCCAGGTTCGTCATGCGTTGTTGCGCGAGTCCTTGCCTTGGTTGCGGCAGGATTATCACCGTACTGACGATGATTCGAAATTCTGGTTTGAACCAGTGCAAGGTCGGGTGACTGTTGCGCGATGGAAGCAATGGGTGCTGTCGTGGTTGATCGTTTTGCCGTTGACGGTGTTCTTGCCGTGGGGGTTGGCGATGCTGCTTGAACTGGCTGATCTGCGATGGCCGGTCTGGGTATTCAAGGTAACGGTTGCAGGGTTGGTGTCGTTCAACATGGTGTATTGGTTGATGCCGTTGACGACGCGGTTGATGGCGCGGTGGTTGTTGAAGTGACGACCGAGTGAGGGTTGCCCGCAGCCCGTTTAAACAAAAAATCAGACACGTTTAAATGAAGCTTGCTGTTACCGCATGGAGGCTACAACGCCTTGCGCCACTCCCTACACGTAAGACAGAATCCGCCGGCTTGTGCGTCTGGGGCATGGGTTTTATCGTTCCTGGGTCACTGAAAAACAGTGATCGGGTTTGGTAGCCCGGTATGTCCAGGCGCATAGCACCACCTTTTGCAGAGGTCGTTTTTATCTCTGTTTTTATGGTGGCCATGCGCAGGGCTCCTTCGGGGGCGCCGGGTTCCTGGACCGGTCTACCAACCTGTGTATGGCCGCCACCCTACGTTTGGTAGCGAAGGGTGATGGCTCCTCATTAGTTATCCAGGAGTTCCATCTATGATCAAACCAACGCCAAACCCACCGGAGACCGATCCGGCATCCCCCTACGAATCCCTCGATTCAAAAAAACTCCACGAAGCCGCCGAGCGCGCCCTCGACCACTACCTCAACCCGGGGGCCCACATTATGGCAAGCCCCCACGAACCCGAACCCATGTTCCTCGCCAACCCCAAGTACGACACCGAATCCCTGCTGGCCAACGCCAGCGAATCACTGGGCTCGGCCACCACCATGCTCAGCAACTTCGCCGCGTTACTGGATAACTCACACCGCAAGACCCTGCTGGGGATCACGCAAGTGGTCATGTTGGGAGAATTGGCCGTGAACCAGGCGCTGGATAACGTCGAGCCGAAGGCGTAAATCACCATCCCCTGTGGCGAGGGGGCTATGTGGCTAGGGGGCTTGCCCCCGTTGGGTTGCGTAGCAGCCCCAAAATCTCGGCACCTATTGAAGATTTTTGGGAGCGCTCCGCACTCCAACGGGGGCAAGCCCCCTCGCCACAATGAGCTGCTCGGTAGCTGCCGATTAATCGATCTGATCCGTATTTTCCTTCGCCATCTGCCTCTGTAATGTACCCAGCCGCCCGCTCACAATGACAGCACGGTCCGCAGTCGCGCAGTCACTGCACCGTAAACTCATAATGTAGGAGGCCCTATGGGCAAGATGGCAATTTTCCTCGGCGGATTTCTGGTGTTAACCATTTTGATTGGTGCCCTGGCCACAATCTCTCCCGTTTAGTCCTTCCTCCCCTCAGCACAAAGCAAACCGCCTCCACAGTGGGAGGCGTTGCGGTGCTGCGCAGAAATGACCGATGACGATGGTTTCGCGCCTCGCCCTGTCGACAAGACAGATCATCGCCCGCTGCACACCGGTTAACGGTTAGCTTTACCCAGCCAGCGATATGTCACGCCACCAATGACGGCACCCAACATCGGTGCCAGCCAAAATAGCCACAGTTGTTGAATCGCCCAGCCACCGACAATCAGTGCCGGGCCTGTGCTGCGCGCCGGATTGACCGAGGTATTCGTGACGGGGATCGAGATCAGGTGGATCAGGGTCAGCCCCAGACCGATAGCAATCGGTGCCAGGCCAGCAGGTGCACGTTTGTCGGTGGCACCGAGGATGATCAGAATAAACATCGCGGTCATCACCAACTCAGTGACAAACCCCGTTGCCATCGAGTAGCCACCTGGAGAGTGTTCGCCGTAGCCATTGGACGCGAGGCCGCTGGCCAGGTCGAAGCCGGGTTTGCCACTGGCGATGAAGTACAGCAGGCCCGCTGCTATCACCCCGCCCAACACTTGGGCGAGGATATAAGCGGGTAGTTCTTTGGCCGGAAACCTTCCACCCACCACCAATCCGACCGAGACCGCGGGGTTGAGATGACAGCCGGAAAGGTGGCCGATGGCGAACGCCATGGTCAGCACGGTCAAACCAAACGCCAGGGAAACGCCCAGAAAACCGATCCCCGCGCCTGGAAGCGTCGCCGCGAAAACCGCACTGCCGCAACCACCAAACACTAGCCAGAACGTACCCAACAACTCAGTAGCCGAACGTTTGAACAGAGACATAAGACAGTGTCCTATCGAGATGGAGCCGGAACACTAACGAGAGATGTCCGCTACCGATGTAGGACATTTCCCAAGCATCACGCTTCATTTTCCTAGGCTCTGTTCCGCTGAAAGTGGGTGGCAAGCGCTCCGAAAAAAATCAGCCGTTCTCGGCAATCACTCTGCCCGCCAGCGCCGCGCCTGCACGATCAGCGCCGGGGCAAAGTGCAGCACGACCATTCGCACCAAATGATGCGTCAGGATAAACACCACGTTCAGCCCGCCACTGAACGCGACGATGGCGATGGTTTCAATGGCGCCCGGCATGTACGCCAGCCACAACGACAGCGGATCGCTGCCCAGCACCCGCCCGGCCACGCCGGCAAACGCGGCGGCGATCAGCAACATGAGGCCGACGGCGAGCAGCCCGGCGCGGCCATGGCGGACCAGCTCGGCGAAGCTGATGTCCTTGAATTTAGAGCCAATCAGCACGCCGATCAGCACGGAGGCGGAGTCGACGCTCCACTGCGGCAGGTGGAACGCCTGGAGGTAACCCAGCTTGATGTAGGCAGCGGTGAGCACGATGGCGGTGAGCATGAACGGCGCCGGCACGCCGACGCTCAACAGCACGCGGCCGAGCAACAGGCACAAGGCGATCAGCGACAGCAGGGTCAGCGCCGTACTCACGTCTAGCGGGCTGCTCTGGGCAAGCGCGACGTCGATGTGCCCGGGAATGCAAAAACTGACCAGCAGGGTGATCGACAACAGGCGGACCAGGTGCACGACGATCACTTTGCTGGACGCACGTTCAGATTCGATCAAGTCGAACACGGCGGCGAGTGCGCCCGGGTACACGGATAACAGCGAGTCCTTGAGGTTCCAGCCCGAGACCCTGAACAACCAGAAACCGGCCACGGAACTCTGGATCATCAGGCACAGCAGCATGAATCCGAGGCTGGGCAACATGGCCGCCACGGTGTGGTTGTCCCACGAGGTGAACATCAGACCGGTCGCGATCCCCAGCACGATTTGCACGTAGCCAAGGCCGAAGGGCAGGGTGGGGGAAAATCGCAGATTGCTGGCGATCAACGCGCTCGCGAGTATCGAGCCTAGCAACAGGCCGTGGGGGATACCGGCGTATTGCAGCGCAGTGCCGACGCCGGTGGCGATCAGCAAACACACTAGGGTTTTCATGAGTCTTCCTTGATTCGTGTCGTACGCCAATGCTTCCGTTTGGGCCGTGCACGTTTTCCCACTTAATGAGGTGAGGCGTCAAGTACGCGGGTCTCAACGCTGGAAAACGCGAATGCTGCAGCCCTGACCACGTCAAACAGGCTTCAGCGTAACGAACTGGCTCGTCAACCATGCATGGAGCCGGGAAACTGCCGGGGACACCTGTTTGCGGTGCGCGCACACCAGACTCAGCGGTAAACCCTCACCCTGATGATTCTCCATCAACACCACGAGCCGTCCTGCCATGACATCCGCACTCACATCCAGCCAGGATTTGTAGGCGATGCCTTCGCCTTCGATGGCCCAGCGCCGGGCGATGTCGGCGTCGTCACTGAACAGCGGCCCGGACACCTGCACGGTGCGGTGGCCCAGGTTCCATTTGTCGTAGATTCGGCCGTTTTGCAGATACAGCAAGCAAGCGTGATCCAGCAAATCCTCCGGTGCCTGTGGACTGCCGTTTCGCGCCACATAGTCAGGCGATGCGACCAGCACGCGCCGATTCCACGGCGCCAACGGCAACGCGATGTAGTTAGCGTCTTCGTTCAGGCCATAGCGAATGGCGACATCCACCGGATCGCGAAAGAGGTCGGCCACCTGGTCGGAAAGGAAAAAGCGCAGGCTGAGCGCTGGGTGTTCGCGTCGGAATGCCGAAAGCCAAGGCAACAGCACATTACGTCCCAGATCCGACGGCGCGGAGACTTGAAGCACCCCTTGCAGGCGGGCGTTTTCACCGCGCAGGTTTTCGCGTCCTTGCTTCAAGGCCTCAAGCACTGACAGCGCGGTGGGCAAATATTGCTCGCCTTCGGCCGTCAGACGGAGGCTTCGGGTTGTCCGTGCGAACAGACGCACGTTCAATTCTCGCTCCAGACGCTTGATCGCGGCAGCGACCTGGCCCGGCAGCAGGTCGGCCTCATGCGCTGCGGCGGTAAAACTCCCCAAGGCCGCACTGCGAAGAAACAGACCGAGGTCATCAATACGGATCATTTTCACTCCAGCAGTGAAAGTGTTGGCGCATTCTGCCGGTTTTTCTTTGCCGTGGGGAAGACAAAACTACTCGCAACGTCAGGCATCAACCCCTTAGTCAGCGAGTGTCCATGAAAGCGATTACGTTTACCCAACACGGCTTACCGATTGAAGATCCTCAATCCCTGCAGGACGCCGAGGTCCCTAAACCTGCGCCCGGCCCCCAGGATCTGCTGGTGGAAGTGCGGGCCGTTTCAGTCAACCCCGTCGATACCAAGGTTCGCGCCGGCACTTTCGCCAAGGAACCGAAAATACTGGGGTGGGACGCGGCAGGTATCGTCCGGGAAGTGGGTTGCGAGGTGACGCTTTTTCAGCCCGGCGACGAGGTGTTTTACGCAGGCTCCATCGTGCGACCCGGGACCTACAGTGAGTTTCATCTAGTGGATGAGCGAATTGTCGGCCGCAAGCCGCTGACGTTAAGCGCCGCCCAGGCCGCAGCCTTGCCGTTGACCACGATCACTGCCTGGGAACTCTTGTTCGAGCGCCTAGGCGTCGCGGAACAATCGGGGGAAGGGGAAACCTTGCTCATCGTCGGGGCGTCCGGTGGAGTCGGTTCGATGCTGGTTCAGCTGGCCCGCCAGCTCACCGGCCTTACGGTCATCGCGACTGCATCGCGCCCGGAAACAGCCGACTGGGTCAGGCAACTCGGCGCTCACCATGTGATTGACCACCATCAACCGATGCCGGCGCAATTGCAGGCACTGGGCCTGGAGTCTGTCAGTTACATCGCGAGCCTTACCCACACTGAAATCCATTTTCAGCAACTGGTTGAAATGCTGCGTCCGCAAGGGCGTCTGGGGGTGATTGACGACCCGCAAAGCCTGGATGTGATGCCGCTCAAAACCAAGTCGCTGTCCCTGCATTGGGAGCTGATGTTTACCCGATCGCTCTTCGAAACTCCGGACATGATTAACCAGCATCACCTGCTCAATCGTGTCGCCAGCCTGATCGATGAAGGGTTGATTCAAACAACGCTCG
This sequence comes from Pseudomonas sp. UMAB-40, assembly GCF_900095275.1. Lineage (NCBI taxonomy): Bacteria > Pseudomonadati > Pseudomonadota > Gammaproteobacteria > Pseudomonadales > Pseudomonadaceae > Pseudomonas > Pseudomonas sp. UMAB-40. The sequence continues at coordinate 84,600 of NZ_LT607568.1, forward strand.
GCGAGCATTTCGGCACCATCAACGCCGCCAATATGCGCCGCGCCCATGCGTTGGTGGAGAGTGGCAAGGCCAAGGGCAAGATCGTTCTCGAAGGTTTCTGATCACCCACCGGCAATGACAGATGGACAGCCTGGCTGATCCATCAGGAGCGCACTATGCATAAAAGAAAGTGGTTGCCCGTGGCACTGGCCGTTTTTTCCGCTGCGACGCTGACGGCATCGTTGGCGTATGGCGTCACCGCCAACGAACTGCCTGAAGATGCACCGGCCGATAAAGCCTTCGGCCAACTGGAACAGGTTCATGCGTTTTACGATGCGATGCCGACGGGCGTGACGGTGACGGAGACCGGGCGGATTTTCGTCAATTTTCCGCGCTGGGGCGACAACGTACCGTTTACCGTCGGTGAGATCCGTGACGGTCAGGTGGTGGCGTATCCCGACTTGGCGATCAACAAGGAACATCCAGGTGACCCACGCGCCGGCCTGATCAGCGTGCAAAGTGTGGTGGCTGACGGTCAGGGACGCGTCTGGCTTCTGGATACGGCGGCTCCCGGATTTTCAAAGCCGGTTCCAGGCGGGGCAAAGCTGATGGCCGTAGACTTGGCGACCAACCGGATCGTCAAGCGCTTGGTGTTCCCTGACAACGTCATGTTGCCAAGCACCTATGTCAACGACATGCGCTTCGACTTTCGCAAAGGCGCAGAAGGTACCGTGTATGTCACCGATTCATCCCTGAGCGGTCCGGGGGCAATTATTGTCATGGACATTGCCACCGGGCAGGCCATTCGCCGTTTGAGTGGCGCGGCGGCGACCTCCGTTGCCCCCGATTTCGTTCCGGTCGTTGAAGGCATCCCGGTGATGGTCGACGGGGCGGGCGGTACGCGCAAACCTCTGGGCGTGGCCTCGGACGGTATCGCCCTGTCGGCCGATGGAAAGACGCTGTATTTCACGCCGTTATCCAGCCGCCATCTTTACTCCGTTCCAACCGCACTGTTAAACGACAAACGCGTCAGCGAGCAGCAACTGGTCAAGGCGGTGCAGGACCTGGGCGAAAAAGGCGCCTCTGATGGTCTGGAGGCCGACGCCGCCGGGGCGATCTACGCCGGTGATTACGAACACAATTCCATTCGCAAGCGTCTGCCTGATGGGCGCTGGGAAACGCTGGTGCATGACCCGCGCTTGCTCTGGCCCGATACGCTGTCCATCGGCCCCGATGGTTATCTGTATTTCACGGCGAACCAGCTGCATCGCCAGGCGGCGTTCCGTTCCGGTCAGGATCAACGGGTCAAACCCTATAGCCTGATGCGCCTGAAAATTGGTGCTGCGCCGGCGCCGACCCGCTGACCAGGCACCGCCCTTTTGCGAAGGCCCTGTTCATGCTTCTTCAAGTCCAGGGCCCGACTGTGTTGATGATTTTAATGTGGAGAGTGGGTCATGGTTGAGATTGAAAAAGCACGGGTATCGATTGCGGTACTCAAGGCCAAAGCGGGTCAGCAAGAGGCCTTGAAAGCAGCACTCCTGGCCTTGGTCGAACCGACACGAGCGGAGCCGGGAAACCTGGATTACGTGTTGTTTGAACGACAGGATGAGCCCGGCACGTTCTTCATGCGCGAAGCCTTCACGGATCAGGCTGCACTCGATGCGCATTTTGCCACGCCGTACTTTCAGCGCTTTGCCGCGGCCAGCGACGACCTTCTGGCCGAGCCTTTGCAACTTATATTCCTTGAGCAAGTTTCGACTTAGAGTGAGTCAGTGCCGCATCCGCCTGTTCAATCGGCCAGACGCACCCGGTGCGTCTGATGGTCAGTCCTATGTATCGAGGGCTCTGCTGTGAAAGATTTTGCGCAACAGCCACCGGCTGCAACACCGGTCCACGAAGACATTGACGTCATCGAGACGAACGAATGGCTTGACGCCCTGGCGGGTGTCGCCAGGGTCTCAGGCGCCCCGCGAGTCCGCTTCTTGCTGCAGCGTCTGGCCGAGCAAGCCAACCGCCTCGGGATTCAATCGGCGTCCAATGCCCATTCGCTTTACCAGAACACCTTGGCGCTGGAGCAGCAACCGGTTTACCCCGGCGACCTGGTGATGGAAGAACGTATCACCTCGATCATTCGCTGGAATGCCCTGGCGATGGTGGCGCGGGCGAACAAACCCTATGGCGAGCTTGGCGGCCACATTGCCAGTTTTGCCTCGGCCGCAGAGATTTTCGAGGTCGGCTTCAATCATTTTTTCCGTGCCGATAACGCCGAGGGGCGGGGCGATCTGGTGTACTTCCAGGCCCACTCCGCGCCCGGCGTCTATGCCCGGGCTTTTCTCGAAGGGCGCCTGCAAGAGACGCAGCTGGAACGCTATCGGCAAGAGGTCAACGGTGGCGGCTTATGCTCTTATCCGCACCCTTGGTTGATGCCTGACTTCTGGCAGTTTCCTACGGGTTCAATGGGCATCGGCCCCATCAATGCGATTTACCAGGCGCGCTTCTTGCGTTACTTGCAGCATCGCGGCATCGCATCGACGGATAACCGCCGGGTGTGGGGCGTGTTTGGCGATGGCGAGATGGACGAGCCCGAATCAATCGCTGCGCTTTCACTCGCGGCACGGGAGAGCCTGGACAACCTCACCTTTGTGATCAATTGCAACCTGCAACGCCTGGACGGTCCGGTCAGGGGCAACGGCCAGATCATCCAGGAACTGGAGTCGCTCTTCAGCGGTGCCGGCTGGAATGTGATCAAAGTGCTGTGGGGATCTGACTGGGACGCCCTGTTTGCCCGGGATCATGGGCAAGCGTTGTTGCGTCATTTCTCGCAAATGGTGGATGGGCAGTACCAGACCCTGGGCGCCAATGACGGTGCTTACAACCTCAGTCATTTCTTTGATCAGGACCCGCAACTGCAAGCGCTGGTTTCAGACATGAGCCCCGAGCAGATCGACGCCCTTCGCCGGGGCGGACACGATTTTCGCAAGTTGCACGCGGCCTTCGATGCCGCCAGGCGACACAAGGGCCGGCCGACCGTGATCCTGGCGAAAACCAAGAAGGGTTATGGCATGGGCCAGATCGGTGAGTCGCGCAATACCGCTCACCAACAGAAAAAGCTCGATGTCGAAGCGCTGAAAGCCTTTCGTGATCGTTTCGCCTTGCCGATGGACGATCAGGCGGTGGAAGAGCTTCGCTTATACCGACCGGCAGAGGACAGCCCCGAGTTGCGTTATCTGCATCAGCAACGTCGTGCGTTGGGCGGCTACGTTCCCAAGCGCAGCAGCGAGGCGGCGGCCATCACAGTCCCGCCGCTCGACAGCTATGCCCGTTTCGCGTTGAGTGCCGATGAACGAGAAATTTCAACCACCATGGCCGTGGTGCGACTGTTCACACACCTGATCAAGGACAAGCAGCTGGGGCCACGCATCGTTCCCATCGTCGCCGATGAGGCACGCACGTTCGGCATGGCCAATCTGTTTCGCCAGATCGGCATCTACTCGGCGGTCGGGCAACTGTATGAGCCGGAAGATGCCAGTGCCTTGCTGTACTACAAGGAATCGACCGACGGGCAATTGCTGGAGGAGGGCATTACCGAGGCCGGCGCCATTTCTTCATGGACTGCTGCGGCAACGTCTTACAGCGTCAACGGCGAGGCGATGCTGCCGTTTTACATCTATTACTCCATGTTCGGATTCCAGCGCATCGGCGACTTGATCTGGGCCGCCGCCGATCAGCGGGCGCGAGGCTTTCTGATTGGCGCCACGTCCGGGCGGACGACGTTGGCCGGGGAGGGGCTTCAGCATCAGGATGGCACCAGCCAGTTGATTGCATCGACGGTACCCAACTGTCGGGCCTATGACCCGGCGTTTGCCAGTGAAGCCGCCGTGATCATTGATCATGGGTGTCGACGCATGCTCGAGCAGCAACAGGACGAGTTTTACTACCTGACAGTGACCAACGAGAACTACGTTCAGGCGTCACTTGAACCGAGCCAATATCAGGACGTCATCCGGGGCATGCGCTTGTACGAGCGAGTGGGCGCCGATGTGCCCGCAGTCCGTCTGCTGGGCTCGGGCGCGATTTTGCGCGAAGTGATCGCGGCGGCGCAGATTCTCAACCAACAATGGCAACTGAGCAGCGAAATATGGAGTGTCAGCAGTTTTTCCGAATTGGCCCGCGACGCCCGTGAAGTGCAGCGTCAGCAGCTGTTCGGCGGGGACTTCGAACTCACGAGCCATCTGCAAGCCTGCCTGCCGGGACCTGTTCCGATCGTTGCGGCCAGTGATTATGTCCGTGGTTATGTGCAACTGATCGCGCCCTATGTGCAGGCGTCCTTCAATAGCCTGGGGACTGATGGCTTCGGCCGTAGCGACACACGCTCGGCATTACGCGATTTTTTTGAAGTGGATCGCTATCACATCGTCCTGGCCGCGCTTGCCATGGTGGATACGCAGGCGCAGGCCAAGGCCCGCGCGCAATACGGCATCGATGCTGTTGATGACGCGCCTTGGAATTGTTGAGTGCGTTGGGATGATAAGAGCGTTACCTGTTGTGGCGAGCGAGGCACTGTTAATCAGACGCTGGCTGGGTTCATTGAATGTCGGAGCATAAGCAGGAGGCTCGCGAGGGGAACCTGTCAGGAAAATCTGTTTTGGCTGACAGGGCCTCATCGCGAGCAGGCTCGCTCCTACAGGGATTGCGGGGTGAGTTAGATCGAGTTGGCGAGTTTTCCGGTGGAGAGGCGGCGTTTGTAGGCGGTGTCGCGATTGGCCAGCCAGTAGTAGAGCGGTGAGGTGATGAGCAGGCCGACCAGCCAGGACAAGTCAGCGCCGTTGATGTGTTCGGAGATTGGCCCGACGTACAGCGGCGTGTTCATGAACGGAATCTGCACCGCGATCCCGATCGCATACGCCAGCAACGCTTGCGGGTTGTAGCGTCCATAGATCCCGCCATCGACCTTGAAGATCGAGTTGATGTCGTACTGACCTTTGTGAATCGCATAGAAGTCAATCAGGTTGATCGCGGTCCACGGCACCAGCACCACGAGCAGCACCAGCACCATGTCGACGAAGTGGCCGATGAAGTTGGCGGAGGCGCCGACGGCGGCGAAGCAGCAGGCGGCGAGGACGATGACGGAGAGGACGGCGCGGCTTTTGGCGGTCGGGATCCAGCGGTAGGCGAAGGTTTGCACCAGGGTGATCAGCGACAGCACGGCGCCGTAGAGGTTAAGGGCGTTGTGGCTGATGACGCTGAGCAAAAACAGCACAAGCATCAACGGGCCGATGGAGCCGGTGGCGAGCTTGACCGCGTCCATGGTGTCCATGCCCACGGGGGTGGCGAGGACGGCGACGGCGCCGAAGATGAACGAGAGACTGGAGCCGAGCACGGTGCCCAGATACGTGGTCCAGAACGTGGCGGCCACGGGCACGTTGGCCGGCAGGTAGCGCGAGTAGTCGGAGACGTAGGGGGCGAAGGCGATTTGCCAGAGCGCGGCGAGCGACACGGTAGCCAGCCAGCCGGAGATGTTGAAGCTGCCACGGGTGAGGAAGTCGGCGGTCTGTACGTGGGTGAAGATGTAGCCGAAGCCGAGCACGATGCCGGCGCCGAGCACCCAGGTGCCGATGCGGTTGAGCACGTGGATGAACCGGTAGCCGATGATGCCGATGATGCCGGAACCGAGGGCGCCGATGACGATGCCGACCGGCACCGGCACGCTGTCGACCACGCCGTGCAGGGATTTGCCGGCGAGGACGATGTTGGAGGCGAAGAAGCCGATGTACATGATGCCGGCGATCAGCACCACCAGCAGCGCGCCGAGGGAGCCGAACTGGGCGCGGCTCTGGATCATTTGCGGGATGCCCATTTGCGGACCTTGCGCCGAGTGCAGCGCCATCAGCACGCCGCCGACCAGGTGGCCGACGAGGATGGCGACGATGCCCCACACCAGGTTGAGGTGAAACATCTGCACGCCAAGGGCGCCGGTGACGATGGGCAGCGGGGCGATGTTGCCGCCGAACCAAAGGGTGAACAGGTCGCGGGTCTTGCCGTGGCGATCTTCGGGCGGCACGTAGCCGATGGTGTGTTTTTCGATGAGCGGGGCGGCGTTTGTTGCGGTGGTAACCATGACGGACTCCAAGGCAATTTGAGTACGTGGACGTACTTCGGTGAGCGCCGCACGGGGGCGACGCTTTTCTTGTTGGAGTGATGATGTGCGGTGGGGGCGGATAGATAAATTAGTAAGATTGTGGGTATAGACGTTAAAAAAAATAGGTCGTTTGGTCACCGCAAAACCCTGTGGGAGCGGGCTTGCCCGCGATGGTAGTCTGTCTGTCAAATCATCATTGACTGTCAGGCCGTCATCGCGGGCAAGCCCGCTCCCACAGGGGTTTTTGGGTGTTCGGAATCTTTGCTATTCAGTGATCGATAACAGCATCCGTTGCAACATGGCGTCGCAGGCATGGAGTTGTTCGAGGCTGACGAATTCGTCGGGCTTATGGCCCTGATCCATGCTGCCGGGGCCGCAAACAACGGTGGGGATTCCGGCGGCATCGAACAGGCCGCCCTCGGTGCCGAAGGCCACGGTGCCGAATGCTCGGGAGCCGCAGAACATGGCGATCAACTCGGCCGCTTCGCTGTGCGCATCAGTCGCCAATCCCGGATACGCCGACAACTGGCTGAATCGGATCTCGCTCTGTTCACTCACGGCCCGCATGCGCGGCAACACCTGTTGCTCGGCATAGGCCTTCAACGCCTGCGCCACTTCGCTCGGATCATACGAGGGCAACGCGCGGATTTCGAAGTCGAAGCGGCAATCGGCGGGGACGATGTTCAAGGCCTTGCCACCGCAAATCACCCCGGTTTGCACGGTGCTGAACGGCGGATCGAACCGCGCATCGTGATGCTCGGGGGCCTTGAGTCGGTTGCCGATCCGCCCTAGCTCAACGATCAGTTCGGCGGCGTATTCGATGGCATTGACCCCCAGCGGCGCGTAGGCGGAGTGGCACGCTTCACCGTGAACATCGCAGCGCATCGCCAGTTTGCCTTTATGCCCGAGCACCGGTTTGAGTTCCGTCGGCTCACCGATAATGCACAGCATCGGTTTGACCGGGCGCTGCTCCAACTCCGCCAGCAACGAGCGCACGCCAAGGCAGCCGACTTCCTCATCGTAAGACAGCGCAATGTGTACAGGCAGCCGTAGCTTCGCCTTCACCAGCGACGGAACGAGGGCGAGAACACAGGCGATGTAGCCTTTCATGTCCGCCGTGCCGCGCCCGAACAGTTTGCCGTCGCGCTCGGTGAGTTCAAATGGCGCAACCGTCCACGGCTGGCCGTCGACGGGCACCACGTCGGTGTGCCCCGACAGCACGATGCCCGGCCGATCCGCCGGGCCAATGGTCGCGAACAGATTGGCCTTGCTGCGCTGCTCGTTGTAAATCAGCTCGCAAGGCACATCGAAACCCGCGAGGTAATCACGAACGAACTCGATCAGGTGCAGGTTGGATTCGCGGCTGGTGGTGTCGAACGCCACCAGGGTTTCCAGCAAATCACGGCTGCTGCTGCTCATCGGTCGTCTCCGGCGACGCCGTAGCCGGGGGACTTGTCGGGGGCGAGGGCGCGGTCGATGTAGTCCTGAACTTGGGGGCGATAAGCGTCCCAGAGTTTTTCCAGTTGGCCGATCGGATTTTCATCCGCCCAATCGACCCGCAGGTTGATGATCGGCCAGGTCAGTTCGCCGACCACCACCATCGCCGCCGAATGCACAGGCCCGGCTTCGCCACCGGCGGCGATGGCCGCTTTCATGGCAGCGAGCAAGCGGTCGGCGAGTTGGCCTTCGCCGTGTTCAAACGCTTCGACCATGGCCTCGATCACCGAACGGTCGGCAAGCATGTTGCCGGCGGCGACGCATTGTTCACCGGAGACGGCGTGGTGGTTGCCGAGGGTTTGCGCGCCGCTGAAATGCGCGGTCTGGCCGAGGTGGTCGATGGCGGTGATCTGGCGGTATTGGCTGTAGCCGTTGCGGGTCAACACCTTGTCCAGCGCTTCGGCGGGCGCCAGGCCTTGCTCCATCAGGGCAAGCACTTCCGGGCCTAACGACGGCAAGGTGATGTTTTGTGTGGAGACAGCGCCGACGCCTGGCAGCAGCCAGGGGCAACGGGCACCGACGGCGATGCTGGAGGAACTGATTGCAATGCCGAACTGACCGGTTTCGGGGCAACGGGCGGCGATGGAGAAGGTCATGGGTTTTGCTCCTTGGTTGGCCTTGGCAAATGAGGTGTCTGTTTGGCCGCCATCGCGGGCAAGCCCCCTCCCACAGGTTTTTTTAGTGGCCGCAAATTTTGTGCACGACAACTAACCCTGTGGGAGCTGGCTTGCCTGCGATGGCCGCGACGCGGTCTACTTCTTTACTCAGGAATCACCGCAATCACATCAATCTCCATCAACCACTGCGGCTGCCCGAGTGCTGAAACCACCAACCCGGTCGAAATCGGAAATACACCTTTCAACCACTTCCCGACTTCCTGATACACCGGCTCGCGATACCGCGGATCAATCAAGTAAGTCGTGGTTTTGACGATGTGACTCAGGTCGCTGCCAGCCTCTTCCAGCAACTGCTTGACGTTGCGCATGGCCTGCTCAGCCTGGGCACGCGGGTCACCCAGACCCACCAGCCGGCCCTCGAAATCCGTCCCGACCTGGCCGCGAACATAAACGGTATTGCCGGCCCGGACCGCTTGGCACAGGTCGTTGTCCAGGCTCTGGTTCGGGTAGGTTTCCTTGGTGTTGAACATGCGAATACGGGTATGGGTTGGCGTGGACATTTTGAGCTCCTGACAGAAAAGGCTTAGGCACTGACCGTGGTTTTGAGGGCGACCGGGGCCTGTTCAGCCTCCCGTTGCGCCGCATCGTGGTAGTCGAGATAAGAGCGCTGAATCGCGATGTGGTCCGCCACGTACTTGGCGTCATGCCAGACACCCCAGATGAACGACGAGCCGCGACGGGACTGCCACGGCAGGCCGAGGAAATACACGCCAGCCTCGCTCGACACTCCGCGCTGATGCTGCGGCTTGCCGTTATCGTCGAAGGCATCGACCTTGAGCCAGCTGTAATCCGTGGCAAAACCGGTGGCCCAGATGATCGAGGTGACGCCGGCCTTGACCAGGTCGAGCTCGAGAATCGGATGGGTCACGCACTCCGGATCCGGGAACACGTGGCGCGCTTCCGGTTCTTCCGGCAAGTCCAGACCATTGCGTTCGATGTAGGCATCGGCGGCATTCAGCAGCGTCAGATAGTTCTCATCGCCGCGCGCCAGGTTGTCGGCCAGGTTCGGCTGGAACGTCGCCACGCCACCGTTGAACGATTGAGTCAGCCCCACCAGCGTCATGCCGCGATGGGCGAGTCCACGGAAGTCCACCGTGCGGCCACCATGGGCGCCGCTGACCGCGATGGTCACGTGTTCCCGACCCGGTTTCATCGCCGCTTGATCCCACTCGCCCAGCACACCCAGCCACCAGCAGAAATCACGGTTGCGGTAAGCGCGAGGAGGGCGGTCGTGGGCACCGACGGAGAGGTAAACCTTCTTCCCGGCACGCTGCAATTCATCGGCAATCTGCACGCCGGACGACCCCGCGCCGACCACCAGCACCGCGCCTTCAGGCAGTTGCGCCGGGTTGCGGTAGTCGGCGGAGTGGATCTGCATGAAAGGCTGATCTTTCGGCGCAATCGGCGGGATGACCGGACGCTGAAAAGGCCCGGTGGCCGCCACCACGCGGTTGGCTTCAATCACGCCTTCAGAGGTTTCAATGGTGAAGCCCGGGCGACCGGCATTGCGCTCAACCTTCAGCACGTCGACGCCGGTGCGGATCGGCGCATTGAATTTCTTGGCGTAGGCCTCGAAGTAATCGGCAACGCGTTCTTTCGGGGCAAATTCGTCGGGACTGAGGTCGTCGAAATCAAGACCCGGGAACCGGTCGTGCCACGCTGGACCATTCGCCACCAGCGAATCCCAGCGCCCGGTGCGCCAGCGCTCGGCAATGCGGTTGCGCTCCAGCACCAGGTGCGGCACCCCGAGTTTGCTCAAGTGTTCACTCATGGCCACGCCAGCCTGACCGGCGCCAACAATCAGCGTATCTGTTTTTATTTTTTCGGTGGTCATCTCAATACCCTTCGAAGTTGGAGTGAGGTCGCGAACGACCTGCCATTTCTTGGGCTCAAGACTAGGGATGACCCTGGTATCGGTAAAATATTATTAAGCTGGCATTTGAGTATAAATAACTGAGGCAGAGCGCTGTCTGGCGCTCGAGTCGATACGCCATAGTGGCGCCACGGGTTAACATGGCGCCTTATCAACGCACCAGACAACCGGTTCGGTACGTAATGGAGTGGATCGAGCATTGATCGAACGACGCCAATTCAGCGGAGGCATGAAGGGCAAGAACCTTCGCTATCTGAATGAACACCCTGACGGGACCCGGCAAACGGTCCGCGCAGGCTTTCTGCTGCTCGAACATTTCTCCCTGCCGGCGTTTACCCAGGCGCTGGATACGGTGGTCACAGCCAATCTGCTACGACCTGAATCGTTCTCTTCCTGCACATTTGGTTTGAACGACGGCGAGGTCGTCAGCGATCTGGGCCTGGTCATTCGGCCCGATGCCCGTATCGATTGCGCAGCGGTCAAAGCGCTGGACCTGCTGGTGATCTGCGGAGGCTACAGGACTGAACTCAAGGCCAGCGAAGGCTTGATCAGCCTGTTGCGGACCGCGTCAGACCAGGGTGTCAGCCTGGCCGGGTTGTGGAACGGTGCATGGTTCCTGGGGAAGGCGGGGTTGCTTGACGGATACCGTTGCGCGATTCACCCGGAACATCGCCCGGCGCTAGCGGATTTCTGCAAGGCGACGCAGGTCAGCAGCGAGCCCTACATCATCGATCGAGACCGGCTCACGGCGTCCAGTCCTTCCGGGGCCTTCCACATGGCGCTGGACTGGATCAAAGGGCTGTACGGCAAAGCGCTCGTCGAGGGGATCGAGGACATCCTGGCGTTCGAGGAGTCGCGCTACCGGCGCATCAAGCCGACGGAAAATGTCTGTGTGAGCGCGCCGTTGCGCGAGGTGGTGAAGCTGATGGACGCCAACCTCGAAGAGCCGTTGGAGTTGGAGCAACTCGCGGTCTACGCGGGGCGTTCCCGCCGACAGCTTGAGCGCTTGTTCAAGGAGCAACTGGGCACCACACCGCAACGGTATTACATGGAGCTGCGGATTACCGAAGCGCGGCGGCTGCTCCAGCATACGGAGTTGTCCCAGGTGGATGTGCTGGTGGCGTGTGGCTTTGTGTCGCCGAGCCATTTCAGCAAGTGCTACAGCTCGTATTTCGGCTACAGGCCTTCCAAGGAGAAGCGACTCGTCAAGTAAGAGTCGCTCGCCCTGAGACGCCCCGACCGTTAATGCATCTTGCTGTGATCAGCCATGCCAAGTGCCCGGGCCTCGGCGTCCACCTTGATCGTCTCTTTCTCGCCCTTGGCGTTTTCCACGGTCAGGGTCAGGGGGACTTTGTCGCCTTCCTTCACCTGCGCCGTAAGGTCCATCAGCATCACGTGGTAGCCGTGAGGATCAAAACTCACCGGTTTGCCGGCCGGCAGCGCGACGGACTCGACCTGACGCATGCTCATCACATCGTCTTTCATGCTGGATTGGTGGATTTGTACCATTTTGGCGACAGGCGATTGCACGCTGAGCAGCTTGCTGTCGCTGTCGGCTTGCAGCGTCATGAAGGCGCCGGTCGATGGCTGGCCGGCAACGGTCGCGCGGACCCAGGCGTCGTCCACTTTGGTTTGCGCCGATACCTGCCAGGCCATGCCGATCAGGGCGCATCCCAGGACCACTTGTTTGACACGTCGCGAGAAAACGGTGTTTGCGTGGATCGAATTCATCAGCAGACTTCCATGACGGTGAGCAGGTCTTCTGCGCACTCTTGAGCCGTAAGAGACGCGGACAGCCCCAGGCGCAAGGTGCCCCGGGAGTCGAAGACGTAGCTGGTCGCGGTGTGGGAAAGGGTGTAGGTCGAACCGCTCGGAATCTTTTCGAAGAACACGCCGAACTCCTTGGCGGTGGCGGCGGTTTCTTCCAGGGTGCCGTGCAGCGCCTCGAAACTCGGGTCGAACGACTTGACGTAGGCGTCGAGCATTTGCGGCGTGTCGCGTTCCGGGTCGAGGGTGATGAAGATCACCTGCAGCTTCTCGCCGTCGCGGCCCATCAGTTTCTTGGCCTGTGCCGCGCGGGCCAGGGTCGTGGGGCAGACCGCCGGGCATTGGGTGAAACCGAAGAACACCATCGGCATCAGGCCGCGATAACTGGTGAGCATCTTCGTTTCGCCCTGGGCATCTTTGAGCTTGAAGGTACGCCCCATGATCTTGTCGCTGAGGTCCTTGCCGTACTTGAACGACAGCCTGGAGCTGTCATCGCAGCCGGCGAGCAGGCCAAGACTCAACAAGCCCATACCGCGCAGTACCGTGCGGCGGGTAAACAACGTACTCATGGAAAAGCATTCCTGTGTTGCGACGGGAAATCTGTAGCGCCTGATGAGTCAGACGAAAAAAACGGGTGGATATTAACAAACTGTGGCCGTGCTTTGCTCATTGTTGGACGAGGGGCGGGTTTGGTACAGGTGCAGAAACTGCTGAAAACTACGGATCAGCAGAAACGCCCGGGCCACTGACTACCCGGCCATAGCACGATCACCTGTAGCAGCTGGCTTCGCCAGCTGCTACAGGTTATGCGTTGCGGTTGATGGCTGGTATTGGACACATTGTCGCGCGGACACATTCCAGATACATAAGTGCGCTTTCATGGCCCTGTCCCCCCTCACAATGAGAGCGTTTCCATGATCCGTAAACTGCAGCAAGCCGTCCGCTTCCTCAGCCAGAGCGCGCGTTTGATGGTCGGCGTCCCCGATTACGACAACTATGTCGCCCAGATGACGCTTAAACACCCGGAAGAGCCGGTGATGAGCCATTCAGCGTTTCTTCGCGAGCGTCAGGAAGCCCGCTACGGCGGCAAGCAATGCACCACGCGTTGCTGCTGATGACCTGGGCGAACGCCGCGATCAGCACAATATCCTCCCCATTTCGTTACGGCTGCTAAGCTTCGACGTTGCAGCGTCCGAGCCTTTGCGGGCTCGGGCGTTGAGCGTGGCCATGGAGTACGACTTCAGTATCAATATCCACTTCTACAGGGGTGGCGAGCGATTGTCGGTAACCTGCACGGAGGCAGGCAATGGTAATCAAGCACGTAGGCCATTCAAGTGCCGAGGGCGTTCCCGAGCCACTCGATCACGAAGAGATAGAGCGGGTGCTGGCGCTGTTGCTGGCCAGTCCGGTGTTTGCCAAGTCCAGGCGCATGGGCAGTTTGCTGCGTTTCCTGGTCGATCACGATCTTCAATTTTCCAATGTCCCGCTCACCGAGCATGCCATCGGCATCGCGGTGTTTCGCCGTGACCCGGCGGTTTACTGCACGGGCGACGATCCGGTGGTGCGCGTGCAGGTGGGCCGGTTGCGGCGCAAACTCGCGATCCATTACGCCACCCTGGGGCAGCAAGACCCGGTGCGCCTGAGCATACCGGCCGGTTGTTATCGGCTGGCTTACCAGCGGATCAGACCCAAAACCATCGCGACTCGCCATCCTGTTTTGCAAATTCAGCCGTTTACCTGCATCACCCGCGACGGCGATGACTTCACCAAGGGCTTGTCTGAAGAATTGAGCTGCCGGCTGTTCGAGTCGTTCGAGCAGGCGCAAAGCCATGGCAACCACGTGTTGATGAAGGTGTCACGCTCCAGCGTCAAGGCGCTGGACGTTGTGCGTGCCGGGCGCGGCAACTATTCCCTTGAGGGCAGCGTGCGGGTGGAACCGAGCCGTGTCCGGGCATCGGTGCGCCTGATTGATGTCGCACAGGGGCGGATCCGCTGGTCCGAGCAGTTCGATCGCAATCAACCTTACGGCATCGCGACACAGGAAGATCTGGCGGAGTCCATCTGTCGGTCGTTGACGGGCTATTTCGCCCGGGGAAGCGGTGATGTTCCTTGAGTGGAAGGGGCAACCGCGAGGTTGCCCCCGGGTGCGACGATTACACGGTTTTCCATGCCCCGCCTTCGTAGAGGCGGGTTGCATCGTTAACGACAGTCAGGTCGATTTCGATGGCCTTGGACCGCGATGTGCTGAACATGGTGCTGGTCTGCACGTTCTGTTCGAACCACACGAGAATAGTCTCGACAGGGGTCAGAACGGTATTGCCGGTGACCACCTGGTTTGTGGCAACGTAGATCGGCGTGCTGACCTGCTTGCCGTCGATACCGACAGACAGTTGGTTGATGCCAGGGTGGATCGGGCCGTATTCGTTATCCAGGGTAATGGAAATGTCAGGGCCGCCGGTCACCGCCTGGCCCAGCAAGCCTTCCGGACTGAGTATCGATTGCTGCCCAAGGCCGATCGTGACGATGTTGGTCGAGACCTTCACCGTCACGTCAGCCTGAAAAGTATTGGACCCGAACAGTTGGTACTGAGGAGTCCAGCTGAAGCCATTGTTGCTCAGGTATTTGTCATAGGACTGCCAGACAACGTTATAGGCTTCGTTGCCGACCTTTTTGGCGAAGCACAGCTTGTAGCCTGACTGCTTGAGCAGTGTCAGGTCATCGGCTGCGATCTCGATCGTGACCGATTTTTGAGTGGCCGCCAGGGTCGACGTCAGCACCTTGCTGTAGTCCGACGTTTTCAGGCTCGCTGGGGCGAGACTTTGGAACGACTTGAGGGCCTCTTGCACATCATTGTGAAGTTGCAGAGCTTGCTTGCTTACAGCGCTCGACTTACTCATGGCTTTCCTCTTCCTTGGTTGTGTTAGGCAATCAATGGCCAGCGGGCAGCGAATCCGACAAGTAATCGGGCAGCGCCCTCTAAACACATTGATGGCTTCACAGTAGGCGCAAGATTCAGGGTGGCGAAGTGTCTTGGCGTTACAGAGGAGTGGGCGATTCATCGGGCAGGAATCGGCAACGTATCAGCTTGCGTAACCGGGTTGTATCAAGGGGGCCGCGAGTTGAAACAGCGGGGCGGCCGTGCGACCGCCCCGCCGTAGCCTTAATGCGCCGGTGTACTCACCTTCGCGTCGGCCCAGACAAAGTTCCAACTGGTTCGTTTGCCCTCGGCAATCTCGATCAGCTTGTTCTCATACACGGTGTGATTGACCGTGCCGGTGTACGTCAGCTTCCGGGCCGCGTTGGTCCCGGTGACTTCCCCGGGTTTGCCGCCAGATTCAGTCATGGCCTTTTTCATATCGGCTTCCGACGGGGCGCTGCTCTGGTTTTTTTCAACAGTTACGAAACTCATGGTGTCACCTCTTCCGTGATGGGGGGATCGGCGGACAGTCGGCTCGAGACGTTCTCGACCCGACCAACCCACCGAAGCCAATACTCTATTGGCCCGCCGGGCACCGCAGAAGTGACAACTCGGTCGGTAAGGTAACACCGCGGATACAGCGAATCGCGCGATGTAACGGCGACGTATCAGCCAGCGACATCACTTCGCTTTCCAGTGACCACCGCCCGATTCGCAATCAATCTTCGATTGGGCCAAGTGTTCAGCACCGTAGTAATACGTGGTGACCTGGGCATTGTCGGGGATGTTCAGCGACTTGCTGTTCTTGTCCT
Source organism: Pseudomonas sp. UMAB-40 (assembly GCF_900095275.1). Taxonomy (NCBI): domain Bacteria; kingdom Pseudomonadati; phylum Pseudomonadota; class Gammaproteobacteria; order Pseudomonadales; family Pseudomonadaceae; genus Pseudomonas; species Pseudomonas sp. UMAB-40. The sequence goes on from NZ_LT607568.1 coordinate 100,261, forward strand.
TGCTGGTGGAGTGAGGGTTGGCCAAGGATTCCTGGGTCAGGGTCGCGATGCAGGAGGCCTGATAATGATCGTCGCACTGTTCGACTTTTTTCTTGGTGCTGGTGAGCATTTCCTTGCTCTCATTGCTGCATGACCAGTCGATGGCGTTCACCGGCATGCCTTCGTACTCATAGCAACTATGGGACTCGACCACCGGAACCGAAGGGCTTTGGGATCGGGTCAGGACGTCACAGCCTTCGGCGAATACCAGCGTGGGGCTCAGGCTGGCGAGCAGAAACAGCAGTCTATGGTTCATCGGGAATTCCTCTCCAATGGCGCTGCTCGTGATCAAAGATCGGCGCTTATGGAGTTTCGAAAACACGATGATGCGCGGGGTTCAATTCGTTTTACAAAGCACTGGGGAATGTAGCAGCAGGCTTCGCCAGCTGCTACACGGTGCGTGCTGCGGAGCCTACTGCGCAATAAACTCACGAATCGCCTGAATCGTCGGCGTCGGCGCTTCTTCCATCAGCCAATGTCCCGCCCCTGGAATCACCACCTCGGTCACCTTGTCCGCTGCGTTGCGCATCACGATTGCTTCATTGTTGCCAAAGGATTTTTCCCCGCCGATGGCCAGCACCGGCATGGTCAAGCGCGTTTTCATCGAGGCTTCGTTGTCCACCGCATCCTGACGAATACTGCGGAACTGGGCAAAAGCGGCGTGCATGGCGCCGGGGCGGGCATAGAGTTTGGCGTAATGCTGACGGGTGGCTTCATCGACCTTGGTCGGGTCGCCGGCGAACTCGTTCCAGAAACGGTCCAGGTAGATGCGCTCACGACCGGCGACCAGGCGTTCGGCATCCGGACCGCCGAAGTCGAAGTGCCACAGCATCGGCGAGCGAACGATGTCGTTCCACGGTGGAATGCCCGGCACGGGCGCATCCATCACCACCAGGCGATCCGTCAGCTGCGGATAACGCGAGGCGTAGGCGAAGGCGACCATGGTGCCGATGTCGTGACCGATGACCACCGCGTGCTCGATCTTCAACGCTGCCAGCACCCCACGAATGTCCCCCGCTTGGGTCTTCTTGTCGTAACCGCCGTCCGGGATCGACGACAAGCCCATGCCACGAAGGTCCGGCACCACGACCGTGTGGTCCTTGGCCAGATCGGCGGCCAGTGGCGCCCACATGTCGCCCGTGTCGCCAAAGCCATGCAGCATCACCACGGCAGGGCCCTTGCCGCCGACGCGCACATGAATCGTGGCACCTTCGACCGGGATGTCCTGAGCACGAAAACCGGCAGGAAAGGGCGTCACTCCGGCATGGGCCGGAATGCTCAGTGCAAGCAAAAACGCGCTCAACAGAATACGGATCATCACGGTGCCCCCCTCAGCGTTCGGGGCAGGAATCCCGAAGCAATGTGGATGAGCGTAGACCGTTTGATCCGAAGCAGAAGGGCCCTCTCGCTCGCACGAGAGGGCAGGTGCCAGCCTCAGGTGTGATGAATCTCCCGATCCTTGGTTTCCGGCATGAAGAATATGCCCAGAACAGCCGTCATCACCGCTATGACGATCGGGTACCAGAGGCCGTAGTAGATATCACCCGTGGCCGCGACCATGGCGAACGCCACCGTCGGCAGGAAGCCGCCGAACCAGCCGTTGCCGATGTGGTAGGGCAGCGACATCGAGGTGTAGCGGATGCGCGCCGGGAACAGCTCCACCAGCCAGGCGGCGATCGGGCCGTAGACCATGGTCACGTAGATCACGAGGATGGTCAGGAGCAGGAGCACCATCGGGTAGTTGGTCTTGGCCGGGTCGGCTTTCTCGGGGTAGCCGGCCTCTTTGAGCGCGGTGCCGAGGGCGGCGGTGAAGGCGTCGTTCTTGGCTTTGAAGTCGGCAGCCGGCATGCCGGTGCCTTCGAAGCTCTGGACCACTTTGTCGCCGATGCGCACCTGCGCGACAGTGCCCGGTTCGGCCTTCTCGTTCTTGTAGGGAATGGCCCGCTTCGCCAGCACGGTCTTGGCGAGGTCGCAGGAACTGGTGAATTTGGCCTTGCCCACCGGGTCGAACTGGAACGAGCACTGGTCGGGATCGGCGATCACCGTGACCGGGTTCTTCTCCTGCGCGACGAACACGTCGGGGTTACCGTATTGGGTCAACGCATGGAAGATCGGGAAGTAAGTCAACGCCGCGAGAATGCAGCCGGCCATGATGATGCCCTTGCGGCCGATGCGATCGGACAGGCTGCCGAAGATGACAAAGAACGGCGTGCCGATCAGCAACGATCCGGCGATCAGCAAGTTGGCGGTCTGCGGGTCAATCTTCAGTGTTTGCAGCAGGAAGAACAGCGCATAGAACTGCCCGGTGTACCAGACAACCGCCTGGCCGGCGGTGCCGCCGAGCAGGGCCATGATCACGATTTTCAGGTTGTCCCAGCGGGCGAAGGATTCGGTCAGCGGTGCCTTGGAAGCCTTGCCCTCAGCCTTCATTTTCAGGAACACCGGCGACTCGCTGAGCTGCAAGCGGATGTACACCGAAACAATCAGCAGCAGGATCGACAACAGGAACGGAATCCGCCAGCCCCAGGCCTCGAAGGCTTCGGTGCCGAGGGCGGTGCGACAGGCGAGGATCACCAGCAGTGAAAGGAACAGGCCGAGGGTCGCAGTGGTTTGAATCCATGAGGTGAAATAACCACGTTTGCCTTTCGGCGCATGCTCCGCGACGTAGGTCGCCGCGCCGCCGTATTCACCGCCCAGCGCCAGGCCTTGCAACAGGCGCAAGGTGATCAGGATGATCGGTGCCGCCACGCCGATGGTCGCGTAGCCGGGCAGAAAACCCACCACGGCCGTGGAGATACCCATGATCACAATGGTGATGAGGAAGGTGTGCTTGCGCCCGATCATGTCGCCCAGTCGCCCGAACACGATGGCGCCGAAGGGGCGCACCGCGAAGCCGGCGGCGAACGCGAGCAGCGCGAAGATGAAGGACGTTGTCTCATTGACCCCGGCGAAGAAGTGCTTGGCGATGATCGCGGCCAGGGAGCCATACAGGTAAAAGTCGTACCACTCGAACACGGTGCCCAGGGATGAGGCAAAAATGACTTTGCGCTCCTCCTTGGTGATGCCGTGGTGGGGCGCGCTGCCCGTGGAAGTGTTGTCGATTGCGGCCATGAGTCTTCTCCGTCGTTCTTGTTATAGGCCGGAGTCGCTCATTACCTTTTGCCGCACCCAGGCCCTTGGGCTGATGTCGTCGGAATACGGATTGCGCGAAGCATGCACACAGGTTGACGGCCTCGCATCACTGCAAGGTTTCCTGAAGCATAATCGGCTTCGCGCAGATATCCACTCGCCATCACGTTCAACCTCAGGGGCGGGCGCTGAGTCGCCCCTGACGCCTCACTTCGCAACCATTCGTTTAATCAATAATCACCATCAAGGAATGCAAGTTCTGTTTTTTTGTCATGAGAGGAGGATAGCGTCATACCAAAGTCGCCTCTGAAGGAACCTGCGCGATGAGAATCTCTACCTTGCTGGCCCTTGTCGCCGTCTTGACTGGCAGTGTTGCCGCCACCGTGCCGGCCTACGCGGCCGACCCGTCCTGCCATTTCCTGCCGATCGCCGACAGCACCGCCAGCTTGCAGCACACTCAATCGGTGGGCGTGCTCTACAGCGAAAACACCCTCAATACGATCGAATACCTTGAGCAGTACCATTCGGTCGCGCTGAATGGGGCAAAGAACCCGGCGCTGGATTCGCGCATCAGCAACGCCTTCGTCAACAGCTCCGATCCGAAACTGGCGATCAACTGGCTGATGGGCTCGCTGCAAAAACAATTCGCTTCGGTGACCGTCTACGACAATCTCGACGCCCTGGTGCAAGCCCACCCCGATGTGGTGGTGATGCTGGACACTTACAGCCGTCTGGTGTCCAAGCGCAACAACCAGGTCGAAGCGCGATTCCTGGCCAAGTTCTACGACTCGAACCTGCAATACATTGGTAAGGCTGAAGGATCACGTGAGCAGCAGATGCCTTCGGTCTGGGTTCATGGCAAAGCCGCCCCGGAGATTGCTGCGCAGATTGACCAGCAAAATGCGGTGCAGCTGAATGCGTTGAAGCAGTTTGATGCTTCGTTGAAGGCGTTGGTGACGCCCGGTGATGGGGCGCGAGTCGCTAGCAACTGACGCACATCCAAAGTGATCCATCAATCCGCCAAACTTATTTGTGAATTCCCCACATCGAGGTCTGACTGCCCTCGCCACAGGTCTTGTGTGCTCGCCGCATTGAGGTATCACCGCCCTTGGTGGGGGAGGCGGGTCAGATGATTTTCAGATTTATTCAAGTGACTCGCTTGTCAGGTGGCGCACGACCTCGGCCTCCACAGCGCCTTCGTTGCCACTTTCATCAAAAATCGCGCAACTCGCCGAACGGCCGTCATCAACGCAGCGGTAGACCGCAACGACGCTGCCCGGTCCGGCTCCCGTGTGACCACTCAGGGTCATGCCATCTTCCACCATGCCCTGCATCAGACCGAGGCCGTAACCCGGAACCACCCAAGGACGTCCCGCCATCGGTCCGCCCAGCGTGCGTACCGTTTGCATCTCCCGCAGCAGTGATTGCGGCAACAGGTGCCCGCCCAATAAACGGTCCAGACACAGCGCCGCATCAGCAAGCGGAGCGACCAGTAACCCGTGATAAACCCAGCCCGGGTCGTAAGTTGAGGCCGTTCCCATATTCACGCCTTCCAGGTCGGCACGGGTCGTGGCGAGGCGTATGCGCGATAAACCGAGGGGGGCGAATACGCGTTGCGTCAGCGCTTCCTCAAGTCGGAGGCTGGTGATGCGCTCAACAAGTTTGACGATGAACAGGTAACCGACGTTCGAATATCGCCAACCGTCTCCCGGTGCATAACGCAACCGGGCGGCATCAAGCCGTTGCAGCATTTCAGCGGCTGGCCAAGGTGTCTCATGGCGGGCAACGGCGGCGTGGTAGTCGGCGAGCTCACCGTAATCTGCAAGCCCCGCTTCATGCCGCAAAAGTTGACGCAACGTGAACGGGCCTTCAGGCACAACATCATCCAGAGCGATCAACCCATCACGCACCAACGACAACGCCGCAGCAGCGAGTACCGTCTTGGTGAAACTCCACCACGGCACGGTTGCATCGGGCAGCTCAGGCGTGAGGAGGGAACCGTTTGAGACAAGGGCGAAATGCATGGGTTGATTGCTCTGGAGGGAGGCGCCGGGGGAGTTTGCCAGAAAAAAAACCGCGATTGTGTTTGTGCAATGGTTTGGCTAATCTCGCACAAACACGCAAAATCAGGCATAAACATGCAAGATCAGCATTCGGCAGCCGAGCTTCCTTCCGTGCGCCGGCAAAAAATCCTCCTGATCCTCGAACGCGACGGCAAGGTCATGGCCTCGGAGTTGAGCCAGCATTTCGCCGTTTCGGAAGACACCATTCGCCGCGATCTGTCGGAACTGCACAACGCCGGTCTGGTGCAACGTGTGCACGGTGGCGCGCTGCCTCGTCCCAAGGACACGGGCAAGGATTTCCTCACTCGGGTGGGTGAAACCGACGAGGTGAAAGTGCACCTCGCGCAACTCGCCGCACGACACGTCCGGGACGGTCAGATCGTGATGTTCGATTCGGGAAGCACCACGCTGCAGATCGCCCGGTCCTTGCCTTCGACTATCTCCATCACGGCCATCACCACATCGCCGTTGACCGCGATTACCCTCGCGCAATACCCCGGCATCAAGGTGATTCTGGCGGGTGGGCAACTTAACCTGGCGACGATGTCGGTCAGCGGTCACGAGACCGTGCGCTTGTTGCAGGGCATCAAGGCTGACGTGCTGTTTACCGGGGTTTGTGCGATTCATCCGGAGGTCGGCATCAGCTCGCTGCATTTTGATGAGGTGCCAGTGAAGCAGGCGCTGTTTGACAGTGCCTCTCAAGTGATCGCCGTCACCACGGCGGACAAACTGGGTGCGGTGGAACCGTACATCGTCGTGCCGTGCTCACGTTTGCACACCCTGATTACCGAGCGTCACGTGGCGTCGGGCGACATCGACGACTATCGCAAGCTGGGCATCGAAGTGGTGCAAGCGCACGCCTGAGCGATCAGCCATGCCCCAGGGCAATCGCAAACGACACCACGATCAAGCACGCAAACGCAAAATTGATGTTCATGAAGCTTTCGCCCGAATTATCAGAAGTGGCGCCATCCTGAACCCGCCGCTGAAAAATAAAAAATTCGGCTTCATGATTTAAAAGATCGAAGCAATCGATAGCTGCGTAGCCCACACCTGCAAACAACCCGAAAGATCGCAGCCTAAACCAGGTATTTGTTGAACCAGGCCACGGTCCTGTCCCACGCGAGCTTAGCGGCGGCTTCATCGTAGCGAGGCGTGGAATCGTTATGAAAACCGTGATTGCAGCCTGCGTAAATGAATGCCTCGTAAGTTTTGCCCGACGCTTTCAACGCTTTCTCATACGCCGGCCATCCTTCATTGATGCCCTTGTCCAGTTCGCCGTAATGCAACAGCAGCGGCGCCTTGATTTTCGGCACATCCTCAGCCTTTGGCTGCCGTCCATAAAAAGGTACGGCCGCCGCCAGTTCCGGGTAGGCCACCGCCGCCGCATTGGAGACGCCGCCGCCATAACAGAACCCGGTGATGCCGACTTTTCCCGTGGTCTTGTCATTTTTCATCAACCAGTCAATGGCGGCGAAAAAATCATTCATCAGCTTTTCCGGATCGACAGTCGCTTGTAACTCCTTGCCTTTTTCATCGTTGCCCGGATAGCCGCCCACCGAACTCAGGCCATCGGGTGCGAGGGCAATAAACCCCGCTTTGGCAACGCGCCGTGCGACGTCCTCGATGTAAGGGTTGAGCCCACGGTTTTCATGCACGACCACCACCGCCGGCACCTTGCCGGTGGCTTTGGCCGGGCGCACCAGATAGCCGCGGACATTGCCGTGGCCCTTGGGGGATGGATAGGAAATGTATTCGGGGAGGATGTCCGGGTCGGTGAATTCAACCTGCTCGGCGAGCGCGTAGTTCGGGCTCAGGGAGGCGAGGAGGGCACTGGCCGTCAAACCGCCCAGGGTGAACAGCGCCGCTCGATCAAGAAACTCGCGCCGGTTGATCTTGCCGTGGGCGTAGTAGTCGTAGAGCTCCAGCAGTTCCGGGGCGAAGTCTTTGGCGGTGAGACGGTCCATGGGGCGCTTCCCGTTGATTCGAATTCTGAATCAGTAAAGCAGTGTTTGGCGCACTGACTCAGTTTTCGAAACAGGACGCCAGGAAACTCATCACCGCCTGGACCGACGGGGTGTGCCGGATGTCGCTGTGGACCACCAGCCACACTTCACGCGCCAGCCCCGCGCCCACAGCCTCCATCGCTTGCAAGCCATAATGCTCGCCGAGGAAGTACGGCAGTGCCGCGACACCAGCGCCTGCCTGGGCAATGGTCGCCTGGATGTTCAGATCATTGCTGCGCAGCAGGATCGGCCGATCCCCCGCTTGTTGCTTGAGCCAGACCTGTTGCGGGGTTTGCTCCATGGTCTGGTCGTAGGCGATGAACGCCAGATCTTGTGGGGCGGTCTTGGACAAGTAATCTGCCGAGCCGTACAGGTGGAACTGCACCGTCGCCACCTTGCGCGCCACCAGGTCCGGCTCCTTGGGGCGGCTCAGGCGCACGGCAATATCGGCTTCGCGCCGCGACAACGAAGCGCTGTCCAGACTGCCGATCAACTGCACAGACAGTTGCGGATGCAAGGTGCGCAACGCCTTGATCCGCGGCGCTATCAACGCGCAAGCCAGGGCGGGCGGGGCACTGACGGTGACTTCGCCGGTAAAGCTTTCCTGCCCGGCGAGCGCCGAGCGTTGCACCGCGAACGACTCGCTTTCCATGCGCCGCCCGAGCTGGGCGATGCGTTCGCCGTCCTCGGTGATGACATAGGAGCGAGGGCGTCGGTCCACCAGCTTGAGGTTCAGCGAACTCTCCAGCGCGCTGATGCGTCGCGCCACGGTGGCGTGGTCGACCTTGAGCTTGCGCGCCGACGCCGACAATGACTGCTCGTGGGCGAAGACGATGAAGTAGCGAAGATCCTCCCAATCGAACATGGGCGTTTTCTCACATGATGGGTGAATAAATGGGGAATTTTGCCCCACTGCCAAGCCTGCAAGAATCCTTCAACACCTGACAAGCAGGTCTGAAGCATTCCGCGATGTGCGGCGTGTTCATCGTACGACTTGACGAGGAAACAGCCATGTCAAAATCAACCCCTCTCGCGTATGCCGGCATCGTCGGTGCCACGTTTTTCTGGGGCACCAACTTCAATGCCGGCGCCTACATCATCAAGAGCATGGCACCGATCAGCGCCTCAATTGAGCGCTTTGCCATATCCACCCTGTTGCTGGTGCTGATTTTCGGCCTGGCGGGCAAGTTGCGCCTCGCCACGCTGAAGCAAAATCTACCGGCCTTTATCGGTCTGGGCCTGCTGGGCTTTACTGCGTTCAACCTCGCAACCTTCTTCGGTCTGCAAACCACCACACCCATCAACGGCGCGCTGATCCTGGCGACCACGCCACTGTGGACCATGATCTTCGCCGTGCTGCTCGAAGGCGAACGCATCGATCGCGGCCGCGCCATCGGGCTGGTGCTGGGCTTGCTGGGCGTTGGACTGGTGATCACGCGCGGGGATATCCAGGTGCTGCTCGGGCTGAAAGTGGCGACCGGCGACGCAATCATCCTGGCCGGCAGCATCGCCTGGGCAGCCAACATGGTCGGCACCCGACGCTTCGTCAAAGACTCGACACCGCTGGAAACCACCACATTTTCCATGTTGTTCGGTGTCATTGGCCTGATCGTGCTGGGCTTCATCTATGAAAGCCCGATGGCCTCGATCAGTGCGGCTTCGCTGTCTGTGCATGGCGCGGTGGTTTATCTGGCGGTCTGTGGTTCGTTGATTGCCTACTTGCTGTGGTTCAAAGGCATTCATGCCATCGGCGCGGCGCGCACGTCGATCTTCTTCAACCTGGCGCCTGTGTTCACCATGCTGGTGTCCTCGATACTCGGTGTGCTGCCCAATGTGTGGCAGTTGCTGGGGGCGGGGGGCGTGATTCTTGGGGTGGTGTTTGCTTCGGGGTTGGTGTTCGGAGCGAGTGAAGCTTCGGCGAAGGTGGCAGAAAGGACCGCGTGAAAAGCAGGCATCCCCCTTACCCCTGTAGGAGCTGCCTCGTTTCACTCGACATCTCCTACAGGATTGGGTGTACACCTGATTTTTACCATTCGCGCGGCGTTAATAAACATAGCCGAAGCTTCTTTGTTTAAGCGCTCTCAAGGTTACGTCCTGAAAGCTACAAAACCTTGCGCCGTTGCCTACGGCTGCGCCAGAATCCGCCGGCTTGTGCGCCTAGGGGCCCCTCGGTAATTTGATACCCGTCACTGCCCATCAGTGATCGGGTTTCGCAGCCCGGGTAATCTCTAGACGCACAACGTCTAACGCTCGTGAGCAGATGCTTGTCAGGTCTGTCGTTCATGTCATGGCGGCTGTGCGTGGGAGGCCTTCGGGTCTGCCGGGTTCCTAGAGTCCTGGTCTGCGAACCCGCGTACAGTTGCCACCTTTTTATCGTTTCGCAGCGAAGGGTGGCAGCTCCATTTCTCTAGGAGTTTCACCATGTTCAAAGTCACACCAAACCCGCCGGACACCGATCCGGTCTTCCCGTACGAACCCGATTCAAAGAAGCTCAACGAAGCCGCCGAGCGGGCACTCGACTTCCACTTCCCGTCGAATGCCGACATCAAAGCCTGCCCGCGAACACGCAGCACGCTGTTTTCCGTAGATCCGGAGGCCACGGCCGAAACCCTGGCGGTTTATCTGGTCGAGATACTGGCGTCGGTTGACGTGATGGTCCATCAGTTGGTGAATCATCTAGAGGGGGAATCGCGCTACGCAATGCTGGGCATTTCCAACAGCATCATGGTGGCGGAGATCACGGCGAATCGGGTGTTGGATAAGATTGATCTGCCTAAGTAGGTGCTGTCTTCTGTGGTGAGTGAGTAGCGGACGTTGGGCTGTGCAGCGGTGCCTTTTTGGGGCCGTTGCGCGGTCTAGTGGTAGCAACCTCTCTCGCCACAGGTTTCTCGGTGCTTGGTGTTCCTGCTAACTGTCTGGCGTTTGGGCTTGTACATGATGTGATTAGTCTGGACGCCGCGTTATCGTCCTTCGCAAGTAAGTTTTGCTCCTACAGGGGCGCGTTGTGAGAAAGCGGTTATGCTGCCAACCAGGAATGGGTAGTCGATGGAGTGGTTGGTGATTGGGGGGAAGTTGAAGCGTTCAAGCTATTAGCCAAGCATACTTAACTCGTTTCTCAGAAGAGGGCGTCGCGACTGCTTCTAATACAATTTCAAAGGTGTTACGTCGAAAAGTTATAAACAACTGTCATTTCTTACAGGTGATATTGAACAGTTGTCGATTTAGGATGAAGCCTCTATGAATAGATGGAACTATTGAAATGCCATACTCACAAGGTTCGTTCACTAATATTGCCGTCGACGCCCCTATCGATGTTCAAACACCTAATATCCATAAAGGCACTTTTAAATCTGCTACTGCTACTAAAGTGGTTATGAACTGGAAGGGAGGGCTGAGGGAGTTTGAATATTGGGAGATTCAGCAAGTTAATGTCGGGGATGACTTTAAAGACGTTTTGAGGGAGGATGGAATCGTATGGATACGACCCATAAAATGACCTGTTAGTACGATCACTCATATGACTACCTGGTCACCACCAAGCTGCATCATCGCCGCGTATTGTTTGTTGCTGTTGATCCAGTCCAGTCCAGAGCTGGCGGTGGTGCGGGTGGCTTGTTGCAGGTGTTGGTGGCCGGCGCCTGATCTTCTTTAATCCGTCGTAAAAAAAGACCCGCTGATGCGATGCACCAGCGGGTCATTTGCTTTGCCGTTCAATGCGGCTTTTGTTTTACAGCCCCACATTCAGTTCTGCACTTCGCAGGCCTGGGCCATTTTGAAGTAGGTAAAGGCTTTGACGTTCCCGGAGTCGTCCAGATAAGTCAGTTTGGCGGCAACCACTTCGCAATCGGCGGAACGAGGTTCCTCAAGGGAAATGACCTCGGCCACGTGTATCGGCATGCCGTAGTGATAAGGATTGGCGGGTACGTTGGGAGTGTCGGCCTGGGCGTAACCGGTGAACGCGGCAATGGTCAGCGTGGTTGTAGCAAGCAATGTTCGAATGTTCATGATGTGTTTCCTGTAGTGATGATGAGTGTGAGCAACGTCTGCCGTCTGGCAGGCTCGGGTCATCCTGGAGATAAAGCGCTCTATGCGAAATTCCCCATAGGCTCACCTGACATGTGAATAAATACGCATGTGGTTTTATGTCGTTAGTTGCAGCGCCGACCCATAAAGATGACTTCGGATATCCATTACAACTTCAGGTGGTCGCGCACCGTGTGGAGGCGTGAGGATCTGAAGAAGCAATATGAACAACGTCGTCGGTGTCATTTTAAATTCGACCAGGGTGCTCCCTCCGAGCGCGTTGCGTGGACGCAAACAGAGGGAGCGGGGTGAAACTCTGCAGTTGGCAACTTTAAACGTTAAAGTTCAGAGCCCGATCAAATCGCGATGAACTTCCAGCGAATTACGCTCCACCCAGTTGTGTGCCAGCAGGCCATCCGGCCGAACTTCCCAGACCGCGGTGCCGAGCATTTCAAAAGGGCTGTTGCACGTGCGGCCACCAATAAATCCCTGGTTCTTTCCCGCCAGTTTCCAGCGAGAGGCAACGCGAGTGCCTTCGGCATTCTGAAACGTCTCGATACTGCCGAACTCGAAGTCTTCGATCTTCGACAGAAAGACGCCGATCCATTGAATGAAGGCTTCGCGGCCAACGATATCCATACCGCCAGAAGTGATGACAAAGTCTTCAGCCACGAAGCGTGCTGCGGCTTGTGGATCTTTGGCTTGCCAGACTTCACGCCAGAAACGTTCAACAATCTCTACCGCTGTATTGACTGCCATTTTCGAACTCCTCGTATTCAGGTTGAGTACGATGTTCGGCAATTGCTATCTAGAACACAAACGCATAAATTTAATGGCATCCAGTTGAAAGGCGAATCCATCATGCAAGCCAGCGACCTTGAGATCGACCTGCTACGGGCGTTTATCGCGGTGGCGGAGACCGGCAGTTTCACCGCGGCTGCCGAGGTGATTGCGCGGTCGCAATCGGCGGTGAGCCAGAAGATCATCCGGCTGGAAGAGGTGCTCGGTTTTCGTGTCTTCGAGCGCACCAGCCGCGCGCTGACGCTGACCCCGGACGGCGAACGCCTGCTGGTGGGTGTGCGCCGAATGATGGTGCATTTCGACACCTTCATGCGGGACATCAGAGCCCCCGCGACCGTCAACCTGCTGCGCCTGGGGATCTCGGAAAATCTCGTGCCGACCCAGCTTCCCAAGCTGCTGTCGCGCTTCACCCAGTTGTACCCCGACATTCAACTGGAACTGACCACCGGCCTGAGCGACGACCTGCTCACCGACTACGAAGCCGGGCTACTGGACGTGGTTATTTCCAAGCGAAAATTCAGTTCCGGCACCACAAGAGGCCGGGTCATCTGGCGCGAACCGTTGGTGTGGATTGCCGCGAAGGATTACGAAATCGAATCGTCGAAACCGGTGCGCCTGGTGATGATGCGTCCACCCTGTGCATACCGCGCAATCATGATCGAAGCCCTGGCCACGGTCGGGCGGGAATGGGCATCCGCATGCTTGGCCAGCAATTTGATGGGCGTGCAGGCGGCAGTTGCGGGAGGGTTGGGGATTACGGCGTTGGGGACTTCGTTTTTGCAGGAAGGAATGCGGATACTGGAACCGTCGGAGAAGTTACCGACCTTGCCCAGCACCGAAGTGGCGGTGGTTGGCGATGATGTTCGGACTCAGCATCTGGTGCAGCCGTTGGTGTCATTGCTGACGGAGGGGTTGATGTCGGGGGGGCGTCTGACTTGATCCGTGCGTTGCAAGCCCTAACCCGGGCGAACTCGCCCGGGTTATGGACCGTTTGACGTCTAGTGCCCGCCCACCACCATACTGCTGAACGGCGCCACATAAGCCTGCAACGTCACCAAGCCCCCAACCAGAATCGCCAGCACAATCGAGTGGAAGAACACATAACGCAGAATCTCCCCTTCATGCCCGTACCAGCGAGTTGCCGTGGACGCGACCACGATCGACTGGGCGTCGACCATTTTGCCCATGACCCCGCCAGAACTGTTGGCCGCGGCCATCAACACCGGGCTGATGCCCAGTTGCTCGGCGGTCACTCGTTGCAAGCCGCCGAACAGCACGTTGGAGGCCGTGTCGGAGCCGGTCAGCGCCACGCCGAGCCAGCCGAGGAGGGTGCCGAACATGGGGTAGAAGATGCCAGTCGCGGCGAAGGCCAGGCCCATGGTGGCGTCAAGACCTGAGTAGCGGGTGAGGAAACCGAGCGCAAGCATGGCCACGATGGTGATGAGTGAGTAACGCACCACCCACAGCGTTCGCAGGTATTGGCGTGCCAGTTGCGGGATGGAATAGCCCATCAGCAGGCCGCCGACGATGGCCGCCAGGAGGATGCCGCTGCCGGTGCTGGTGAACCAGGTGAACTTGTAGACCGCTTCCTCGGTTTTAGCCGCGGGCACCACGGGCGGCACCTTTTCGATTTGCTGGTGAATGGTGGTGAAGGTCACGATCGGGGCGAAGATCGGGTTGGCTTCGCGCATCGGTTTGCCCTGAGGGTCGAGCTTGGCTGAGTTAGTGGCCGGATCGATTGCCGGGCGGGTGTCGAACATGTTCTTGAAGCCCTGGGTGCCCCAGGCGAACACGAACACGGTGAGGATGATCCACGGCATCCAGGCGCGCATCACCGCCGGTTTCGCATCGCTGGCGAAGGCCCCACTGGTCTCGGCTTTTTGCTGATGTTCCTCGTCGATTTTCGAGTTGTCGACGCGCCCGGTCAGGGCGGCCGAGGTGTGTATCGTGGCCGGTTTCCAGACCTTGAGGAAACCGGTCAGGCACGCCATGGAGATCAGCGCGGCGATCACGTCCACCAGCATCGGCCCGTGGTAGTTGGACACCAGGAACTGCGGCACGGCGAAACTGACCCCGGCGACCAGAATGGCCGGCCAGATTTCCAGCATTTTGCGCCAGCCGGCAAAGGCCCAGATCAACCAGAACGGCACCAGCACCGAGAAGAACGGCAACTGCCGGCCGACCATCATCGACAGCTCCATTTCATCCAGGCCGGTGACCTTGGCCAGGGTGATGATGGGCGTGCCCAGTGCACCGAACGCCACGGGCGCGGTGTTGGCGATCAACGCCAGGCCAGAGGCAGCCAACGGCGAGAAGCCCAAGCCGATCAGAATCGCCCCGGTCACCGCCACCGGCGTGCCGAACCCGGCAGCCCCTTCAAAGAAGGCGCCGAAGCAGAAGGCAATCAGCAGCAGTTGCAGGCGTCGATCGTCAGTGATGCGCGCAAGGGAATCCTGCAGCACTTTGAACGAGCCGTTTTCGGTGGTCAGCCGATGCAGGAAGATGATGTTGAGCACAATCCAGCCAATCGGCAGCAGGCCGTTGGCGGCGCCGTAGAGTGCCGCCGAGCCCGCCATGTTCGCCGGCATGCCGAAGGCAAAAATGGCAATCAACAAAGCCGAGCCAAGGGCCAGCAAGGCCGCCAGATGCGCCTTGATATGGAAAAACGCCAGGGATGCCAGCATCACCACCACCGGCACCGCCGCCATGATGGTAGAAAGCACCGGGTTACCGAAGGGATCGTAGATTTGCTGCCAGACCATGTTCCACCTCTGCTTTTTATTGTTGGTTGTGCAGGCCCCGGGCGGGGTTGGTGGAATGGAGTATAGGTGGCATTACGCCGCTGTCCCGGGAGGTTAGTCGCAGTCGTCCGCGGCACTGCTACAGGGTGTTGTGTGAAACAAAAATCGGCGTGCGGGTTTTACCGAAGTCGTCAACAATGAGGAGATCATGATCAACGCGTTGAAACGGCTTGCACAGAAGGGGGTTATTCCCGATTAACCCGTGACTCGGCTATCACCGACGAGAGGATCCAGCGATGACTGAACGCCATGAGGAACACAAGGAAACGCTATCCAACGGATGCAAGATCGAAGTGAAGGCCGAAATATTGAAGGACGGCTCCCTGAAAATGTTCATCGGTGTTTACCGGCCGGATGGCTCGGTCATTGAAGAGGACCATCACCCGTCCCCCCATCTGTTGGACATGGAAGCGGCTTTGGAGTGGGCAATCGAAAAAGCCAAAGACATCGGCAACCAACAACACACGTTGTAAGAGCGGTGAACCACCGCTCTGACCATCGCCTTTACTGCGTACCGAACATGGCTGTCCAGTAAATCCCGGCGTCACTCTTTGGATCAACCGCATAGGCCGCGCCCAGTTCGCGGAACTGTGGGTTCATCAGGTTGGCGCAATGCCCGGGGCTGGCCAGCCAGCCATCGACGACCTTGCGCGGGGTG
This sequence comes from Pseudomonas sp. UMAB-40, assembly GCF_900095275.1. NCBI lineage: Bacteria > Pseudomonadati > Pseudomonadota > Gammaproteobacteria > Pseudomonadales > Pseudomonadaceae > Pseudomonas > Pseudomonas sp. UMAB-40. The sequence goes on from NZ_LT607568.1 coordinate 115,781, forward strand.
TCTTGCCCGGCAGCGATGTTCTCGCCGACCTCTTGATAGTTGTAACCCGCCAGTTCTGCGCGATCCCCCGGTGTGCGGCCGTCGCGGTCCTTGTGGTCGAAGAAATTGTTATTGGCCATGGACCGGGTATGTTCCTGGGCGGCGGTCGCCAGCGTCGCGTTCCAGGCCAGCGGTGTGGTCGCGGCAAACGGTTGACCACCGCACTGACGGGGTTGGGTACGGGCGGCGTTGAGCAATTCCAGGAGCTTCTGGCCTTCAGCCGCAGCGTCGCCCAGGCGCGCGGTCAATAGCGGTCGTGCCAGCACAATGCGCCAGTCGCGTCCCTCGTGGCTGACCCCGACATCGATGAATTGCGGGTTCAGCACTACTTGGCAAAAGCTCTCCTTGATCGCCGTGATGGCGGACTGCGCATCTCGCGGGCCGGACAATGTGATCGCCTGCACGTTGACCATCGGGTACGACGCCCGAGCCATGGCCTGCTGCAAATCGACAGGCCCGCTGGCCGATAGCACCAGACGCTGATCGTTGGTCAACGGCGGCAATTCCGGTGACGCCTGACCGGCGCAACGCTGCACCTGACTACGGTAAACGTTGATCGACTCGACCAGTTGCGTCTCTTCGGTCGCCATGGCGTTGGCGGCGAACACCAACCCCAGCGGCAACACGGCAAAACGCAGAGCGGATGACAGGACGCGCATGGAAATCTCCCTTGATTTGACTGCGCCCATGATGCGCGATTCCACCCCATGCCGCGCAATGCCTTTTTGCGCTTTGTTGTCCGCTTGCTGACATGATTTGGCTACTACACTGAAGCCAAGTCGCCTAACGGGCGCTTCCCTCGACGCCACACAGAGTGTCTCCATCATGTTCCTCAAATGGTCAGCTACGTTTCTCGTCATTACCCTAATCGCAGGCCAGGTGATTGCCGACGACCAGCAGCAGAAAAAGGAAGTGGCTGAAGACAAGGCCCAAGTGCTTGAGCAGAAAGCCGCGGAGAAGGGCGGCGATCTGCCCGTACCGAAATCCGAGGCAATCACCCAACCTGAAGTCCAGGCGGTCGATCCCGTCGGCAAGTCACCGCTGGACGATCCCATCACCTGCATGGCTCGCTCCATCTACTGGGAGGCCAAAGGCAAGGACACCGCCGACATGGAAGCGGTCGCCAACGTGGTCATGAACCGCCTCGGCCACGCCGGTTTCCCCGACACCGTGTGCGCGGTGGTCAAGCAAGGTTCCGAGACCAAGAGCTGCCAGTTTTCGTGGTGGTGCGACGGGCGCCCAGACACGGTCCAGGAAGAGACGCAATATGCCCTGGCCAAGGAAATCGCGCGCAAGGCGCTGAACAAGCAGCTCCCGGATCGCACCGGTGGCGCGATGTATTTTCATGACCGCACGGTGAAACCGGACTGGGCCAAGGAGTACATCAAAACCGCTGAAACCGGGATGTTCCGGTTTTACAAACCGCATGATGGGTCGGCGAAGTAGGTCGTCATTTAGAAGGCCATGGGCGCTCAATGGGCGCCCATGACATGCTGCTAGAACTTCGCGTAGTTCAACGCATCGACCAGTGCCGAACCTCCTATGCCGGTCAGTGACAGCAACAGCGCCCTGACTAGAGGCTCTTCGGAGTAGCGTGAAAACGAACCGGTGTTGAGCGTCGCGATGCGGTCGCGGATCATCTGGAATTTTTCGTAGCGAACGGGATCTCGAGCTTTCGGCGTTTCCAGCAAATAGGTATCCAGACGACGCAATGCAACGGTACGTGCCTTTTCCGCCGCCCGCCGCAACGACAGCGCGGACACCAGCAATATCAGCGCGGTCAGCAGGAAAGTGATGATGATACTGGGCGGTGTCGGCCAGTTATCGAACAGGCTGCTGCGAGACGCCAACAGGATCAACATGACCACCGTCGGCGCATAGATCAGGCGGCTGACCGCCGAGGTGCGTTTGGCGATTAGTTGCAGATCCACCCACTCGTCGATGCAGGGATGCTTGAGCATGCCGAAGATCTTCTGATGTTCGCGCTGCAACGTTTTGGGCCAGATCGCATGATGCTCGCTCAGGTGGCGGATAAATCGCGTCAGCAGCAGATTGGCATCCACGACCCAGAACACCAGCACCTGAAAAACCAGGGTAGGTATCAGCCAACTGATGAGCCATCCCATCGATTCGCCGCGTACGGGAATCCGCTCCATTGGCCAAATCACAAACAGCACACTGGTGACCACGACGAAAATCCACGTGGCGAGAAGGGCGCGCAGCATCCGGGCACCGAACGACCCGCAAATGCAATGCTCACCCCAGAAACGCGCGATGGAAATCATCTGCCGCCCGTCCCCGCAAGTGGCCTGTGGGGATGTGCAGGTCTTCGACCATTTGTCATTGGCGCTCATCAGCGGGAAAAAAATCAGTAGCAGGAAATGCCCCAGTTCGTTGCACCAGCGGCGCAAGTTCCAGCGCCTGCCTCTGCGAATAAAACGTAGAACCTGCGCGCACAAACCTATTTGATATCGGCGCATGTAATTCAGCAGATGGTAGTTCTTTTCGATCTCGACCCTGTTTATGCGCAGGTTGCGCCAGCCCCATGCCAGTGCCGAGAGAGAGATCAGTACGGCGGCCACGCGCAGCGCCACGGTTGGCCAGGCACTGATGCCTTCAAACAGGAACATCGGTTCACCCAGCCCGTTGCCGGTCAATGTGCTGCGCATCTGATACGCCAGCATCAACGCAAGGATAAAACCGACGAGGGGGACAACGATGTACCACGCCGGAGAGTCATAAAAGCCGCTGCCAGGTGTGGCAGTCGAGTCGTTGTGTGCCGACTGCTCGGAGCGGCGTGTCAGGTTCGAAGAAATGATTCCCAGCAGAATCAGCACGAACGTGAACCAGAGAAACTCCGCGTGCCAGAAGCGAGTGGCGATAAATGCACAGGCTGCCGCGACCATATACAGCGTCATGGGCACACCGCGCACCCAGTCAAGCTTGGCGTCGGGCTCGACTTTCGCTCCCGAGATCCAGCGCCAGACAATGAACCCGGTGATTAAAAGCAGCATGAACGTCAGTGGCCCGGCCCAGAAGAACGATTGGGCATGCATGAATCGATCACGCACGGACTGGGAGGCCACCGGATAGGGCGGGGGCGAGGGATCCTGAAGGCAGCGTAACGACATAAGGTCGTGTGGAAGTATGCCGTGGTCTGACTTGGATAAGAGTGTCGGCGCTTCGCAACTGGTGGGGCGTTTAAGCGTCACCGGGCTCGCCAGCGGGATAAAGCCGCTGATGCCGACTTCATAGATGCCGGGCGAGAGCAAATCCGATTTCGAGTAGTCGAATTTCGCTCGTTTGGCATCGAAGGATTGTGGCGCCAAGGCCGCCAGCACAGAAACAAACACCGAACTTTGCAGGCTGTCGCGAAACGGCGGCACGTCTTGTTGCAGGGCGCGTGTCAGCGCCAGCCCGTAAGGTGCCGCCAGAATCAGGTTGCGGGTGGTTTCTGCCTGGCCTCGTTGCAACATGCGGGCGTCGAGGTCGGTGGAAAAGTACAACTTGTACGGCATGCGACTTTTGAGGGCCTGCAACACCAGCAGTTTGTCGTAGGCATCGACGCCCAGTATCGCGATGGCACCGATGCCGCTTTCGCCGTTGCGTCGATATGCTTCGTCCTCCCGGGCGATGTGGTCGGCGAGGCGTCGCAGGTAATCCAGCTGGGAATTGCCGTCGGCTTTCTCCAGTGGGCTGAGGTCGATTTTGCTCGCGTCTTTGGCGTTTTTGCTGGCATCGGTGCTGGCTGTTTTATCACTGCTCGCGGATTCCTCCGGGAGGCGTCCGTCCAAGCCACGCAGATAGCTGAAGCGCAACACCCACCTGTCGACCACCGTCTTGTCATCTTTCTCCGTCAGCCCGGCTTCACCCGCAACCCACCCCTTGAAGCTTTCGATCAGTGCCCGGCTGTAAAAACTGTCCCACTCGGAGATCAACGCGATACGGTCGGACGGCCGTGGCCAGCTTTCTTCCACGCACCTGGTTTTGAATCGCTGCAAATTGTCTTTGCTGCAACGCAAACCGGCGGCCGGGTTTACGTCGCGCAGTTTCATTTCCTCCAGGATCAATTGCGTCATGGTGCCGTCGTCGCTGACGGTGCGCAGCAACTTCATGGGCAGTTTGCCGGGTGGTGATGGGGTCGGGATGTTGATGCTGCTGTTGAGCGTTATGTTGTCGGCGGTGGCCAAGGGGGAGTAGATCTCGACATTGGCGGTTGCCTGGGCGTTGGCTTCATCCTGATACATGCCACGCAGGATGGTTGAGGTGGCGGGGCCGATGACTTTGAGGACGGTGTGATTGTCGGTCACACCGGCGCAGGCGAGTGGGCAACCGTTCAAGGCTGTCTTGCACGCCAGGCTTTGGCGCAATTTTTCCAGTTGTTGCAGCGGCTGCGAGCCCAGCGCGTCTTGTTTCAGCCAGAACACAACCGTCTGGTTCGGTGGCGTCGGAGTTCCGTCAAGCGCTGCGGGCGGATCGAGCGGGTTGGAGACAAAGATTTCATAGGGAACGTCCAGAAACCTCTCGGTGGCGGAGGGATCAACCGACAGGTCGGCCTTGAGTCTCAGACAATGGATGTACTGTTCCTGATCTGGCACCCGGTGCGAGTTCTTGAACCCGGCAAGCAGAGCGTAACGCGTACGGCGCCGCCGCTCGACTTCGTCGGCGTAAGGGCCGCCTTCCACCAGCGACACCATGATGTCCGGAGCAGTGGATGCCCCGGGCGGCAAGGAAACCCAAGGACTGCACAACTGCTTGGCGTCCGGACTGTCACTGTCATTCAGCTTCTTGCGATAACGCTCCAGCGCGTCGAACGGGTCCTGCCACAACCGCGCTTCAATGGGCAATTGCGCCTGAAACTGTGCACCGAGGGGCCGTGGTTCCAGAAACGGTTCACGGGTCAATGCAAACGTTGATACGACCAAGCTGAGGATAACTGCGCTGCCTGGCAGCCAGAACGCCAGGTTAGTACCCGAATCCTTGTTGTTATCCATGGCCATTTCCTCGGAGTGTCGGCCGGTTGTTACTTTTAATGTATAGACCTGATCAAGAAAGCGGGTGGCAGGCTGAAAATAGCCTGCGTGTTGAGGTATTCGTTTCTGGCTGCTTTATTGAGTGTGAATGAATGTTGGGGAAGTTGTCGGGTGTTAAACGAAGGTGCGATGTTTCGTGTTGGATGGTTACTGATTTAATACGTCGCTTGAATGGCGTGCGGGGTTAATCAGGGAAGGTCGAGTTGCAGTTCGTTGAGTGCCCATCAGAGTGTTTTGTAATAAAGCTGCAAAATAATATTAGTGCGATATCTAGTTTAACTTTTGGCGGGTTGAAGTTTGTGGGTCCACGTTGGCGGGGCCGGTCTTGAGCCCGGCGCCTTGCTCTGGGACATTTATTTAGTTTGGATTAATAAAGCTGTTGCACTGAGAGGGCGGGTCACGTTGTCAGTGAGGGCGTCGGGTTTGAGTGGAACTTTTTGGATCCATGTCTGTCGGTGGCCAATCATACGTTTGTTACAGAAGTGTTGTGTAAAGCAGCTCATAGGAGATCGATGCAAGTCTTTGTTAAATAAATACCCTGATTATGAGGGTGTGAGTTTTATTTGGATCCACAGCCCTATGGGTAATGCCCAATCGAAATATCGCTGGCGGGCTGATTTCGAAATGTTCCATGGCCAATTCGATGCGCTCCTATTATCACCACCATGATCGAAGTATGGGGGTGGTCATTTATTGAAACTCTGTAGCGTGCTATCGAAGTTTGGTTGTAACACCATCAATACACTCGGTGCCGGGTTGAACTAGCCAACTTACATCAACGCACCGTCCTGCCACTGCGAAAAGAGGCGTGCAAACATGCCACACGGTTATCCCATCATTTACATCCGTGGTTACGCGATGACGGTCGACGAACGAAATGAAACCGCCGCGGATCCGTTCTGTGGTTTCAACGTCGGTTCAACGTTGTATCGCGCCACTGCCAATAAGGCCCAGCGTCCCGAGAAGTTCGTTTTCGAATCGCCCTTGGTGCGTCTGACAACTGAATACCAGTACCAGCATGTCTACCAGAATGGGTTGGACATCATGGATGAAGGGTGGGAACCGCCCAAGGATGACGAAGGCAAACCCATCCCCGGCATCCCTCCGCGCTCGATCGTGATACTGCGGTATTACGATGACGGATCGATTTATCTAGGGGATGGCAACTCCCGAAATATCGAAGAATATGCCAGGCGGCTGAACGCCTTGATCCTCAAAATCAAAACCCTGGTGTGCCAGTATCGCGAGGCCGATGGTTCGGTCATGGACCCGAAAAAGTTTCAATGCTATCTGGTGGCGCATTCAATGGGTGGCCTGGTGGCCCGGGCATTCCTTCAAAGCATCGACTCGGACTTCGAAGAGGCACGCAGGACGGTCAACAAATTGTTCACCTTTGCCACGCCGCACAATGGCATCGATGTGCTTGGCTTGAACGTCCCCAGTTGGCTGACAGATGACCAGAAGAACACGTTCAACCGGGACATCATGGCGAGGTATCTGAATCTTCAGGATATTTCTCACAAGTTCAAGGGGCGGGTGGATCTGATACCCGAAGGTGCATTAAAGCCGGAGCGGATCTTTTGCATGGTCGGCACCAATCGCGGTGATTACGAGGTGGCGCAAGGTGTCGTTCGGGCGTTTGTCGGCAACGGTTCCGACGGCTTGGTGCGGATCGATAACGCGTCCCTGTGGGGCTTGGATGAAAACCTTAAGCCGGTCCAGGTAGCCACGGCTTATGCGTATCGGTCGCACTCCGGCTATTTCGGCATCGTCAACTCCGAGGAGGCTTATCAGAACCTGGTGCGTTTCCTCTTTGGAGACGTTCGGGTCGATATCAGCCTGTTGGTCGAGAGTGTTTCCTTGCCCGAAGTCATTCAGAAAGAAGTGGATGACCACAAGAAACTTGAAGCCGGATACCAATTCGAATTTCGTGCCGCCCCCAAAGGCAAGCGCTGGTTTCTCACGCGGCGACAATCGATCGAAGACTCGCCGGCTTGTCGCTCACACGAAGAACTCACTGGCCCTGATACCGCTAAGCGAACGGTGTATTTGTCCAGCGTATTTCTCTCCAAACGCGGCAAAGTTGATAAGGACAAGGCACTTTCGTATGTGATGACCTTTGCCGCCAAAGTGCCGGACTACATCATCAATCATCGCTTCTGGCCCGATGCCCACTATGAAGGCACGGATCTTTTTCGAGGAACCGCCATCGTCAAGTTGACGCCACCCGAAAACGCGAACGGTGACTGGAATGTCAGCCTTGCCTGGATGGAAGACCCACACAGCGCAATCACTAAAACGGTCCATATAACAGGCGACGACTTTATCGAAATTGATCTGCCGTTTGATCAACCCCGAGCGCCCGGTATCAAGGGACTTCTGCGGTTGAAGGTCCGGCCGTGGGATTAATGCCCTGAGGAGGTCATCGACGGTTCTTACACAGCGCATGGCGACGGGCGTACAGTGCAGGTCTGCTGACTGTAAAGTCGGCACACCACCTTTAAGGTCATAAGGGGCCGTCGCCGTGCACACCATCGGACTCATCGTTTACCCCGGCTTCCAGGTGCTGGGCCTCGCCATGTGCGCCACCTTCGAGTTGGCCAATATGGCGTCCGACGAGCCGATGTACAGCATCGCGTTGCTTTCCGAGCAGGGCGGTTCAGTGAAAACCTCTGCCGGATTCGGTGTGGAAACCAGCGCATTCGACCAACGCACGTTCGATACGTTGTTGGTCATGGGCGACAACCTGATCCGGCCGACATCAGCGGGCATGGTGGCGTTTTTGCGCAACGCTAGCCAGACCACCCGACGCCTGGGTTCGATCTGCACCGGCGCGATTGCGCTGGCCGAGGCTGGTTTGCTGGATGGTCGGAGGGCGACCACTCACTGGTGTCATGCCCCGGCACTGCAAAGGGCGTACCCGAAAGTGAAGGTCGAAGAAGATCGCATCTTTATCAACGACGGCAACATCTGGACCGCCGCCGGCATGAGCGCTTGTGTCGATCTCGCACTGGCGCTGGTGGAAAAGGATCTGGGCGCCGAGGTCGCACGTGTGGTGGCCCGGCAACTGGTGGTGTATCACCGACGGGCTGGTGGGCAGTCGCAGTTTTCGGTGATGCTCGAACTCGAGCCCAAGACCGATCGTATCCAGGCCGCGTTGACCTATGCCAAACACAACCTCAAATCAGCGCTGTCGGTCGAAGAACTGGCCGGCGCAGCCAATCTCAGCCCACGGCAGTTCAGCCGGGTGTTTCATGCCGAAACCGGTCAATCTCCGGCCAAAGCCATCGAAAACCTGCGGGTGGAAGCCGCCCGGCTGATGATGGAAACCGGTCGGCACTCCATCGATGTGGTGGCCACCGACACCGGATTTGGTGATCGCGAGCGCATGCGCCGGGCGTTTATCCGGGCGTTCGGGCAGCCGCCGCAAGTGATCCAGCGCGCCAACCGAGCTTGACGCCGGGCATGTCCTAAAAGGTGGTGTATTAGGCATTTGAGACGAAATATGATTGCCGTAATCTTGATCTCGTTGAAGCCCATTCCCTCAGCGAGATCACCGCCATGTCGATTGTCAAAGCCGCCGCCGTCCAGATTGCTCCTGTTCTCTATAGCCGTGAAGGCACGGTAGAAAAAGTCGTTAACAAGATTCGTGAACTCGGCGAGAAGGGCGTGCAGTTCGCCGTTTTCCCGGAAACCATCGTGCCGTACTACCCCTATTTTTCTTTTGTGCAGAGCCCTTTCAAAATGGGTTCCGAGCACTACAAACTGCTGGAACAAGCCGTGGTTGTCCCTTCCGCAACCACTGATGCCATCGGCAAGGCAGCCAAAGAAGCCAACATGGTGGTGTCCATCGGCGTCAACGAACGCGACGGCAGCACGCTCTACAACACCCAGTTGCTGTTCGATGCTGACGGTACCTTGATTCAGGCGCGTCGCAAGATTTCGCCGACCTATCACGAACGCATGATCTGGGGCATGGGCGATGGTTCAGGCCTTCGTGCGACCGACAGCGCGGTCGGGCGTATCGGCCAACTGGCCTGCTGGGAACATTACAACCCGCTGGCCCGTTACGCCTTGATCGAAGATGGCGAACAGATTCACGCCTCGATGTACCCGGGCTCATTCGCCGGTCCGCTGTTCACCCGCCAGATGGAAGTCAGCATCCGCATGCACGCCCTGGAATCGGCTTGCTTCGTGGTGAACTCGACCGCGTGGTTGTACCCGGAACAGCAGGCGCAAATCATGGCCGATACCGGCTGCGAGATCGGTCCGATCTCCGGCGGTTGCTACACCGCGATCATCGATCCTCAAGGTGAAGTGGTCGGCGCACTGACGGAAGGTGAGGGCGAAGTGATCGCTGACATCGACCTGTTCCAGATCGAAATCCGTAAACGTCAGATGGACGGCCGCGGTCATTACAGCCGCCCGGAAATACTGAGCCTCAATATCGACCGCACGCCCCATCGCCATGTTCACGAACGCAACGACCAGCCGAAGCTGTCTGTCACTGCGCAAACGGAAGAGGTGTGATCATGAAAGTCATGGCCATCGGAACACTCAAACCCCTGACCGCCGAACAGCGCGTCGCTTACCTGCCCGCCGAAGTGCCCGCTACCTTGCAACTGTACCTGGACGGCAAGATGGAACAGTTCTGGATGCGCGACAACGAAGCGGGGGTGATCTTCCTGATGACCGTTGATTCGGTCGATGAGGCTGATCGTTTGCTCAAGGCATTGCCGCTGGGGGCAGTCGATTTGCTGACCTTCGAACTGATGCCGATCGGGCCGCTGAGTCCGCTGGGAATGCTGATCAAGTAAGCGTGGCGCAGAAAAAAGGCACCTTCATCGCTTGATGAAGGTGCCTTTTGCATGGCGTCGGCTTTTACAACTCCTGCCCCAAAAAGATCAACGTATTGCCATGCGCCTCAGCCGCTGCACGCTGGTTGTAACTGTCGCGGTGCGAGCAGTTAAAACCATGTTCGGCCTCCGGGTAGACAACAATTTCCACGTTGTCGTTGTTGTCGAAACGCTCGGCGATTTTTTCCACGGCTTCCAGTGGAATGTGGCTGTCCTGTTCGCCGAAGTGCATCAGCAACGGCACCTCGATTTCATCGGCACGGTCCAAATGATTCTGGATGCCGCCACCGTAGTAGGCGATAGCCACATCCACCAGTCCATTGGTGGCGGTGAGGTAGGACAGCAAGCCGCCGAAGCAATAACCGATGGAGGCGATGCCGCCGTCCAGGCCAGGTTGCGCATCCAGCGCTTCGATGGCCAGTTTGATGTCGCTCTGCGCCTTTTCGATGTCCGTGGCGTTCATCAGCTCGACGGCGCGTTTCCAGCCGGCTTCGTCGTAAGTCAGTTCGATGCGGTGGCCATTGCGCCAGAACAGGTCCGGCGCAATCACCAGGTAACCATCGGCGGCATATTGCTCCGCGACTGAACGGATGTGTTCATTCACGCCGAAGATTTCCTGGATCAGCACGATCCCCGGACCTTTGCGGGTATGCGGAATCGCCAGGTAAGCGCCGAAGGTGCCTTCGTCGCTGTCGATCTCGATCCATTGGGTGGTCACGCTCATGGTGGCTCCTGTCTACGCAAGTGAGTGGGGTTGAGGCTTATTTCGGCTGCGTGGCCTTGTAGCTTGGCAGAGACTGCATACGTTTCCACCATCCGTCGAAACCGTCCACCGAAAACACCTGAGGCGCATCCGGCGTCATCGCGATGTAGGCGCAGCCCGGTGCCAGGTAAAAGTCACCGATACTGGGTTCAAGACCTGCGATATACGGATCGGTGCCTTTTATTTTCATCAACTCGCGCAACACCCGTTTCGAGTTCTCGATTCCTTTGCGGCGCGACTCTTCATTCTGCCCGCCAATGAAGTCAGGAAAAAGATGGTAGCCGAACACCTGCACCAGGTTGCCGTAGCCATAGGAATCGTAGATGCCCTGGGCCATGTGGGTGCGAGCGCGGTCGTGGGCGTTATCCGGTGTGATGGAGGGTCCGGGCAGGACTTCGTCCAGATAGGCCACGATCGCGCCGGTTTCGATGACCCGGAAGCCGTCATGGTCGATGACGGGCACCTTGCCGAAGGGGTGCCGCACCAGATGTTCCGGCAGGTGCGGCTCGCCTTTGATCACGTTGACCTGCACCTGGTCGAAGTCCGCGTCTTTTTCCGCAAGCAGCATTTTCACTGTGCGCACATAGGTACTGCCGTCAAAACCGTAGAGAGTGAGGCTCATGGCGATTGCTCCGTTTTTCAAGGGAGTGGAGGACGCGCCCGAGCCTCTGGTCGGTCAATGCTGAGTGCGACGCCAGAAAAATCGGGCCAACAGTGCATCCAGGCTGAGCTTGCCGGCACCCGAGAGCAACAACGGCATCATGGCGGCGAGGTAGATCAGCGGCAGCTTGAAGTTGCCGTGACCCTTGTTGCTGATGGCGTAACCCTGGGCAAGCTCACTCAATGTAGACCAATCGGCCGGCCAGTGAACGGCAGCGGTCGCGACAATCGTGACGACGATCAGAATGATGGCCGATACCCGCGTTCCGAAGCCGACCAGGATGGCCAGGGCGCAGATCAGTTCGGCCCACATCGACAGTTCCCAGTTCAGCGTGGCCGGCACGTGGTTGAACGGAAACGGGAAGGCGTCCTGGATGTCGGCGAACCAGTTCTCGCCGTTCCATTTTTCCAGGCCCGACTCGAAGAATTCCCAGGCAATGAACAATCGCAGCGTCAAAGGCGCGAGCCAGCTGCCGGCACGGTCGAGGTTCAGGTGCAGGCCTTTCACGGCCGATGAAAGTGAGGTGTTCATGAGCTTGATCTCCGTTCAGTCAGGAAGGCGGGGCAGCGGTTGCCCCGCGCAATCGGGTTACTCGCCGGCGCCGCACTTGCCTTCGCCACATTTGCCTTCAGCGGGCTTTTCCGCGGTGTCGGCCTGGACCTGGCTGTAGCCGTGAGCCAGTTGTTTCATGCTGAACGCTTCGGATTCGGAAGCCGAAGCCACGTTGGACAGGGCCAGGCCGCCGGCGATGATCAGGCCGAGGGTCAGGGAAGAAGTCGAGAGCTTGAACATGGTGATACTCCGTAGCGTTGAGTGAGTTGAGCGCTTTGATCGGCAGGGCCAATCGACACGCACAGTTCATCAAGCGGGTGTATCTGCGATGTGTCTTTGGTGCGGGGTTTTATGGATGGGGTGTGTCACAAGGGCGTCTGTACACACTCCGATACACAGGCACCATCGCATCCCTGTGGGAGCGGGCTTGCCCGCGATAGCGGTGTGTCATTCAACGATGATGTTGACTGGCAGTCCGCAATCGCGGGCAAGCCCGCTCCCACAGGGATGTTGGAGATTTTGAGCGAGGTGTTTAAGCAATCTGTGATCCAGCGCCAGCCAATGGCGTCTAGCCTCCGTGTCCCCGCAATCCCACGGGGCGAGACTTCGGAACCCGGCATGCAAGCGCTGTTGAACGAGATCCTTGATGCTGTCCGGCCGCTTATCGGTCAGGGCAAGGTGGCTGACTACATTCCCGCCCTCGGCACGGTGCCGGCCAATCAGTTGGGCATTGCCGTGTATGGCAACGATGGCGAGCTGTATTGCGCGGGCGATGCCGACACGCCGTTCTCGGTGCAGAGTATTTCCAAGGTGTTCAGCCTGGTGCAGGCCATCGATCACTCCGGCGAGGCGATCTGGGAACGGCTGGGCCACGAGCCTTCCGGGCAACCGTTCAACTCGCTGGTGCAGCTGGAATTCGAGCGCGGCCGCCCGCGCAATCCGTTCATCAACGCCGGTGCCCTGGTGATCTGCGACATCAACCAGTCACGCTTTGCCGCGCCGGCTCTGTCGATGCGCGACTTCGTCCGTCGGTTGTCCGGCAACCCGCAGGTCATGGTGGACGGCAAGGTCGCCGAATCCGAATACCAGCACCGCGCGCGCAACGCGGCCATGGCGTACCTGATGCAGTCGTTCGGCAATTTTCACAACGACGTCGAGGCCGTGCTGCGCAGCTACTTCAGCCATTGCGCGCTGCGCATGAATTGCGTGGACCTGGCCCGGGCGTTCTGCTTCCTGGCCAACGACGGGTTTTGCAAACACAGCGGCGAACAGATCCTCACCGCCCGCCAGACCCAGCAGGTCAACTCGATCATGGCCACCAGCGGGCTGTACGACGAAGCCGGCAACTTCGCCTACCGCGTCGGTTTGCCGGGCAAAAGCGGTGTGGGCGGGGGAATCGTCGCGGTGGTGCCGGGGCAGTTCACGGTGTGCGTCTGGTCACCGGAACTGAATGCCGCCGGCAACTCGCTGGCCGGCATGGCGGCGCTGGAATTGTTGAGCCAGCGGATCGGCTGGTCGGTGTTCTGAGGCATTAGGGCCTGAGCGGTTAATGACGCTCCGTGGATTTTCCTATACATTTTCCAGCCGCCCACAGCATGGTGAAACCGCTTCATGTCTTTTGCGCTCGAACGTCTAGTCGCTGGCACGCCGATCCCTTTTGCCGGTAATCGTGTCACTGTCGTCAGCCCCGAACTGGCCGCGCGCTTTCAGCCCGGGGACCATTTGCTGGTGGAGCAGGTCAGCGGCGAGTTGTTGCTGATTCCGGTGGCTGACCAGCAAGCGGCGGCCGTCGCCATTGAGCGCGCCGAAGCGGCGTTCAGCGCGCTGTCCAGCGTCTCGGATCAGGCGATCAGCACGTTCTTCGATCTGTTTGCCCAACGGCTGGAAACTCCCGATTGCTGGGCGCTGATCGAGGCCGCCAACCTGGCCGACATTGAGCGTGCCAAGGCCCGCGGGCGCTCCACCACGCGACTGCTGGCCGATGAGCGCATGCGCCGCGACATGATCGCCGGCCTGCGCGCCTGGCGCGATGCGTCGGCGACTCGCGGCAAGGTCATCAGTTGCGTCGAGCACGACGGCTGGAAAGTCGAACAAGTGGTGTCGCCGCTGGGCATCGTCGCGTTCGTGTTCGAAGGCCGGCCGAATGTGTTCGCCGACGCCGCCGGTGTGTTGCGCACCGGCAACACCGCCGTGCTGCGCATTGGCAGCGATGCGTTGGGCACCGCTCAGGCCATCGTCACTCACGCATTGAATCCGGCACTCAGCGACGCCGGTTTGCCGAACGGCGCCGTGTCGTTGGTAGAAAGCGTCAATCACGCCGCCGGTTGGGCGATGTTCGCCGACCGACGTCTGTCGCTGGCCGTGGCCCGGGGTTCGGGCCGGGCGGTCAGTCAACTGGGCAGCATCGCCCAACAGGCCGGCACCGCCGTCAGTCTGCACGGCACGGGTGGCGCCTGGCTGATCGCCGACAAAGACGCTGATGCCCAGCGCTTCGCCGCCGTGGTGCGCAATTCTCTGGACCGCAAAGTCTGCAATACCTTGAACGTCTGCCTGATCCAGCGCGACCGCGCCGTTGAGCTGGTGCCGGTGTTTCTCGACGCCCTCCAGCAGGCCGGCACCGCCCGGGGCCAAGGCTGCAAGTTGCATATCGTCGAGGGCAGCGAATCGTGGTTGCCGACTGAATGGCAAACCGGCAGCGTTGAGGTGTATCGCGCCGAAGGCTACCAGACCGAGGCACTGGCCGAACCGTTGCCCGAGGATCAGTTGGGGCGCGAGTGGGAATGGGAAGAGACCCCGGAAGTCAGCCTCAAGATCGTCGATGACCTGGACAGCGCCATCGCCTTGTTCAATCGCTACAGCCCGCAGTTCACCGTGTCGCTGATCAGCGAAGACGGGGCCGCGCATGAACGTTTCTACAACGCGGTCAACGCGCCGTTTGTGGGCAACGGGATTACCCGCTGGGTCGATGGGCAGTACGCGCTGAACAAGCCGGAACTGGGGCTTTCGAACTGGGAGAGCGGTCGCCTGTTTGCCCGCAGCGCGATTCTTTCGGGAGATGGCGTGTTCACCATTCGCAGTCGCATGACCCAGACCGATCTGTCGGTCAAACGCTGACATTCCGGGCACAGGCAACGATCGCACTATAATTAAGGTGTGTTTGCGTCTGTGTCTTGAGTGAGGGCTGCGTCATGAAACTTCATTCTTTTCGGCATTACTCCCACGATCTGGAAACGGTCGTGCACGACACATGGATCACCGGCCGGGTTAAGTCGGCCCTGGCCTTGGCCGAACCCAGCCTCGGCCTGCAGATCCATGTCAAAACCCTTGCGGGTACGGTGGCGTTGAGCGGTCGGGTCAACACCCATAAACAGTGTGAGCAGGCTGTTGCGCTGGCCCGTTCGGTGCCGGGCGTCGTGGAAATCGATGCCAGGGACTTGCTGACCCACGTGTTCACGCCAGGCAGTAATCCAGTTCCCCCTAACGCCGAAGAAACCGCCGAGCGTCGGCCATCATCGTCAGCAAAAGACGATCACTGATCAGGGCGACCTTGTGAGTGCAGCGCTCCCGTGAACAGGGAGCGCTGCGACGCGGGCATTTCAGATCAAGCAACAATCGATTGAATTTTTTGGGTTTCCCCCAGCTGAAGCAAAGGCCGAAAGGCTCGGTGAGCACCTTGCTGGAGGTGATTCGGCGCAAGAACAACTCTCACAGCGCGGCGTCAGTGGCGTTTATGAAACTGGTGTTAGGGGCGGTGGCGACGGAGTCAGTCGTCCAGTGATTGGCAGACGCCATTGGGCGCCTTGCCCGTGGAGCTCACGGTCACCGAGTCGTCATCGGCGAGAACGATCGAAATCGTGATGCCCGAACCCTTGGCTTCGAAGCGACGCTCGCTGATGGCTTTTGTGTCAGCTTCTTTGTTGTTGATCAACACCGGACCGTCCTGATCCGCGTGAATGATGATTTTTCCGGGGCATTCCACATCGAAAGAAGGAACGCCTTCGACACTGTTTGCTTGAGCAATAGTTGCGGTAGCCAGTAATAACAGGAAAGTCAGGGAACTTTTCATCGCAAGTCTCCATGGGCACAACAGCGAATACGCTTAACGATAGCTGTATTTATTACGCTCGCGACAAACAAAAAAAGGCCCCGCTCGATAGGACGAGCGGGGCCTTTTTTTATTGATGAGCAGTGGGGGATATCAGTAGAACCGGTCAATCACCCGAACTTCGTTCTGGTTCTGCATCGAGGACCACGCCTGTTTCAGCGTTTGCAGAACATGACCGATGAAGTCCTTGTCAGCCGCGGCTTTTTTGCCGACATAGCCCTGGCCGCGACGGTACATCTTCAGTCGGGCCAACAGGTTCTGGTTGTTCTGGTCGAACTCCGCTTCATGGGCGTGCGGCGACAGGCAGTCGATTTGAACCTGGCCCGATTTGCTGATCCACAGAATGTGGCTGTCGTGGCTGTCTTTTTGCGCCGCGAACAGATGAGCCAGTTCATCGATAGTAGGTTGATTGTTCAGATTCATAATATGCCCCTTGACCAAGTTGGTGATCTTTCAAAGTTGATTCGCTAATACAGGTAGCCCATCGGTTAGTTGATCCCTGGCACCGAAACCAGGACGTCGGCGGTCGGCCGTCAATTCGACGGGGTCTCGCGTCTGTTGCATGTAGTCGTGTTGAATAACTGCTACGCAATAGCGTCACAACGAAGAGAAGCAGCGAAAACCTGGAGGCCGCCGCCGACTTTTGAGGGTCGGCCACAAGCTTCATGAGGATTGATCGCCAGCGCTTCTCGTCCTTGTACTGGACGTTCGGGCCAGGTCAGCTTCTTCAATCTGCCTTGTGGGCAGCGTGTATCCGGGAAAAACAGCTCGGCGGTCAGACGAGCTTGCTCAAACATGTTGCTGTACTCCCGATCGGGGAGATGTCTGCATCATGCAAGGGCAAATCGGAGGCGTCAACCGTTATGTAGTGATTATTTTTAGTCACTACATATTGTCGGACAAAGCGCTTTGGAATTAAAAAGCAGCGACGCAACACCCGGGTCAGGACGATGGCAGCAGATGTTGGAAGCGATAGAAGGTGCAGGGATAACCGTCTACCGACCGTTGATGCAGGGTGAATTCATCGCTTGCGAACTCGGGCATCACCTTGGCCCAGAAGCGCCGTGCAGGCGGGTTTGCGTCGATATGGAAAATCTGCCATTGACCGGGGAACCGGCTCAAGAGGGTGGACACGACAAACTTCGCGACACCTTGGCCACGAAAGCGTCGGCTGATGAACAAGTAGCCGATGTTGTGCTCGGCACCCTCGATATGAACGCCGTCGTCCACCGTCACGAAACCGGCGAGCTCTCCCTCCACTTTGATCAGAAACGGCCGGGTTGCGGGGTTACGCCAGTAATCCAGTGTCGGCCGGATATTGAAGAAACCGTGCTCGCCGAGTTTCAGCGGTAGAAACTCGCTGAAGTCATGCATGTAGAACTGCATCAGGTTTTCAATCGTTTCCAGTTCGTCGCGGTGTGCGGCATGCAGTGCTATCGAGGGCATGCTGGGTTCTCTCCAGATCGAAGGGCCGTCCGTGGCCCTTTCGGCATCACTCAGTGAGGCGCGAAGTCGTAGGTCCCGCCGGTCTTCAACGCAGCCACGTAAGCAGGGCGTGCCTGGAAACGTTCAACCCAGGCCGCTACATGAGGGTAGTTGCCCAGCTTGCTTTGGGCGCGGGCAATCTCGCCGATAAAGCTCATCTGGATATCGGCGGCGCTGAATGTGTCACCCAGCAAATAATCGGACTGGCTCAAGGCCGTATCGAGGTAGCCAAGGTAGTTGGCCACTTCGGAGTTGATGCGCGGGTGCAGCGGCGCACCGGCTTCACCCAGACGCCCGACGTACAGGTTCAACATCAGCGGCAGCATGGCCGAACCTTCGGCGAAGTGCAGCCACTGGACGTATTCGTCGTAGGCGGGGGTAGACGGATCGGGTTGCAGGCGCCCCTGGCCATGACGACGAATCAGGTAGTCGATGATCGCGGAAGACTCGATCAGTTTCTGCGCGCCATCTTCGATGACCGGCGATTTGCCCAGGGCGTTGATCGCTTTCAATTCCGGCGGGGCCAGATTGGTTTTTGGGTCGCGTTGATAGCGTTTCAGCTCATAAGGAATGGCCAGTTCTTCCAGCAACCAGAGAATACGTTGGGAGCGGGAGTTGTTCAGGTGGTGCACGATAATCATAAACAAGGTTCCTGTAGCAGCTGTCGAGTGAAACGAGGCTGCGATGCCGTTTCAGAAAATGGGGCCATCGCCGGGCTTGAAGAACACTAGACCATCACGGTCCATTCGAAGTGCCCTCAAGCTTTGCTGGCCGGTTTCGCCGCGCGTTTGGCGCCTGTCGACGGCTTGCGCTTGGCGGGTTTTCGTTTGTTTTTCCATGGGGTGGCGCCACGGCCGGCCGGGCTCGCCGGTCCACTGATGGTCAGGCTCAGGCCGGCGCAACGGGCGACCTGTTTACTCATCCACGCGGCTTGTTTGGTGACGAATTCTTCCAGGCTCATCTCGCCGCTTTGCACCATGTCCAGCGCCTGTTCCCAGATGGCCGTGGTGCCGGGGTCGGCGATGGCGCGCGGCACCGCATCGATCAGGCTGAAGGCGGCCGGGGTCGCGGCCAGGGCCTTGCCGTTCTTGATCAGGTAACCGCGGTCGAGCAGGCCCTGGATGATAGAGGCGCGGGTCGCCTCGGTGCCAATGCCGGTGGTGTCCTTGAGCTTCTGTTTGAGCAGCGGGTCTTCCACCAGTTTGGCGACGTTCTTCATCGCTTTGATCAGGTCGCCTTCGGTGAACGGCTTGGGCGGTTGCGTCCAGAGGTCCTTGAGCTTCACATCGGCCACCGCGCAGTCACGGCCTTCGGCCAATGCCGGGAGTGTTTGCGGTGCCGGAGCCTCGCGACCCTTGGCCGGGGCGAGCGCCTCGGGCAGGGCGCGTTTCCAGCCGGGCTCTACGATCTGCTTGCCAACGGCGCGCAGGGCTTCACCGGCGCAGTCGAAGTCGGCCTGGGTGCGATCGTATTCATGGTTGGGCAGGAACTGCGCCAGATAGCGCGCGCGAATCAGGGTGTAGACCGCCCGTTGCTTGCCCACCAGTCGATCGAGATGCTTGGCCGCCGCCGTCGGGATGATGCCGTGGTGAGCCGTGACCTTGGCGTCGTTCCAGGCCCGTGAGCGGCGCTGTGGCTCCAGGTGATCGTTCAAGGCGTTCAGGGACGGATCGGCCTGGCGGAGCGCGGCGAGAATGCCCGGGGCTTCGCTGTGCTGGCTCAACGGAAGGAAACCGCAGTCGCTACGCGGGTAGGTGATGACCTTGTGGGTTTCGTAGAGCGCTTGGGCGATGTCGAGGGTTTCCTGGGCGCCGAGCCCGAGCTTCTTCGAACAGACTTCCTGCAAGGTGCCCAAGTCGAACGGCAACGGCGCGACTTCACGCATCCGCTCGGTGCGCAGCTTGACCACCCGGGCACTCGCCGCGCTGCTGATGGCCGCAGCCGCTTGCTGGGCCAGCGCCTGATTCAGGCAGCGATCCTGATCGTCACAAACGTCGGATGCCGCACGCCACTGGGCGGTGAACGCCGTGCCGTCGTGCAACAGCTGCACGTCGATGGCCCAATAGGCGACCGGCACAAAGTCGGCAATGCTGCGGTCGCGATCCACCACCAGCCGCAAGGTTGGCGTCTGCACCCGGCCCACTGGCAACACGCCCTGATAACCGGATTGACGCCCCAGCAGCGTGAACAGGCGGCTCATGTTCATCCCGATCAACCAGTCGGCCCGGGAACGTCCCAGCGCCGAATGATAAAGGCTGAACGTCTCGGCCCCCGGCTTGAGCGCCGCCAGCGCCTTGCGGATCGACGCATCGTCCAGCGCCGACAGCCACAGTCGCCGGATCGGCCCGCGATAGCGGCAATGCTCGACCAACTCCCGGGCAATCATCTCGCCCTCGCGGTCGGCGTCGGTGGCGATCACCAACTCATCAGCCTCGCCTAGCAGGCGTTTGACCGCCTTGTACTGGCTGGCGGTGCGCGGTTTGACCGTCATCTTCCACTTTTCCGGAATGATCGGCAGATCCGCCAGCACCCAACGCTTGTAGCGCGCGTCGTAGGCGTCCGGCGGCGCGGTTTCCAGCAGATGGCCGATGCACCAGGTCACCGTGACGTCCGTTCCCAGCCAGCAACCGTCGCCCCGACGCTTGGCGCCGAGTACCGCCGCGATGTCTTTGGCCTGGGAAGGTTTTTCACAGAGGTACAGCTGCATAACCACCATCGTTCATCAAGTGTGCAAGAGGCGCACAGAATGGCCGGTGATGAGCAATGGATCAATCATTATCTGTATGGATGTACAGCAGATGCGTTGCGATTGATTGCCGAGGGGTGATGGATACCCATCGGCCTCGTCGGCCGCATAGCGACCGACGGCCAGTGGTTCTACTAGGATTTACGCTTCGCCGCCGCTTTGGACTTGGCCGGTTTAACGCCTCTGGACCGTGCGCCGAGTGCCGCGGATTTCGGGGGCATCCGTCGTGCCAGGATGGGCGCCGGCTCCCCTGTTGGCGCCGTTACCAGCGATTGCTCCAGTAGCTGGAACGACTTGATGGCGACAGCCTTCGCGGCCAGTTGAATGGCGCTGTCTTTTTTCGACAGCAGGGAGTCCATCAGGTCTTCAAACAGGGTGGCCACGCGCCGGTAGGCGGGATTGTTCAAATGCAGCTCATTGATCCAGTCGTCGTCCTTGATGTGATCCCGTAGATCCAGGTAATAAACGTCCGTATTGTTGCTGGCGACAGATTTCAGCATCTCATTGAGCTTGTTGATGAAGTCGGCAACGATTTTGCGTTGAACAACTGGGTCAAGGATGTTTTTTTTGGTCATTGACGGCCGGATCCAGGGGCCGATGAAGCGATAGTTGCCGAAATTGACTACACCTTTCCCGGTGGGAATGGCCCGGCCATAACCGTGGAAAATGATCTTGACCTTCGGGTGTGCCGCCTTGACCCGTTTGATCATGTTTTCGTAGGCGCCTTTGAACACCGTGTTGATGACGTAATCGACATAGCCGGTACGCATCAGGTCGGGTGGATTGGAGTCGGCGTGATTCAGGAACGCTGCGAACTCATCCCCGGCAATATCGTTACCGCCGGCGGAAAACAGGAAGAAGGCCGGTTTGGTATTTTTGATTTCGGCAAGCACCTCGGCAAACTCCGGTGTCTTGCGGGTCCAGGCACCTTCCTTGAACTCGGTCCCGTAAACCATGTTTTCCAGCGTGTCACCACCCGTAGCAAAGCTTTTGATTTTGTAGCCGGACGTCAACTTCAGCCATTTGATGATGTCGACCCCCGGCAGGTAGTCAAACCAGGAGTCGCCCTGGGCCACCACGTTCACGCCATTTGAACCAAAGAAAAAGCCTTTGGCTCCCTTCGGCAAGGGTTGACCCACCTGCTCGTGTTGGTAGATCGCCAGGTTTATTTTCGATAACGCGTCTTCGCTTTCGTAATTCATGACGGCATCCTTATTGTTGGGTTGAAGGCGCAACGATCAGATCAGCGCGTGATCTGTTTTTCAGGTGGCCCACACCTCCAGGGTGATGGCCCCGTGATTGTTGAAGTACATCAATCGCACGTCGTTGGCGAAGCAGAACAGCTGACCGGATGCCGGCGCCACCCAGCCCTCCGACCATCGACGTCCATCGCCAATGGCAAAAAAACTCTCGCGATCCTTTTCTATTGCCCCCACGAGCGTGAACCAGGTGGCATCCGCTGAGCGACAGCGAATGAAGCGTTCGAAACGTCGCAGGTTGGCCATGCGCAGGCCGTTGGCATCGTGCACCTGGGTCCAGTCGGTCCAGGACCCTGACGCCCGAAAGAAATAGCGCTCTCCAGCGGTGAGTTGCACCGATGTCTTGAACCAGGGATTGCACGCGTTCACGTCGCCGCGATAGAGCAGCGTCCCGGCCCCCGATGGCGCAGTGAGCGAATCTGGCATGACCATTCTCCGGCGGTGGCGAGTGGATCAGTCGTACAGGTCGGCAACGTCGTGGTCATGACGTCGCCGGGAGAGAAAGGAGGGTGGCAGGGGGATGAGCCCGCATTCCGGTGGCCCCGCGCGAGCACCCAGGGCGATAACGTTTTGAGCGGGGGAAAACGCGTTGGCAGGCATGTGGAGGACCCTCAGATGTCTGAGACTCGAAACCCCACGCCACGAACGCTTATCTGCGCAGTAGGGAAGTGAACGCTGAAAACAATCGTAGACGATATTTCAGCGTAGTCAGGTTTCTTGTGTACGTGCCTCGATCACTTGTTTACGCCTTCCCAAGTCCGGCAAATTGCAGACATGGTTGTTCCAGCGATGGCGCTCTGACACTGGCCATTGGGCGATGGCCATTTTCCCCGTTCGGCTGCGAAGCCGTCGCGCTGGCGAATTTTGGGTTATACCTGACATTCGAGGTCTCAGGTTTTGGGGCCGCAGCGCGAGCCGTCCCCCACAGGTCCATCACCGTCATGAGGAACGCATTCCATGAAAAGCTCCGGTCCTAGTCCTGTCATCACCATCGCCGAGGAGCCTAGCTTCCTGTTGGTGAAGTTTCACGGTATTCAAGTGGCCGCCTCCTCGCGTGCGCTGGTGCTGCTCGAGGCCAATTATCCGCCGGTGTACTACGTTCCCTGGGAGGACATCGACGAACAGTATTTTGCCCGCACCGACCACACGACCTATTGCCCGTACAAGGGCGACGCCACCTATTACAGCCTGCAAATCCCCGGGCATGAGGGCGCTAATGCGGTGTGGCGTTATGAAGACCCCAAAGTGTCGGTCGAACAGATTCGCGGCTATGTGGCGTTCTATCCCGATCAAGTTACGTTTGAGCTGCTCAAAGACGTTGAGTGATGCTCGCGAAAACGCCACGGCGGCCTTCTGTAGGAGCTGGGGTGTTTTCAGCGTTTGTGTTCAGCCCCGTACAGCTTCGACTAACGTCGATTCATCGATCTGACTGATCGACGTCACTCCGGTCAAGGTCATGGCTACGCGCATTTCCTTGGCGAAAATATCCAGCATGTTCTCTACCCCGCGTTGCCCGTCGGCCGCCAGCGCATAGGCCATGGATCGCCCCAGCAATACGCCTTTCGCGCCCATGGCCAGCATCCGCACGACATCAAGCCCCGAGCGGATGCCCGAGTCGACCAGCACCGTCAAATCATTGCCCACCGCCTGCATGATCGGCGGCAACGCCTTGGTGGTGGACAGCACGCCGTCCAGCTGCCGCCCGCCGTGGTTCGACACCACAATGCCATCCGCGCCAAAACTGACCGCGTCCTTGGCATCCTGAGGATCGAGGATGCCCTTGATGATCATCGGGCCTTCCCAGAAATCACGAATCCACTGCAGATCGGCCCAGCTGATCGACGGGTCGAAATTGTTGGCCAGCCAGCCCATGTAATCTTCGAGCGTGACGGCTTTGCCCAGGTACTTCGAGATATTGCCCAGGTCGTGCGGACGCCCCATGACGCCGACGTTGAACGCCCAGTCCGGTTTGGTCATGGCCTGAAGCATTCTCCGCGACGACGCAAACGGCCCGGACATGCCCGAATGCGCATCCCGGTAGCGGGCGCCGGGCGTGGGCATGTCGACGGTAAACACCAGGTTCTTCACCCCGGCGGCCTTCGCACGCTCCAAGGCGTTTTTCATGAATCCCCGGTCTTTCAACACGTACAGCTGGAACCAGATGGATTGCTGGGTCTGCGCCGCGACTTCCTCGATCGAACACACCGACACCGTTGAAAGGCACAGCGGGATGCCTTTGTTCTCCGCCGCTCTGACCGCCTGCACTTCACCTCGGCGGGCGAACATGCCCGTCAGACCGACCGGCGCCAAAATGACCGGCATTGAAAGCGGTTGATTGAAGAGGGTGGTTTCGAGGCTCAGGGTTTCGACGTTTTTCAGGATGCGCTGACGCAGGCTGATGCCTGTCAGGTCGGCGCTGTTGGCCCGCAGTGTGTGTTCTGCGTAAGCCCCGCCGTCGATGTAATCGAACAGGAAACGCGGGAGTTTGCGGCGTGCTGCCTCGCGGTAGTCGGATGCGGATGAAATGATCATGGGGCCTCGGTCTGAAATGGGTCGGGGCTGTGACGGCATCGAGCCGTGGAATCAGGTTAGCGTATGCAACGAAAGGTTGTTTTATCCCGGCCTAACTCTCCAGCCGCTTGAGCCGGGAAGCCAGTGTCGTGGGCTTGATGCCCAGCAGATCCGCCGCGCCCCCTTTGCCGAAGAGCTTGCCCTTGGTCGCGGTGAGTGCGGCTTGCATGTTGCTGCGCTCCAGTTCTCGAATTTGCGCGTCGGTCAGAATGGTCTGGTGGGTGAGGTTCAGGGAAACACTTCCCTGATCGAGTGTCGATTCATCCGGCAGATCCAGGTTGAGATCAGCGCCGATCGAGGTGATCAGCGCGCGCTCGATGACGTTCTGCAATTCGCGAATATTGCCCGGCCACGAATAGCGTTGCAGGCGCTCGATGTCGCTGTTGCGCAGGCGCCTGCCGGGCATGTTCAGGCGTTTGCCGGTCTGCTTGAGGAAGTGCGCCGCCAGCGGCGCAATATCAATCGGACGGTCACGCAGCGCCGGCGACTGGATCGGGAACACGTTGAGCCGGAAGTACAGGTCTTCACGAAAATGTTTCGCCGCGACTTCCTGGCGCAGATCGCGGTTGGTCGCGGCGATGATCCGCACATCGACCTTGCGCGTGCGCTCTTCGCCGACCCGTTCGAACTGACCTTCCTGCAACACCCGCAGCAATTTGCTTTGCAGCTCCAACGGGATTTCGCCGATTTCGTCGAGGAACAGCGTGCCACCATCGGCCAGTTCAAAGCGCCCGACGCGATCCCGTACGGCGCCGGTAAAGGCGCCACGGATATGCCCGAAGAACTCGCTTTCAAACAGTTCTGCAGGGATCGCCGCGCAATTGACCCGAATCAGCGGGTGAGCATTGCGGCGACTGGCCTGGTGGATCGCGCGGGCAATCAACTCTTTGCCGGTCCCGGACTCGCCATTGATGAGCACACTGGCATCGGTTGGAGCGACCACGTCGATCTGCTTGATGATCTTCTTGATCGGCTCGCTCTGGCCGACGATTTCGCGGAAGTTGTGCTCGATGTGAATCTCTTCCTGCAAGTAGGCGTTTTGCTCCTCAAGTCGATCCTTGAGCACCTTGAGTTCTTCAAGGGCGCTTTGCAGTTGGTTTTCGGTGCTGCGCCGTTCAGTGATGTCGCGAAACACCACCACCGCGCCGACGATTCGGCCATCGGAAATCACCGGGGTACTGGTGAATTCCACCGGGAACGAACTGCCGTCCCGACGCCAGAACACCTCCTGACGCCCCTCATGAACCACGCCGTCGCGCACGGCTTTGTAGATCGGGCACTCTTCCACCGGGTAATGGCTGCCGTCGGCATGGGTGTGGTGGTGAATGCGATGGATGTTCTTGCCGATCATGTCCTGCGGTTCCCAGCCCAGCATCCGTGCGCCCGCCGGGTTGACGAAGGTCGCCAAACCTTCGCTGTTGATGCTGTAGATGCCGTCGCCGACCGAACTGAGCAACAGCTGGTTATCGCGTTCGCTTTCCTGGAACAGGTTGAGGATGTTGCGCCACTCGATCAGCCCGCCGCGCATGGTGCGCTCGGTGTGGGCCTGGTCGCGCTGGTATTTCTCATGGCTCAGCTCGCGCATCACCAGGATCAACTGTTGCTCACCCTTGATCTGCAGGGTGGTGGCGGAGATTTCCAGTTCGATGCGTTCACCGCTCTTGCAGTTGCAGCTCAGCTCTTCGGTCCAGCCGCGACCCTTGTCCATCACGGCCTGGGTGAACACGATCAGGTCAGCCAGTTGATGGCCGAACAGCTTGCTCACGGGCAGCTCCAGCAATTCCTGGCGCGGGTAGCCGAGCAATTTGCAGGCGGCGATGTTCAGGTCGCCCAGGCGATCGGCAAACGGATTGAGCAGCGCAATGGCTTCGGCGCAATGCTCGAACACCATGTGTCGCGATGAATACGCAAGGTCGGCCCAGCCGTTGAGAGAGTCTGTTTCGTTCATGGCTTCGGTCATTGCTACGAAATCTCGTGATTTGTCGCTACGAATATTCGTATTTCTACGGGAATGCGTGATTCACCGATAGCCTCAGATGCGCCATGAAAAAGCGGATCAGATGGCGATTCTCAACCTAATCAAACACTTACGACTGCACGGGAATTAGTTTTATTTTCTGGCACGGCGTTCGCTCTATCTCCTGCAACCCGGCAGCCAAAACAGGCTGGCGTTCAAGCACCAAGCAACTGGAGAGCGACACTATGCCAACCGTGGATATTCCCCATTACAAAGACGGCGACTTCCTGGTCAATTACGAAGAGAAAGTCTTCGAGGACATCAAGGCCGAACCCGGCGAAAAAGTCCTGATCACCTTCCACACCATCGCCTTCGAGGGCTCCATCGGCCTGGTCAACATGCTTCAGGCCAAGCGCCTGCTGCGCAAAGGCTTCGAAACCAAAATCCTGCTGTACGGACCGGGCGTGCAACTGGGCGTGCAACGGGGTTTTCCGACCCTGGGTGCCGAAGCGTTCCCCGGTCACCTGGCGGTGAACAAGCAACTCATCCAGTTCATGGAAGAGGGCGGTGAGGTCTACGCCTGCCGCTTCGCGCTGCAAGCGTTGTACGGCCAGACCGAAAAGGCGCTGATCGAAGGCATCCGCCCGATCAACCCGCTGGACGTGATGGACCTGCGCCTGCTGATGCGCCGTGAGGGCGCGATGATCATCGATACCTGGACGGCCTGACAGCGAAACCTTTGTGGGAGCGAGCCTGCTCGCGATGGCGGTGTGTCTGATACACCGCGCCGCCTGAATCGCAGGCAAGCCAGCTCCCACAGGACCGCGTCGATCTTCCGAGCACAACTTACTTCAGGACCCATCATGCCCATCATTCGCGCAGCCGCCGTACAGATCAGCCCGGTGCTTTACAGCCGCGAAGGCACCGTGGACAAGGTTTGCCAACAGATCATCGCCCTTGGTCGACAAGGCGTGCAGTTCGCCGTGTTCCCGGAAACGGTGGTGCCTTACTACCCGTATTTTTCGTTTGTGCAGCCCGCGTTTGCCATGGGCGCACAACACCTCAAGCTGCTGGATCAGTCCGTCACCGTTCCATCCGCCGCCACACTGGCGATTGGCGAAGCCTGCAAGCAGGCAGGGATGGTCGTTTCCATCGGCGTTAACGAGCGTGATGGCGGCACGATCTACAACGCGCAATTGCTCTTCGATGCCGACGGCAGCCTGATTCAGCATCGACGCAAAATCACCCCCACCTACCACGAGCGCATGGTCTGGGGGCAGGGCGATGGTTCCGGCCTGCGCGCCATCGACAGCGCGGTCGGGCGCATCGGTTCGCTGGCGTGCTGGGAGCATTACAACCCGTTGGCCCGTTATGCCTTGATGGCAGAAGGCGAGCAGATCCATGCCGCGATGTTTCCCGGCTCGTTGGTGGGCGATATTTTTGCCGAGCAGATCGAAGTCACCATCCGCCATCACGCTCTGGAGTCCGGCTGCTTCGTGGTCAACGCCACCGCGTGGCTGGATGCCGATCAGCAGGGCCAGATCATGCAGGACACCGGTTGCGGCCTCGGCCCGATTTCCGGTGGCTGCTTCACCGCGATCGTGTCTCCCGAGGGCAAATTACTGGGCGAGCCGCTGCGCTCCGGCGAAGGCGTAGTAATTGCCGACCTCGATCTGGCCTTGATCGACAAGCGCAAGCGCATGATGGATTCGGTCGGGCATTACAGCCGTCCGGAATTGCTCAGCCTGCTGATCGACCGCACGCCGACGGTCCATGTGCACGAGCGCGGCGCGCACTTTGCGGCCGTGGCCACCGAGGAGTTCGATCATGCAAACCAATGAATTGCTGGCCGAGCTGCAATGCCATGGCGTGCGTTGGCCTGCCGCGCAAAACGGCTTGTCTCGACAAGGTGGCGCCGGGCCTTCTGACCACAAAGCACTGAGCTTCGGCAGCCGGACCATGATGGTGCCGATCCTCAATCAGGCCTCTCAGGATTCACCCTATCAAGCGCAGCCCAGCGCCGATGGCAGCCAGGCGCTGATCTTTCGCGAAGGCTTGCAGGTCGGCCAAGTGCAGATGCCCGGTGTGCCGAAGTTCTACGGTCTGAGCACTGCGGACGGCATTCCCTATTGGAAAATCGCCACGCTGCACAGCAGCGACGTGCTCGCGACCACGGTGTTGCAACACTGCATTCGCTTCAATGATCGCGGCAGTTCGTGTCAGTTCTGCGCTATCGGCCAATCGCTTGCTGCCGGCAAAACCATCGCCCGCAAACGTCCGCAACAACTGGCGGAAGTGGCCAAAGCCGCAGTGGAACTCGATGGTGTCAAACACATGGTGATGACCACCGGCACCCCGCAAACCCCGGACCGGGGCGCGGCGATTCTGTGTGAGTCCGCGGCTGCGGTCACCGCTGCGGTCGATCTGCCGATTCAGGCCCAGTGCGAACCGCCGGACGACGATCGCTGGTTCCAACGCCTGGCCGACAGCGGCGTGGTGTCCCTCGGCATGCACCTGGAAGCGATCACTGATGAAGTGCGCCAACGGATCATGCCGGGCAAGGCCGAAGTGCCGCTGAGCCGTTATTTCGAAGCCTTCAGCGCGGCAGTCGAAGTTTTCGGACGTGGCCAGGTCAGCACCTACATCCTCGCCGGCCTGGGCGACAGCGAAGCGGCCATCAGCGCGATGAGCGAGCGTTTATGCGCGCTGGGTGTGTATCCGTTCGTGGTGCCGTTCGTGCCCATCGACGGCACGCCGTTGGCCCATCACCCCAAACCCGACAGCGCGATGATGGCCCGCCTGTATCCGCAGATCGGCGCGAGCCTGCGCCGTCACGGATTGCACTCCGATCAGATCAACGCCGGTTGCGCCAAATGCGGCGCGTGCTCGGCCCTGAAAAGCTACGAATAAACCGGAGAATTCCCATGCCGAATCTCGCCTATGCCTTGGTCGACAGTACTTTCGAACCGTTTCGCGCGGGAGAGTTGTTGGTCAAATCCGCCAGCGAACAGTGGGAGAAACAGGCCTATTTCGCCTTGCGACGTTCGGTGTTTTCCGATGAGCAACAACTGCTGATACAGGACAAGGACAGCCATGATTTCCAGGCGATCGCCATCGTCGCCCTGGCCGGTAATTGCGGAATCGCCGATCAGGTGGTGGGCGCGGTGCGCATCTATCAGCCGGAGCCGGGCCTGTGGTTTGGCGGGCGGTTGTGCGTGGCCCCGGCGTATCGGCGGCACAGCATGATTGGCAAAGCGCTGGTCAACGAAGCCGTGTCGCGGGCCAAGGAGCTGGGCTGCGAGGTTTTTCGCGCCACGGTGCAGGCGCAGAACGAAGTCTATTTTCATGGCCTGCGCTGGCAAACCCTCGAACAACTCGAGTTGCTCGGTCAGCCGCATTGTTTGATGCAGGCGGATCTGCCGAACTACCCGCTGATGCCGCGTCAGGTTTCGTTGCGCGCGCTGAAGGTGGCTCGACATGACTGATCTGACAGCGCTGCTCGATACCTTGCGCAACACCCCGGCGATGCGCTCGAAACAGGCGATCCAGCACCCGGCGGCGGTGATCGGTGGCGCCGGACAATCGCTGACCCGCGAGCAGCTTTACGCCTTGCCCGGCGATGACACCGCAGCGATTGCCTGTGGCGATCATTTTCAGCTGCTGGCCATTGAGGGCATGTTGCCGGCCTTCGTCGAGGCGTCGCCGTGGTTTGCCGGATGGTCGGCGGTCATGGCCAACGTCAGCGACATCACCGCTATGGGCGGTCGCGCGACAGCGGTGGTCAATGCGTATTGGCATCACGACAACGTCGCTGCCGAGCAAATACTGGTGGGGATTCGTGCCGCTTGCGAGGCCTATGGCTTGCTGCTGGCGGGCGGGCATACGAGCCTCTCGGCAGGTAACCCGACCGCATTGGCCGTGGCGATCACCGGTGTTGCGCAAAAACTGCTGTCGACCCTGCATGTCGCCCCCGGCCAGGTCATCGCCATGGCAGTGGACCTGGAAGGCGCCTGGCATGCCGACAGCACGTATTGGAAAGCCTTCGAAGGCGTACCCGCCGAGCGCCTGCGCAGCAAGCTCGACGTGTTGCCGCGCCTGGCTGACGCACAACTGCTGCACGCGGCGAAAGACATCAGCAACGCCGGGATACTGGGCAGCCTGTTGATGTTGCTGGAAACCACCGGCTGCGGCGCGACCGTCGATTTGACCGCGTTGCCACGTCCGCCGGATGCCGACCTCATGCGCTGGCTACAAGTGTTCCCCAGTTACGGTTTCCTGATGACGCTGGATGAGCGCGACTGGCCGCAGGTACAGACCGCATTTGCCTTCGAAGGTGTGCGCTGCGAGCGCATCGGTCGGGTCAACACCAGTGGTGTGTTGAACGTCCAGCTCGGCGACCGGCACGGCGAATTCTGGAACCTGCGCGAGCAAACCTTCACCGGCTTCAGCTACCGCGACCTCGATCTGACGCCCTTAACACTCACTCATCAGGAGCACTGACATGCCCGCCGTCAACTTCAAAATCCGCTGGCCCAATGGCAAGGAAGCGACCGGTTACTCGCCCTCCACCGTGATTTTCCACTACCTGGAGGAGGGCGCGAGTTACCCGCTGACGGACTTCCTGCAACGCCTCGAAAGTGCCTTGGACAATGCCTCGGAGCGCGTCAAGTAGGTCAAAGGTTTCTATTGCAGTTCGGCCATGGACACCCTGAGTTCGCTCAAGGGCCAGGCCAGCTATCTCGTCGACCCCGTTCATCTCGCGGGGCAGGTGGACGTTCTCAGCATGCGTACCGAAGGCGCCGGGCAGGTGATCGGCGCAGGCTGGGGCTCATTCTGATTCAACGATTTTCTCTCATAACCCTTTTCGTTACCGAGCACCGGAGCGCGCCATGACCAGCCACCTCACCTCAATCAAACCTCCCCACCACAGCGTGATCATCGTCGGCGGCGGTCAGGCCGGATTGTCCGCCAGCTACTTCCTGCAACAGGCAGGTATCGATCATCTGGTGCTGGAAAAACACAGCCTGACCCACACCTGGCGCAACCAGCGCTGGGATGCGTTCAGTCTGGTCACGCCTAACTGGCAATGCGCATTGCCGGGTTACACCTACATCGATGATTTCAACGGCAGCGATCCTCACGGCTTCATGAAGAAGGACGAGATCAATCAATACCTGGCCGGTTTCGTCCAGTCGGTGAACGCCCCGGCCCGCGAAGGTGTCACGGTGCAGCGCGTGGTTCCCCGCAGCCTTGGGGGGTATGAGGTTCACACCTCGCAAGGCGAGTTCACAGCCGACCAGGTGATTGTCGCGTCGGGCGGTTACCACACGCCGATCATCCCGCGCCTGGCCGAACGTCTGCCGGCCGGCATTCATCAGCTTCACTCCGAGCAATACCGCAACCCGCAAGCCTTGCCAGCAGGCAATGTCCTGGTGGTCGGTTCTGGGCAGTCGGGCGCGCAAATTGCCGAAGACTTGCACCTGGCGGGTCGCAAGGTCTATCTGGCGGTGGGGGATGCGCCGCGTTGTGCGCGTTTCTACCGTGGCAAGGACGTGGTCGATTGGCTGGCGGAGATGGGCTATTACGAGATTGGTGTCGATACGCACCCGCTGCGTGAAGGCGTGCGCGACAACACCAACCATTACGTCACCGGGCGCGACGGCGGGCGAGACATTGACCTGCGCAGCTTCGCTCGCGAAGGCATGGAATTGTTCGGTCGACTGGAGGGCTTGCAGGGCACTCGCATGCAATTCGCCCACAACCTGGGCGAGAGCCTGGACAGCGCCGATGCGGTCTATAACCGCATCAATACGTCGATCGACAAGTACATCGAACAGCACGCGATTGACGCTCCGCCGGGTGCGCCTTACACGCCGGTCTGGGTGCCAGGGCAGGAACGCGGTGAACTGGATCTGGTGGACGAAGGCATCACCAGCATCATCTGGTGCATCGGCTTCAGTCCGGACTTCACTTGGGTCGAAGCCCCGGTGTTCAACGGTCGCGGTCATCCTGGGCACCAGCGCGGAATCACCGCGCAGCCGGGTTTGTACTTCCTCGGGTTGCCGTGGTTATACACCTGGGGCTCAGGACGTTTTTCCGGGGTCGCGCAGGATGCGCGGTATCTGGTGGATTACATCAAGGCGCTGCACGTTGAACCAAGGCAGCAGGCAAAACGAACCCTTGCGATGTGATCGCCGCCACACTTGAAAACGCCCCGCATGGCGGGGCGTTGTGGGGTGTGTATTGCCCTTAGTTGGTGTCCAGATCCACGTTTTTGGTCTCACGCAGACAGATCATCCCCACCACCAGGCTCACCGCGGTAATCACCACCGGGTACCACAGTCCGTAGAAGATGTCCCCGGTATACACCACCAAGGCAAACGACACGGTCGGCAGGAAGCCGCCAAACCAGCCATTACCGATGTGGTACGGCAGGGACATCGAGGTGTAGCGGATACGGGTCGGGAACAGTTCGACCATCAGCGCCGCCAGCGGGCCGTAGCACATGGCGGAGATGATGATCAGCACCACCATCAGCCCCACGATCATGGGCTTGTTGACCTGTTGCGTATCGGCTTGTGACGGATAGCCCGCCAAGGTCACCGCACCGCGCAAGGCCGCTTCATCGAAGCCATCCAGTTTCACGTCACCGACGCTGACCTGCACCGCGCTGCCGGCAGGTGCCGCTTCGGTTTTGTAGGGCAGGCCCTGTTTCACCAGGAAGGTTTTGACCTTGTCGCACGGGCTGTCAAATTTCGCCTTGCCCACCGGATCGAACTGGAACGTGCAGGTGGCCGGATCCGCCAGCACGGTAATCGGTGCCTGGCGGCTGGCCTGGTCGATGGCCGGGTTGGCGTAGTGGGCGATGGATTTGAAGATCGGGAAGTACAACGCAGTTGCGAGCAACAGGCCGATCATCAGCACCGGTTTGCGTCCGACCTTGTCCGACAGCCAGCCGAAAAAGATGAAGAACGGCGCGCCGATGATCACGCTGACAATCAGCAGGCTGTTGGCCAGGGCCGGGTCCATCTTCAGGAACTGCGTGAGGAAAAACAGCACGTAAAACTGCGCCGCATAAAAGGTCACCGCTTGCCCGGCGTTGATGCTGAACAGGGCAATCAAAACGACTTTGAGGTTTTCCCATTTACCGAAGGAATCGCGCAGCGGCGACTTGCAGAGCTTGCCTTCCTCTTTCATTTTCACGAAGGCCGGCGACTCGTGCAGGCTCAAGCGAATCCAGGTCGAGATGCCCAGCAGCACGATGGAAAACAGAAACGGAATGCGCCAGCCCCATACTTCAAACTGGTCGCCGGTGAAGTAGCGGCAACCGAGCACCACCAGCAGCGACAGCAACAGGCCGAGGGTGGCGGTGGACTGAATCCAGCTGGTGTGGAAGCCGCGTTTACCCATCGGCGCGTGTTCCGCGACATAGGTCGCGGCGCCGCCGTACTCACCGCCCAGGGCCAGGCCCTGAAGCATGCGCAGCACCACGAGGATGATTGGCGCGGCGATGCCGATGCTTGAGTAGGTCGGCAGCAACCCGACGCAGAAGGTCGCCAGGCCCATGAGGATGATGGTGGCGAGGAACGTGTATTTACGCCCGATCATGTCCCCCAATCGCCCGAACACCAACGCGCCGAACGGCCTGACGATGAAACCGGCGGCAAACGCCATCAGCGCGAAGATGAACGCTGTGGTGTCGTTGACCCCGGCGAAAAACTGCTTGCTGATCACCGCCGCGAGGGCGCCATAGAGGAAAAAGTCGTACCACTCGAACACCGTCCCGAGTGACGACGCGAAGATGACTTTGCGAGTATCGGGGCTGGTGTCGACGCTGCGCGTGGCATCCAGGGGCTGAACATGTTCTGACATATCGGTATCCCTCACAGTGATTGTTTTTGTTGTTCCACTGGTGTTGCGTGTTCCTTGCAGCGGGTAATTTCTACGTCTGTAAATCCAGCGCGATCCTTTGTGGGAGCGGGCTTGCCCGCGATGGCGGAGTGTCAGTGCACATCAATGTTGAAGATCCACCGCTTTCGCGGGCAAGCCCGCTCCCACAGGTTCGGTGTGTACAGCAGGGTTTAGGATCAGATGCGCAGCCTTTTCGGCAATCATCAGCGTAGGCGAGCACGTATTACCCGAGGTAATGCGCGGCATGATCGAAGCATCGGCGATGCGCAGGCCGGGAATGCCGTGAACCCGCAACTCGGCATCGACCACCGCATCCCTATCATTGCCCATCCGACAGGTCCCCACCGGATGGAAAATCGTCGTGCCAATCCGCGCAGCGGCTTCGTGCAATTCTTCTTCAGTCTGCAAGCTGTCGCCGGGCAAGTACTCGACCGGTTTGAACGCATGCAGGGCCGGGGCGGCGACGATGCGTCGGGTCAGGCGAATGGCATCGGCGGCCACCCGCAAATCCTCTGGATGGCTCAAGTAATTGGGTTGAATCAGCGGCGCTTCCTGCGGATCGGCGGAACGAATCTCCACCCGCCCCCGACTCTGCGGCCTCAGATCGCAAACCGACGCGGTAAAAGCAGGGAAGGCGTGCAGCGGTTCACCGAAGCGCTCCAGCGACAGCGGCTGCACATGGTATTCAAGATTCGCCGAAGTCTGCTCCGGCCCCGACCGGGCAAACGCCCCGAGCTGACTCGGCGCCATCGACAGCGGGCCGCTGCGGTCGTACAGATAGCGCAGGCCCATGCCCATCTTGCCCCACACGCTGCCGGCGATCTGGTTCAAGGTGCGCGCATTTTCCAGTTTGTAGATCAGCCGCAGTTGCAGGTGATCCTGTAGATTGGCGCCCACGCCCGGCAGCTCATGGGCCACGCCGATCCCCAGTTTTTCCAGGAGCGGGCGAGGGCCGATGCCGGAGCGTTGCAGGATGCTTGGTGAACCGACGGAGCCTGCGCACAACACGATTTCCTTGCGCGCCTTGAAGGTTTTCGCCTGACCTTGGTAGCGAGTGCTGACCGCCGAAGCACGGCCGTTTTCCAGCAGCACACGGTCCACTTCAACGTCGGTCAGTACGGTGAGATTGGCGCGATTGCGGATCGGTTTGAGAAACGCCTTGGCCGCGTTCCAGCGAATCCCGGCCTTCTGGTTGACCTGAAAATAGCCGCAGCCTTCGTTGTCGCCCTGGTTGAAGTCATCGATGCTGGCAATGCCGCTTTGCTCGGCGGCGCTGCGGAACGCATCCAGAATTGGCCACGACAGCCGCTGACGCTCGACCCGCCAGTCGCCGCTGGCGCCGTGAAACTCCGAGTCGCCGGCAAAATGGTTTTCACTTTTCTTGAACAATGGCAGGACGTCGTTCCAGCTCCAGCCCGGATTGCCGTCAGCGGCCCAGCCGTCATAGTCGCCGGCCTGGCCGCGCATGTAGATCATGCCGTTGATTGAGGAACAGCCGCCCAGCACTTTTCCGCGCGGGTAACTCAGCGCACGACCTTGCAGGCCGGGTTGCGCTTCGGTCTTGAAGCACCAGTCGGTGCGCGGGTTGCCGATGCAGAACAGGTAACCCACGGGGATGTGAATCCATGCGTAGTTATCGCGGCCGCCGGCTTCGAGCAGCAATACGCGGTGTTGCGGGTCGGCTGACAGCCGATTGGCCAGCAAACACCCGGCCGGCCCGGCGCCGACCACGATGTAGTCGAATTCATCAAGGGAAGTCTGCATCCCTGACCTCGTATTGTTGTTCTTGTTGTCGGTCATCCTAGTTGTTAGCTTTCGTCAAAAGAATGTTAGTTTTTGCGCAGCCGCTGTGCGTTTTCAGACAGCGCCTCACACAGCGTAGACCCAAGGACGACTCATGTTCGACTGGAATGACCTGCGGTTTTTTCTCGAGTTGCAGCGCAGCGGACGTTTGCTCACCGCTGCACGCCGCTTGAACACCACTCACGCCACTGTTGCCCGGCACATCGAGGCCATCGAAAAGAGCCTCGGCACCGCGCTGTTTGTCCAGCACGCCCAGGGCTACGAACTGACCCCGGCCGGCGAAGCGCTGCTCAAACACGCCGAAGCCATGGAAAACGTCGCGTTGCTGGCGCAAGAGGAAATCACCCAATCCACCGCGCCACTGGGCAAAATCCGCGTCGGCGTCACTGAAGGGCTGGGCATCATGTTCCTCGCCAGCCGCATGAACGGCCTGTTCGAACGCTACCCCGGACTGGAAGTGGAACTGGTGGCCGTGCCGCGCTTCGTCAGCATCCTCAACCGCGAAGCCGAAATCAGCATCCACCTCGAACGCCCGGCCGCCGACATGCTGGTCACCCGAAAACTCACCGACTATCGCCTGGCGCTCTACGCCAGCCAGACGTACCTCGACAAGGCACCGCCGCTGCTCAGCCGCGAAGACCTCGGTCGCCACGCGTGGATCGGCTACGTCGACGACCTGCTGTTCAGCCAGGAACTGATGTTCCTCAACAGCTTCTGCCGCAACCCGCAGGTGGTGTTCCACAGCACCAGCGTCATCGCCCAGCAACAAGCGGCGCGCTCGGGGCTGGGGATCGCGGTGTTGCCGTGCTACATGGCCAGCGCCGATCCGGAGCTGGTGCCGTTGTTTCCGGATGAAAGCATCGAGCGCAGTTACTGGATCAGCACGCGGCGCGAGCTGCACAAGTCGGTAAGGCTGCGGGTGATGTGGGATTACGTGGTGGAGTTGTGCGAGGCGGAGCAGGGGTTGTTGATGGGATAGCCTGGCACCCATCACAGACGCTGATCAGCCAAACAATGAAGCAACCAACACAACCCCTGTGGCGAGGGAGCTTGCTCCCGCTGGACTGCGCAGCAGTCCCCTGCGTTTTTCAGGAGAGACCGGGCCGCTTCGCGACCGAACGGGACGGTGCGGCGTTCCGACAAGCTCCCTCGCCACAGGAGCGGGAGCGTGTCAGATTCATTTTTCCAGACGCTTACTCACGCTTCAGAACGTGCCGACACTCTTCGCAGTGAAAGCCAACTTAACGATGTTGTTGGGATTGTTCTGCCACTTCTGCACGTCGGTCGGTACGGTCTCGTTGCGCACGATACATTTCCATTCCACATCTTTGCCGTCGTCCGCGCCTGGAAAAAGGACCTTGCCGGTCCATGTAGGGTAGCCGGGTTTATCGTTGAGTTTTACAGCCTTGGCCGGGTCCCAGTTCCCTAACGTCGGATGGTTGCCAACCACATAAACGCTGTAGCCCGGCGTCGTGTTGCCGTTAGCGCACTTGAATTCCACTTCGTCTGTGATGGGCGTCCACTGGGCGCCTGCGGCATTGCCGTGAACGGGCAGCATCGCCAACATGAAAACACCCAGCGGCAATAGATGATTGCGAAACATGATGAATCCCTCAATTCACTCCAGGGGGACAGCGTATCCCCGGCCAAACTAAAAATGACCTGTAAGAACTGACAGTTCGTTAGAGCGCTTTGCGATAGCTTCCATCGTTGCTTATTAACTGATTATTCCCACTGGACTGCGCAGCCATCCTGGCCTTCAATTCGAGGGATGACGACAAGGAGCGTTATCCGACACTCCGTCGTGATAAAGGGAGCTTGCAGCATGACCGAAGAGACAAAAGTGAAAGGCCCGGCGTCGTACTTCCCGTCCATCGAGAAAAAGTATGGGCAACCCATCAGCCATTGGCTGGAGCTGCTCGGGACGGTGAGTGGCAAGAAGCATATGGAAATGGTGGCTTGGTTGAAGGATGAGCATGGAATGGGGCATGGGCATGCCAATGCGTTGGTGGCGCATTATTTGGCGAGTGCTAAAAAGTGAGGGAACTGTAAATGGCTTGCTGCGGGGTATGACTGTCAGAGGGAGGCTGGATGTGCCGCCGTCTTCGCGGGCAAGCCCGCTCCCACAGGGTTTGGTGTCGTTGTTGAGTGTTGCGGTCGACACAAATCCTTGTGGGAGCGGGCTCGCCCGCGATGGCGTCAGCTGGCTCACCACATCCTGTCCGGATCACTCAAGCATTCGGCGGCAACTCGCGCGTGGTGCGTTGTAGCGGATCGCGGGGTTGGCTGTCGGGAATCGACAGCGTGGCGCGCAAGCCGCCTTCCGGGCGGTTGGTCAGGGTGATGCGTCCGCCCAGCCGGGTGGCGATGGTGTTGACGATGGTCAGGCCCAGACCCGCGCCATGGGCATTGCCACGGCTGTAGAAGCGTTCGAACAACCGCCCGCGATCCGCTTCGTCGATGCCGGGCCCCTGGTCCTCGACGCTCAGCGAATAGAAGCCGTCCGCCTGACTGAGCTGCACCGTGATCACCCCATGCTCAGGGGAAAAGTTGGCCGCGTTGCTGATCAGGTTGTTCAAGGCGATGTCGATAGCGGCGGCGTCGGCCACCACTTCAAAGGGGCGATCGGTGACGTCGAAGGCCAGTTCAAGGTTCTTGCTCAGCAACCACGGCGTGAGCTGCACGAGGCTGTCGCGCACGGTGTTGGCCAGGTCGATGCTGCGCAGTACCGGCGCGATGGCTTTGGGTTCGAGGCGGGCCATGGTCAGCAATTGATTGACCAGGCGGCTGGTGCGGTCGACACCGGCAATCAAAAACTCCAGGGATTCGCGGCGCTCTTGCTCGGTGCCGGCCTCCAGCAGATTTTGCGCATGCACACGCAGCACCGCCAGCGGTGTGCGCATTTCGTGAGCGGCATCGGCGATAAAGCGCCGCTCGCGGCCCATCACTTCCTGAATCTGCGCGAGCATGCGGTTGAGCGCCGCTTGCATCGGCTCCAGTTCACTGGGTAACGGGGTCAGTTGCAGCGGCTCCAGCGAACCGCTGTGCCGCGCGCGCAAGGTCGCTGCCATGTCTTCCAGCGGCTTGAGGCCCCAGCCGATGGCCAGCCAGATCATCGCCGCCAGAATCAGGCTGCCCAGCACATTGGGCCCCAAGGTATGGCGCAGGATCCGGTCCACCAGATCCGAACGCACGTCGTCCCGTTCGCCGACCCAGATTCTCAGGTCGTTCTGTTTGTCTACCAGCAGGAACGCACGCCAATGGCGGTTGTTGAGGTCCACCACATCGCTGAAACCGGGTGTCGACGGAGGCGCGTTGAAGGAGGGGGCACTGGCGGTGTGCACCAGCACTTCACCGTTACGGTTCCAGACCTGAAAGGCCATTTTGGATTCGTAGGGATGGCCGTCGACCCTGGGCTCGGCCTCGCCCAGCGCCTTGTTGAAGGCCTGATACAGATCGGCGTGTTCCTTGCTCGCCATCGGCATGCGCATCACACCCTGCAACAGCCGGGCGTTTTGCGCGAGTTGGGCATCGTAGACTTCGGCGATTTCGTGATTGCTGTCGTGCAGGTTCAACAGGCTGATCACCGCCAGCCCGACCAGCATCAGGCCAATGATCAGCGTGAGCGTGCGGCGCCGGATCGACGTCATCGGCGCTCCTCCACCAGGTATCCGACACCGCGAATGGTGCGGATCAGGTCGGTGGAGAATTTTTTGCGCAGGTGATGGATGTGCACTTCCAGGGTGTTGCTTTCGGCTTCCTCGTTCCAGCCATACAGCAACTGCATCAGGTGATCGCGGGTCATGACCCGGCCCGGCGGCGAGAGCAATTCGTGGAGCAGCTGATATTCCTTGGGCGTCAACGCCACCGGCTCGCCCTGATAACTGACTTGCTGGGTGCCGGGGTTCAGGCTGATGCCGGCGTGTTCGATCAGCACCTGGGCGCGACCGGCACTGCGCCGCAACAAGGCCCGCAGGCGAGCCTTGAGTTCCGCCAGATCAAAGGGCTTGATCAGGTAATCGTCGGCCCCGGCATCCAGCCCGGCAATGCGGTCTTCGGTCGCGTCCCGGGCGGTGAGGATCAGCACCGGCAGGTTGGAGCCGCTGTCGCGCAAGCGCCGCAGCACTTCAAGCCCGTCCATGCGCGGCAGACCGAGGTCGAGCACCGCCAGGTCAAAGGTTTCACTGAGCAGCGCATGCAAGGCGCTGGTGCCGTCCTTCAGCCAGTCGACGGTATAACCTTCGCGGCCCAAGGCTTGATGGATGCCCTCGCCGAGGGCCACGTCGTCCTCAATCAGTAATAAGCGCACACGGACTCCTGTCAGTCGATTTTCTTGTTCACGTCCACCAGCAGCGTTTCGATCTCTTTGCGACGCCCGGCGTCGGCGATTTCCCGGCCTGGCCTTGGAGCAGCTTGCAGGGCCTTTTGCAGCGCGACTTTAGCTTCGCTGTAACGTTTTTCACGGTAGAGGTGATCGCCCCAGAAGTACAGACTATCGATGCCGTTCGGGTTGAGTTGCAAGGCCTGCTTGAGTAACTGTTCGGCCTTGTCCGAGTCACCGAAACCGATGGGCCAGCCGGGGACGCGGTCATACAACGCGCCGAGGCTGGTGTAGGCAGAGCCTTGCAGGGCTTTGGGGTCCAGCGTCATGGCTTTCTCCAGATCGGCTTTCGCCGCCTTCACCTTGCTCAGCGCACCGAGGCCACCCTGGGCACCGGCCCAGCTGCTGTTGACGATGCCGGACCAGATCCAGGCTTCGGCCACCGATTGACGTTCCTGAGTGAACGCGGATGCCTGGGCTGCCAGTTTCTCGAACGCAGCGGTGCGTTGCGCTTCCGGGACTTCGTATTGAATGTGCGCCCAGCTTTGCTGAATGCCCTGGAGGCGTTGCTGATCGGCGGGTTCCAGTGCCCAGACGCTCTGGCTCAGAGCCCCCAGCAGCAGGCAAGCGATGATTTTCTTCATGGTTTGAGGGTCTCGTTGTCGGGCTTCTGACTCAGGCGACGGATCAGCGGCAATTGCTTGCGCAAGCCACGGTCCACCAGATTGGGCAGCAGGCTGTTGAGGCGCACAAAAAAGCGCTCCGGCCAGCCGAGGTACAAGTCGCGCCGGTCACCGGCAATCGCATGCATCACTGCGGCGGCGACAGTTTGCGGATCGTCGACGTTGGCCTTGAGCGCATCGTTCAACGCCTGCGCCGCCGGGCTGTTCATGCTGGTGCGGGTGGCACGCGGGGCGACGTAGAGCACGCTGACCCGGGTGTCCGCCAGTTCCCGGCGCAGGGCCTCGGAAAACCCGCGCAAGGCAAACTTTGTCGCGCAATAACTGGCGTAACCGGGGTAGCCGATGGAGCCGTAAGTCGAGCCGACGTTCACCACCATCGCGCTCTCGGCTTGCTTGAGCAGCGGCAGCAGGGTTTTGGTCAGGCAGATCGGCGCGCTGATGTTCACCGCCAGCATCGCGTGGATGTCGCTGTCCTCCAGCTGTTCGAGCATGGCGAAATGATTGACCCCGGCGGCATTGATCAGCAAGTTGACCCCGCCAATCGCTTCGGCCGCGGTCAGCACCTTGCGTCGGTCGGACAGCACGGTCAGGTCCGCGCCGACCCAGCACAGGTGTTGCGGATAGCGTTCAAGCAAAGGCAGCAGCGGTTCCTGGTGCCGAGCCACCGCCAGCACCCGGGCACCGCTGGCACACAACGCAGTGGCGATCGCCAGGCCGATGCCGCCGCTGGCACCGGTCAGCACCACGCGGGCTTCATGCAACTTCATGCAGGGCCTCCCCGTCACGCGGCAAGCCGCGGAACATGTCGGTGTAAAGCCTGTAAACCACTTTGGAGGCGTGAATCACCGCCGCCTGATCG
Source organism: Pseudomonas sp. UMAB-40 (assembly GCF_900095275.1). Lineage (NCBI taxonomy): Bacteria > Pseudomonadati > Pseudomonadota > Gammaproteobacteria > Pseudomonadales > Pseudomonadaceae > Pseudomonas > Pseudomonas sp. UMAB-40. The sequence continues at coordinate 157,385 of NZ_LT607568.1, forward strand.
GCCGGATCGTCGAGGGTGTTCATCAACCGGCGATAAGTCTGCATGTGCTCGATGTCGAGCGAGCCATGGGAGCTCAGGTAACTGAAGGCGCTTTCCGGCAACGCCAGACGCTCGCGGATGCTGCCAGCGGCATGGGTCGCCAGGGCAATGCTGGTGCCTTCCAGCACGTTGACCATGCCGAACAGGCCGACCGGGTTGTCGCGGGCAATCAGGTCGTAGAGGTAGCTGACCATCAATTCAATCGGCAGGCTCGGACGACCGTCGCGCACGGCAATGCGGTCGCCGCCGCAGGCTTCGATATCGTCCAGCACCCACTGTTCGTGGCCGTATTCATCCTCGATATACTCGCACACCGCTTTGCGCAGCCATTCCAGGCGCGACGGCAATTTCGCCCCGCACGCCATCATCAACGGCACAGTGTGGCGCACGTGGTAATAGGCTTGCGCCAGAAAAGCGCGGTAGCTTTCGAGGCTGACCTTGCCCTCAAGGGCATCGCGAATGACCGGCAGGTTGAACAGTTCATGGCGTTCGTGTTGCGTGGCTTCTTGCAGCGTGTCGAAAAAACTCATGATGCGGATTCCTCGGAAAGTACAGATTCAGTCAGTTGCGCCCGGTAACGCTCGACGATGGCGTCACGGCGCGGGCGGCCATTGGCGGTGAGCAAGCCATTGGCAGGGGTGAAGGGTTGATCGAGACGTGTCCAGTGATGGACCTGCGCATAACCGGGCAAGACCTCGTTGGCCTCGGCGACGGCGGCAGCCAGTTCGGCATCGGTGCAGTCCGGGCGGTGGGGCCAGAGCAGCGCATGGTTGTGCGGCATGGCTTCGCCGTAGACGAAGGCCTGGGCGATATGGCGGCGCTGAGTCAATTCGGCCTCGACCCATTCAGGATTGACGTTGCGCCCGAAACTGGTGACGAATTGGTGCTTCTTGCGACCCTTGAGGTAGAGAAAGCCGTCCGGGTCGAACTCGCCGAGATCGCCGGTCGGCCACCATTCATCGGTGTGCGGCGCCTCTCCCAGATAACCGAGCAAGGTCGAGCCCTTGACCAGCACTTCGCCGTCCTCGGCCAGGCGAATCGTTACGTGGGGCAGGGGCTTGCCGACACTGCCGGGGCGGCGCGCTTCGGGGCGATTGAGGCACACCACCGAGGCGCACTCCGACAGGCCGTAACCTTCGTAAACAGGAATGCCGATGCGTTGCGCGCGGTGCAACAACTCCTCGGACACCCGCGCACCACCCACCGCCGCAAACCGCAACGAGTAAGGACTGAAGGCTTTCTGCTCGGCGGCGCTGACCAACATCTGCAACAACTGCGGCACCAGGATCAGGCTCTCCGGCGCCCGGGTGGCCAGGCAACCGAGCAGACGCGGCACATCAACACCGCTGGCCCCCTGAATGCCCAGGGTTTTCTGACTGGGCAAACTCAACCTGGCCCCGGCATACAGCGCGGCGTAGCAACCGAGGTTTTCCAGCAAAATCGCCAGGGGTAACAACGCCAGATGATGCTGCGGATCAGCGGGTTTGCTCGCCTGATTCAGTTCGCGAGCGACCGTCAACAAGCTCTCGGCGCTGAGGCACACGCCTTTGGGCGTACCCGTGGTGCCCGAGGTGAACGTCAGTTTGGCGGTCCCTTCCGGCATACGGTTCGGGCCGCTGAACGTGCGGCGCCAGAACTCACCGGTCTTCTCGTAGCCGGCCGCTTGCAATTCGTCGTCCAGCGCGGGTTCGGCAATCACCCGTTCGGCCTGGCTCTGTTCCAGACAATGGGCACGCTGAGCGGTGCTGAAAAACGGCGGCAACGTCAGGCAAGTCAGGCCATCGAACAGCGCGGCCAGGTCCCAGAGCATCGCGTCGACGCCATTGTCCAGCGCCAGCGCAATCACCTTGACCTGCTCATCGCGCAGCCGTTGCTGGCGATACACCACTTCGGCATACAGCGTGGCGTAATCCACCTTCTGATTGTCACCCCACAACGCGATGGCGCTGGTCTTGCGCTCGGCATGGCTGCGCAGGGTCTGTTTGAAACGCTCGACTTCAGGCGACATGGCTGGACTCCTCAAGAGTCGAGGACAAACCCAGGCGATTGAACATCCCGATGTTGCGTAAATGAATGAAACCGGCGCGGATGTTGCCGACGTGCACCCAAGGCTTGCTCTCGTAATAACTGCCCCAGTGCTGGCGTTCGTCCCCCAGCCGCTCAGGGTCGGCCGCGCACAGCGTCACCGGTTTCAAGCCCAGGCGATGAAAGCTGTTCACCAGACCGATATTGCCGGTGAACGCCACCCATTCCAGGCCGCCCATGGCCAGCAAGTAAGTGATGGCGATGATGCTCATCCGCGCGCTGCCGGTGTCACTGGCGGCCAGATTGCCGACCTCGACGATACCGGCACGATCCACCGGGCGGTCGGCCGCAGCACTGATCAACGGCTCGATCGACTCGTCCAGATAACGTTCCAGAAACAACGATTCAGCATTGGCCATGCGCACACCGGCAACCGCACACAGCGTGCCGGCGGCATCGCTCACGCCAAACAGCTCCGGCATGAAATGACGAATGTCGGCGCCATGGGCCTTACGAAAACGCTGCTGAATAAAAGCTTCAAAGACCGGGCGCTCGAAGTCGTCCGGCAACGCCCTGGCCAGGCTCATCGGCGGGGTTTCGGCCTGGCCGAAGCGCAGGGGTAGAGGAATATTCCATTCAAAGTCAGGCATTGGAAGACGCCTCCCGAGTAAGTGTGGGAGAAGTATCGAAGCCATTTCTTAACGGAATCTGAAGGTGACAAAAAGATCATCTTCCGCTGTCTTCAGATTGCCTTAAGACTTCGCGGGCAGGGTGTGCCCCGTCGGTGCGTTGACACACCGCACCCCGGCCGCACGAATGACTCGGCCGCCGGCAATGACATTCAAGAGGCCCGTTATGACCCGCGAATCAATGACCCATCGGTATGGAAAACTCTCAATCACCTTGCACTGGCTGATGCTGGCGCTGTTCGTGGGCGTGTACGCCTGCATCGAAATCAAAGGCCTGCTGCCCAAGGGCCAACCGTTGAGAGCCATGTTTCTCGGGCTGCACGGCCTCTTCGGCTTAAGCATCTTCGCCCTGGTGTGGGTGCGCTTGCTCGGACGCCTGACGCCTCGGCCACCGATCACCCCGGCACTGCCCAAATGGCAGACCGGCGTTTCGCACCTGATGCACCTGGCGTTGTACGTCTTGATGATCGCCACACCGTTATTGGCCTGGCTGATGCTTTCGGCCGGCGGCAAACCGATGCCCTATTTCGAGTTCTACCTGCCATCGCCAGTGGCGGTTGATCCGGACCTGGCCAAGCAATTCAAGTACTGGCATGAGCTGCTGGGTAGCACCGGTTACTGGCTGATCGGCCTGCACGCAGCGGCGGGGCTGTTTCACCACTACTGGGTCCGCGACAACACCCTGACCCGCATGCTGCCCGGCCGATCCAGTAATCCCATCAACCAGCGCCAGCGATAAACCCCAACCCGGTGCAGGCCGCATACATTGCCACCCCAAGACGTCGAGCGCGCCACAAACCCTGTGGGAGCGGGCTTGCCCGCGATGACGCCAGACCTGACACCCCATATCCAGGCTCGGATGTTTTGCCCAACTGTTGATGCACTTAAACAGGTTTCAAGGCCCACGTTTAAAGACACTCAGTGTTACGTCCTAACGGCTACAACGCCTTGCGTCGTTGCCTACGCGTGCGCCAGAATCCGCCGGCTTGTGCGTCTAGGACAGGGGTTCTATCGTGGCTGGGTCACTGAAAAACAGTGAGCGGGTTTGGTAGCCCGGATCGTTCTAGACTCATGGCTTCACCTTTACGCAGTCGGTTTCACAAGACTTTGCGTTCATGGTGGTCATGCGTGGGGCCCACTTGTGGGCGCCGGGTTCTAGTGCGACCGGTCTACCAACCCGCGTATGGCCGCCACCCTCCGTTTGGTAGCGAGAGGGTGATGGCTCCTTGAAATATTCGCGCTAGAGGTTTCACCATGATCAAACCAACACCAAACCCACCAGACAACAATCCAGCATCCCCCTACGAATCCCTCGATTCCAGAAAACTCCACGAAGCCGCCGAACGCGCCCTCGACCACTACCTCAACCCAGGTGCCAACATCATGGCCAGCACCCACGAACCCGAACCCATGTTCCTCGCCAACCCCAAATACGACACCGAATCCCTGCTGGCCAACGCCAGCGAATCACTGGGCTCGGCGACTACCATGCTCAGCAATTTCGCGGCGTTGCTGGATAACTCGCATCGCAAGACGCTGCTGGGGATTACTCAGGTGGTGATGTTGGGGGAATTGGCGGTGAATCAGGCGTTGGATAAGGTTGAGGTGAAGGAGTAAGGGCAATCCCTCTGTGGCGGTGGGTTCGTCCGTCGTCACAGAGGGGAGGGCAAGTCGGCAACTGTATCCATGAGGCTCAGCTTTTGGGCGAAATTGACTCATTGCTGGCTGCTATCGGCCCATTTCAGCAGTCGCGAAGGGCTGCTTCCGACCCGAATCAGGTGACTGTGTGCCGCCTACTGTGGCGCCTACAGCACAGCAAGGGATGGATTGGGGGTAACTCAGGTATAGGATAGGGCCTGATTTTTCCTATGCAGACCATTCATATTAAGGGATTAATGAAATGTACAATTTTAGGCCCATCACGTTCGCAATTGTGGTTGCTGCCCTCGCACCGCATGTAATCCAAGCAGCACAGTGCCCCGATACGCAGTATGAGTCTGGGTACAAAAAGAATAAGCCAACAGTGGCCGCGCCTGAGATGATCAATATTGTAGGTCCGATTTTCCAAGGAGGAAAAGTCGTCTGTCACGTATCTTTCGACCTGATGTCGGGAAGGAACAATGTGCTTCATCGCGTAGAGTCGGGAACGCTCAACGGTGCCAAATACCGTTTCGACTACACCTATGGCAGCGGCTCAGTACAAGGGCTGCCGACTAACGTGCTTGATATCCTGAAGGACAACTATGATGAAAACTGGGATCTTCGCTGCATGCAAGATGGCATGAGCGATACTCATTATTGTGCAATGTCCAGAACAAGCCTGATCGTAGGTGTCTCCGGCGCTTCGTCCTATTTTGTGCAGATAGGGAATGATCACTTCCCCGGCTCTTCTATAGCGCTGCGCATCGACAACGCGGCGCCTGTCACTGCTCGTGCTGATCCTGGCTTTTCCCCACAACAGGAGGCTGCTCTAGTATCCGCGATGAAAGGGGGGACCTCTGTGCTGACTAGGTATGTGGAATGGCCACACGAGTCGAACAAAGACCGAAGCATTAGCCTTTTTGGTTTTGGTACGGCATTGCAGATAATCACGACCTTAAACCAAACTATCCAATGAAGAAGATCTCCACACGTTAGCGACCAACCCAGGTATGCATTGCTTAGTCATTTACTTATATGAGGCTGCTCCTAACGTCTCGGCGTGCCGAGCTGCTGCTATTGGCCGTTTTCTGCCTTTGGCCAGCGGCGGCTTTGAGTCGGTTTCAGCCGGTCGTGACAGGCAGAAATCGGCCAAAAGCGGACGTTCGAACCTAAGGTAATGCGATGAAGAGAAAAACAAGAATGACTGC